>NZ_JBVIGA010000013.1:0-85008 GCF_055571035.1 Streptomyces malachitofuscus | reverse complement strand
CTTTTTCCAGCAGAGAAGGGGGGGGGGGGGGGTGGGGGGTGTGCACACCAAACACAGTGGGGGGAGGGGGGGGGGGGAGGGGGGGGGTGGGGGTGGTGGGGGGGGGGGGGGGGGGGACAAACCCCCCCCCCCCCCCCCCCCCGCACGCCCAAGCCGGTCATCCGCACATCCACCAGCGCCGCCTGCGCCGCCGGCCTCGTCCTGTCGGACCTCTCCGGCACCGTGGACGGCACCGCCGTGCGTGTCCCCGTGTTCCGGGAGGCCGCCGACGGGCCGTTGAAGGGCGCCCTGCCCGTCTTTGACGCCCCGATCGTCTCCCGCGACCCACGGGCACGGCGACCTGGTCAGGGACCGAGTACGGGGCGGCGCGGCTCAGCGGCGTCGGCTTTCCTGAAGGTGCCGGCCGGACGACCGGCGGCGACGCCGCCGGTCATGGCGGAACCGAGGGCCTGCCCGCTTCTTGCGGGCCCTCATTGCACGGTGCGCGGTTTCGCTCCGCTTCCCCGTGCCCTGTGCGGCCCTCGGCCCAGTTCCATGACACCGCTTCCCGCCCGCCCGTCACAGGGCCGCAGGACCCTGCCCGAGGGGACGGTCGGCCCTTCCTGCACCGTGCAGGGCCGAACGGCGGCGGACGGGGACCAGCGGCACCTCCCGGTGCCGCTCCGCGGGCTCGAGAGTGGAACCACACGTGCACAGGAGGCCTGGATGTCCCCCCTCGTCACCGTCGGCCTGGACGGCTCCGGCGAAAGTCTCGCCGCCGCGGACTGGGCCGCCCGGGAAGCCGTACTGCGGACCGCAGCTCTGCATCTCGTGCACGTGGGCGGGCAGCCCTCCGTCTACGTGCCGTTCGCCGGGGAGGCCGTCGCGCTGCCCGGCGACGACCGCTCGGCACGCATGCTGCGCGAGGTGCGGGCCCGGCTCGCCCACCGTCATCCGGCACTGCCGGTCACCGCACACCACCTCGCCGGCTACGCCGTGACGGGGCTCCTGGCCGCGGAGGAGGAGTCCGAGCTGCTGGTACTCGGCTCGCGAGGGCTCGGTCGCGCGGCCGGCTTTCTCTTCGCCTCCGTGGCGTCCGCCGTCGTGGCCAGGAGCAGGCGGCCCGTTGTGCTGGTGGGCGAGGCGGGTCCCCACACGCCGGCGCCCTCGGTGGTCGGGTCCGTGCACGTACGGTGTCCTGACGTCGTGCTCGGTCTGGGCCCCCGCGAACCCCATGACTCCGTCGTCGGCTTCGCCATGGACGCCGCCTCCCGGCGCGCCGCCCTCCTCCGCGTGCTCCACGACGGGAACATCTCCCCGGAGCACCTGTCGGACACCCTTCGCCCCTGGCGCGAGAAGTTTCCCGACGTCGAGGTGCTCGACGAGTGCGTCATCGGACGACCGGGCACTCATCTGACGGACGCCGGCCGTCGCGCCTCGCTGGTCGTCGTGGGCCGCCGCGTCCGCGGTTCCGCACTCGGGCCGCACATCGGCCCCGTGACCCAGGAGATGCTCCGTCATGCCCTCGCACCCGTCGCCGTCGTTCCCCACGCTTGAAGGGCGTGGAGGTGACCGGGCGGAACGCCGCTCCGGACGGGGCCGCACGGCGTCGGGCAGGGGCCCTTCAGGCCCAAGCGTGCGGCCCGCCGTTGACCGAGCCTGAGAGTGTCCGCTCGACGGTACCCGAGCACGGGAGGACGACATGTACGGCTCTCCGAAGACGGTGAACGACGTCATGACCCGCACCGTCGTGGCCCTGGCAGGCGGGGCGGCGTTCAAGGACATCGCGAGGACCATGAGGCAGTGGGATGTCAGCGCCCTTCCCGTACTCGACGGAGAGGGAAAGGTGATCGGTGTCGTCTCCGAGGCCGACCTGCTGCGCAAGGAGGAGACCCGCGACAGCGACCCGCCACGGGCCGCGCAGCTGCCTCGTCCCGGACCGGACAAGGCCGCCGCGGTGACCGCGACGGAGCTGATGACCGCGCGCCGGCCGTCACCGTCCATGCCGGCGACCCGCTCGCCCGCGCCGCGCGCATCATGGCCCGGCACCACGTCAAGCGCCTGCCCGTGGTCGACGACGAGGGTGCGCTGAAGGGCATCGTCAGCCGCTCCGACCTGCTCAAGGTGTTCCTCCGGGACGATCACGACATCGCCGAGGAGATCCGGCGCGATGTGATCGGAGGCCGGTTCCCGGCCTCCCTGGAGTCGGTCCGTGTGGGCGTGTGCGACGGAGTGGCCACCCTTACGGGCCATGTCCCGGACATCTCCCTCGTTCCGCTCGCGGTGCGACTGGTCCGGTCCGTGGAAGGCGTCGTGGACGTGCGCTGCGAGGTGTCCGGGCCGCTCCGTCGCCCGGCCCTCGACCCGGACTTCCCCGACGAGGGGTCACCGCGGACGCGGTGACCCCGGTCCGAGCACCGCGGGTCAGGACGCGAGTCGGAACTCCACGTCGACGACGCCCTCGACCGCGCGCACCGCACGGGCGGCGACGGGAACCAGCGAGGTGTCCGTAATGCGGCCGATGACGGTGACGATCCCCTCGGAAACCTCCACCCGTACGATGTTCTGCCGGGCGGGGAAGAGAGGCTCCACCACTTGCCGGCGGACCTCGTCGGCGAGCTCCTCGTCCGTCCGCAGGAAGACCTTCAGCAGGTCGACCCGGCTGACGACACCCTCGAGCAGCCCTTCGTCGTTGACGACGGGAAGCCGCTTCACCTTGCGTTGGGCCATGATGCGGGCGGCCTGAGCGACGGTGGCGTCGGCGTGGACGGTGACGGCCGGGGTGCTCATCAGCTCTCCGGCGGTGAGCGCCCCCGCCTTGGCCAGGTCGGGCAGGCGGTTCAGCTGGGTGAACCGGTCGGGGTCGCTGTCGCGGAACTCCTCCTTGGGCAGCAGATCCGCCTCGGAGACCAGGCCCACGACGCGGCCCTCGCCCTCCAGCACGGGCAGGGCGCTCACCTTCCACTGCTGGATGAGCTCGACGATCTGCTTGAACGGGGCATCGCGGCCGACGGCCACGACGGTGTGTGTCATCACATCGCTCACGGTGTGCGGGCTGCCGTTGTCGGGCCTGCCCTGGGTCGACTCGGTCATCATCAGGTGCTCCCACTGCCGTAGGGGGCGTACAGATCCAGCAGCCGGACACGGGTCTCGTGGAGCCGGTGGGCGGCCACGCGACCGATCCACACGGCGATCGCCCGTCCGAACTCGGCATTCTCGGCGCACTGCGCCCGCACCGCGTCGGCGTCGAACTCCCACGCCCGTACCGGCGTCGTGGTCACGGCGCCCATATGCCACACGTAGGGCGGGAAGTGCCAGGACCAGCCGACCAGTTCGCCGTGCCCCAGTGTTTCGATCACGGCGGGGCGACGCCCGGGGACGCGCAGGTCGAGGGCGACGGTACCGGTCCGGACGATCCAGAAGCGGTCGGCCCGGTGCCCCTCCTCGAACAGGCGGACGCTCACGTCGAAGGAGACCTCGCGGGCGTACCGCATCAGTCGTTCGCGATGTTCGGCGGGGAGGGAAGCGGCCAGAGCCGTCGTGGAGGTCATCGCTGCGTCTCCTCTCGCTGCTCCCGCTGCGCCGGTCCTACGGCGCCACGGGCTTCTCGGTCACAGCGTGGGCCGGCCGACTGCCGGACACCACGGGCCGGCCGAACCTCTCCGAGGGCCGGTCGGCCCCGAGGGCCGACAGCGGGCCCGCCGCTCGACTGCGCCCCCTCGGGGGCACGCCCCACGGGTACCGCGACCACGGGGACGGACGAGCGCCGCAGGCACTCCCGGCCCACCGGACCGACCTGTGGCGGGACGCCCTGAACGTCCGTCGTGCGTCCCAGAGCGAGCATCAGGGCGCCTTGCGCCCGGTTCAGCAACACGCGTACAGCCTGGCCCTCGGCCAGCTCCGCGTGCACGGCACTGTCGATCCGCTGCCCGAACGCCCGGTGGAGCGTCTCGGTGAGCAGTCGCCGTGCCGCGTCCCGCTCCTCGCCCGCGGTGGGCCGCGCCGCTACCGGTGCGTAGGGCGCCAGGTGCGACGCGGTGGCCTCCCAGGCGTGCAGGGCGACGACTTCCGCACGCAGTGCGCGGGCCTGTTCGACGGCCCAGCGCAAGGCCGCCACGGACGCCTCGGATCCGTCCACGCCCACCACGATGCTCCGGCCGACGAGGTCTGCGGTGGAGGGCGTCCCGTACTCGGCCGTGACGACATCTGCGGTCATGACGGCACCGGCACCGGTGACTTTCATCGCTCATCCTCCTTCACCAGGGGGACGACCCCGTGCGACACGACCGACGTGCACACCCATGGGAAGCCCACGACTCCAGCGTCCGTCGCCCGGCTCTCGGGGCCCAGAGGCCGAGTGGGCACCAGCAGGGGCGGACCGGCCCTCGGCGGCGGACGGGACCCCATGGGCCTGACGGCCCCATGGAGAGGACCCGCCGGCCCCTGCGCCCATGCCGCTGCCGGCGCGATGCTGAGAGCCGGGCAGAGAGCCCTTCATCGGAGGTGGATGTCATGGTGTCGCCCGTTGTCGCCGGCGTGGACGGTTCCGCCGAGAGCCTGGCGGCGGCCGAGTGGGCGGCCCGTGAGGCCATGCGCAGCGGGAGGTCCCTGCGGCTGCTGCACGTACGGAGCCGACGCCTGCGTCAGGGCGAACCCGAGATGGCGGGCGCCGCGGGGCGGCACTCCGCGCGGTGCGTCCTGCGGGACGCCCAGGAACGCGTCCTCGCCGCATGTCCCGGCGTGCGGGTGTACGACGAACAGGTCGAGGGGCCGGCTTCCGCCGCCCTGGCCGAGGCGGCGGGCGACGCCGGCCCGCTGGTGCTGGGCTCGCGCGGGCTGGGCCGCGTCACCGGACTGCTCGTGGGGTCGGTCGCGCTCGGCGTGGTGGCGAAGGCGACGCGGCCCGTGGTCCTGGTGCGGGCCGACGGCGCGGGCGAGCGCCCCAAAGACGCCGGCCGGCGGGACGTGGTGCTCGGTGTCGACGTCACCGAACCGTGTGACGAGGTCATCGCGTTCGCGTTCGAGGCGGCCCGCGCCCGCGAGACCCGGCTGAGGGCCCTCTACGCCTGGCGCGCGCCCGACCCCCTCACCCTCGGCCCCGGCGAAGTCCGGTTGGTGAGCGATCCGCAGCGGGCCGGGGAATGGTTCCGCTTCCTGTCCGCCGTGCTCCGGGTGTGGCGCGACAAGTACCCCGATGTCGAGGTGCAGGAGTCGGTGGTGCAGGGCAAGCCCGCGGGCGCGTTGACGAAGGCGGCGTCCGGAGTGGAACTGCTCGTCGTCGGGCACCGGCTCACGGACCGCCCGAGGGTGTCGCGCACCGGCCCGGTCACCCATGCCGTGATCCACCACGTCACCTGCCCCGTCGCCGTCGTGCCCCACCACTGAACCATGTGTGGTGGTCCTCGCGCTCACGGATGACCGTGGCCCGGTACGCATCGCCGGAGCCGGCCACCGGCAGCCTCATGCCGAAGGACTCGTGGTTCCGCATCCGGTCCCTGCTGTGCGGCGCGCCGCGTGCGTATCGGCTCGTCCGTCGGACGGCCGGACGATGCGCGGCCTTTGATGACAGCTCCCGTCCGCGGACAGGGCCGCACGGGGCGCCCCTGCGCCCCTCCGGCCCATGCCCGCCGACTGCCTCCCCGGCGGGTCGCGGACACTCCCGGCGTCGCCCCGCGTGTCACCGCGCCCGACGCCGCTCGGCGTGCGAAGGTCCACGGCCCGAACCGGGCGGAGGAACCACCCCGGCGGCCCGAGCGGCTCGGAGTTTCCCGGTGCTGTTCCCGTCGGCGGGCTCGGCGTTCCGCTGCCGGCGGCGGCACTGGCGGCAGCCCTCGGCGGCCTCCGGTACGTCGTGGCAGTCACCGTGGGTGCTGCGGGGCGACGCAGAAGGCCCAGGACCGGGACGGCGGTCACGGTGACCCCTCCGGTTCCTGGCCGCCCTGGTCCAGCCGGAACGGCGGGTACACGTCGGTGAGCAGGGCCGCGTAGGCGGCCACCCGCAGCACCCAGCGGTTCAGCCCGAGCAGCAGGTCGAACAGCCCGCGCGGGTAGAGCCCGGTGAAGGCGAGGGCGATGCCGGCGAACAGGGCGAGCAGCCCGATGAGGCCGCCCGAGAACCAGGCCAGACGGGCACCGCCGAGGAAAAATCCCAGGATCAGGTAGTGCGGGACGGCAAGCAGCCACCACTTCACCAGGACGAGGCCGCGGGAGAGTTCCTCCGGGTACGTCACGTCCCAGTGCGCCGGGTAGTCGGGGACGTCGGCGAGCGTGAACGGTGGGTAGCGATCGGTGCCCAGGGTGCCGTAGGCGTAGTAGGCCACGCGCCAGTTCCACCGCAGCACACCGGCGGTGAAGTCGAACAGGGGCCGTGGGTAGCGGCCGGTGAAGAGAATCGCGAAGAAGGCCACCACACTCACCCCCGCGAACGCCACCCACAGGAAGAACAGGACGACGTAGTGGGGGAGGGCGAGCAGCCATTTGACCAGCCACAGCCAGCGGGACAGCGGTGCGTCCAGCTCCGCCGTCAGCCGGGCCGGGTGGTCCGTCGAGGTCACGGGGTGGCCCGGCGGCACGGCCGGGGTGGTGAAGTGTGTGCTCATGGTGACCGGTCCCTCCGGAATCCGGTGACGATCACGAGCCGTGGTGTGGTCGTCGTTCTCCTGCTTCCAGCGTGGGTGATGCGACCGGAGGGCGCATGCCCGAGCGGTGCGCGCCCGTGTCGAGTGGCCCGCGGAATCCGCGCATGAGTCGTGGCCCATAACAGGGGCGGGTGTTCTTCGGTAGGGCCGTTGGGGCATCCTGAGTCACATGGTCACGCAAGGGGATGAGGGCGCCGCGGCCGGCGAAGGGCCGGGGACGGAACGTACCGGGGCGGCTCCGCCGCTGCGGATGGACGCGTTGCTGAGCGAGTTGCAGGAGCACGTCGAGCGGGTACGCGGGGGCCGGGACCGTATGCAGACGTTGCTGGACGCGGTGGTGGCGATCGGCAGCGACCTGGAGCTCGAGGACCTGCTGCGGCGGATCGTGCAGTCCGCCGCGGACCTGGTGGACGCCGAGTACGGCGCGTTGGGCGTGCTGGGGGACGAGGGCACGATCCGGCAGTTCATCACGGTGGGCATGGACCAAAGGACGATCGAGCGCATCGGTCACTACCCCGAGGGCCACGGCATCCTGGGTCTGCTGATCCGGGAGCCGCACCCCCTGCGCCTGAAGCACCTCGGGGAGCACCCGGATTCGGTGGGCTTCCCGCCGGGGCACCCGCCGATGCGCACGTTTCTCGGTGCTCCCGTGCAGGTGCGGGAGAAGGTCTTCGGGAACCTGTACCTGACCGACAAGCGCGGCGGGCTGCCTTTCGACTCCGACGACGAGGCGGTGCTGCGCAGTCTGGCCGCCGCTGCGGGCGTGGCGATCGACAACGCCCGTCTGTACGACGACAGTCGCCACCGCGAGCGGCGCCTGGCCGCCAGCGCGGACATGACCCGCGCTCTGCTGTCAGGGGCGCCGCCGGAGGAGATCCTGCGGTCGCTCGCCGACATCGTCCGGGAGATGACGGGCGCCGACCTGGTCACCCTCGCCAGGCCCGTGGGGGAGGGCGAAGGGCTGGTCGTGGAGGCCGCGAGCGGAGAGTCGGCCGACCGAGTGCTGGGCCTCGCCCTGCCCGTGACCACCCTGGCGGCGAAGGTGTACGCCAGTGGAGAGCCGGTGACCAGCCAGGCGCTCAGCGAGGACGCGCGGGCATCGGGTGGCAGCGCCTCCGTCGTGCCGCTCGGACCCGCGTTCTTTGTGCCCGTGGGCGACAGCGAGGGCATTCGTGGGGTGCTGCAGGTGGCCCATGCCCCCGGAAAACCGTCGTTCACCGAGGCGGCCGTCGACATGGTCGGCGTCTTCGCCGACCAGGCGGCTCTGGCACTGCAGATCGCCGAGCACCGGCGTGACGTGGAGCGACTGGCGCTGCTCGGCGACCGTGACCGGATCGCGCGTGATCTGCACGACCAGGTCATCCAGAGGCTCTTCGCCGATGCGCTGACTTTGCAAGCGGCCCTCGGTCGTGTGCGTGACGAGCCCACGGTGGCCGAACGCATCGAGCGTGTCGTGGACGACCTGGACGACCTGGACGACACCATCAGGACCATCCGGTCCACCATCTTCGGTCTCCAGCACCGCGACCGTAAGGAGCGGGCCGGTGGACTGCGCTCCCAGTTGCTGAACGTGGCCGACGAAGCCACCCGAGTTCTCGGCTTCGACCCCGCCCTGCGCATGACGGGTCTGCTGGACACCGACGTGCCCGCCACCCATGCGGACCATCTCGTCGCCGTCCTGCGTGAGGCCCTGTCCAACACAGCCCGGCACGCCTGCGCCACCAGGGCGGACGTCACGGTGGAGCTTTCCGGCCGCGTGCTGAGGCTGACCGTGGCCGACGACGGGCGTGGCATCGACCCGGCGACCACGCGCCGCAGCGGACTGGCCAACCTGCGCAGTCGTGCCGAGGAACTCGACGGTACGTTCGGCATCACCCGTCTCGATCCGACCGGCACGCTCCTGGAATGGATGGTTCCGCTGCCTTCCGGTGGCGCGACCACCGTGCCCGGCTGACCCCGCAGCGGGCGGCCGGACGGTGATGTCGGTCCGCTCACGTATCCTTCCCGCCACTGCCCACCGACCGGGAGGATCAGGAGAGTTGACCGGCATGTCCGCCTTTCCGCTGCCCTTTCAAGCCGCTCGTTCCACGGCGCTCGCGACTCCGCGGACGCTGCGGGAACTGGAGATGACGCAGTGCAGCTCCCACATCCGGGCGAAGCCGGGCTGGTTCGACAAGAGGAACGACGCCCACATCGTCGCCAGGTGGACTCAAGAGGCGCTCGCCCAGGGCCTCACCGGGGCACAGGTCCGCTACGTGCTCGCCGAACTCGGGCACTACGCAGCGTTGCGGGACGGACGGACCGGCATCGAGGTGTCCGCCGTCGACGGGGTGTGGCAGTCGGACACACTGATCGACGACGAGCTCAGGGACCGGCTGCGCGAGGCGGTCCGGGTGCTCGAGGAGGTCCCGGAAGCGGAGCAGGACTGGCATCCCGGATCCGACGGCCTGGTACTGGATCTGGTGCATCCCTCGCTGTTCTGTCTGGTGCGGGAGGTGAGCGGGGCGCCCGAGCGGGCCTGGCGGAATCCGACGAACCACTACTCGAATTACGAGTTCTCGGAGCGTTTCCAGTGGCTGCCCACGGACGTCGACGTCAGCGACGACGGGGACGTCGCCTTCCGTTCGTACGTCAACAACGTCCACCCCGAGAAACATCGCGCACTGGCCTCCGTCCTGCCGGAGGTGTTCGCACGCTTCCGTCCGCTGCTGGAGAACGTGCTCACCGATCTGCGCCACCCGCGGCCCCCGCGCATCGAAGCCGACCCCTACGGGTGGTACGACTCGAAGCCGCAGCGTCCGGACGCATCCGCGTACGGCGACGACGAGGCCTACAAGGAAGCCCTCCGTGCGTGGGACGAGGCTCTGGACGACTGGTGGGAGAACCGTCGGCCGACCGTTCCGGACGCCCCGGAGTTCACCTCTCCCGAGCTGCCCGACGGGGCCGCCCGGATCGACCTGCGCGGCCGCAGCCTGCAGGTCGTCGTCAAGCTCGCCACCATTCAACTCACCCCGGACAAGCCCGAATACCCCGGCGGTTCCTGGCATGTCGAGGGGATGCTGAACGAGCGCATCGTCTCGACCGGCATCTATTACTGGGACAGCGAGAACATCACCGAGAGCCGGCTGGGTTTCCGGGTGGCACTCGACGACCCGGACTACGAACAGAACGACGAGAACGGTCTGCGTGAGGTCTACGGCCTGGAGGACGAAGACGCACTGAACCAGCAACTGGGAGCGGCATCGACCCCGGCCGGCCGCTGCCTGGCCTTCCCGAACATCCTGCAGCACCGCGTCGGCTCGTTCCGCCTCCAGGACCCCGCCCGCCCGGGACATCGCAAGATTCTCGCGTTCTTCCTGGTCGACCCGTCGGAGAAGATCGTCTCGACGTCCGACGTGCCACCCCAGCAGCCCTGGTCCGCCACCACGACCATGACGCTGGAACAGGCCAAGGCCTACCGCGAACAGCTCATGCAGGAACGCAAGTTCTTCGTCGACGAGCACAACGAGCAGCTCTACGAGCGGGAGTTCTCACTCTGCGAGCACTGACCCCGCGTGCGCCGGCGGAACGGAGCGAGGGCGGCGCGGACGAGGTCGGCGGCACCCCAGTCGGGGTCGAACTGGGCGATCACGGCCAGGTGCCGGCGGAGCTGGACCATCGGCATGCGGTCGCGCCAGCCGCGGTCCAGCCCCGTCAGCTCGGCGTACAGGTCGAACAGCACGTGCCCCTCGGGTGGCGGTGCCGTGGTCCACAGGTGGGCCAGGTCGACCTCGGCCCATGTGTACGACACGGCCGGGTCGATCAGCGCGGGCCGTCCGTCGGGGGTGGCCATGACGTTCGACGCCCACAGATCGCCGTGCGTCAGGCACGCGGGCCCGGGCGGCAGCAGCTCGGGCAGCCGGTCGCACAGTCGCTCCAGCGCCGCCCGGTCCTCGGGGTCCAGAGCCTCTTCGACGCGGGGTTCGCCCAGCCAGCGCAGCAGCCGGTGCCGGGCGAAGAACTCGTACCCGTCGTCGTTCGGTGTGCAGGCGTGCGAGCACCTGCGCGAGCTGTTCCCAGAAGGCTTCGGTGCGTGGCCGGGGCTGCAGTACGGAGAGCACGAGCAGGTCGCGTTCCGCGAGGACGACGTCGGGCGTGGCGACGCCGCCGGTCTCGCGCAGCGCGGTGAGCCCCTCGGCCTCCGCGGCGAAGGCGACGTCCGAGGGCGGTTCGTCGAACGCCTTGGCGAACACCGATGTGCCGTCGCCTCTGCGTGAGAGCAGGAGGGAAGTCGGTTCCGTCATGTGCTGTGTGCTCCTCTGTGCCGGTGTGCTCAGGCGGGGACGGCTTTGGCCAGGCCTACCACGCCGTCGTCCTGCGCATCGGTGAGCGGGGTGTATCCCTGCTGCTGGTAGAGGGTGAGGTTGCGGTCTGGCGGCGCCGGTGGAGAGGATGATGCGCCGGCATCCCTCCCCGGCCGCCGCCTCGGCCCGGCGCAGCAGCCACCGGCCCACCCCCAGTCCCCGCAGGTCGGGGGCGACGGCGAGTCGCCCGACGTGCAGGTCGGCGCCGGTGCGACGCGTGCGGACCATCCCGAGCAGCCGCCCGTCCCGCCACAGTCCCGTCGTGTGCCAGTCGTCCAGCCAGGCGCGCACGTCCTCCGGCGACTCGTGGAGCGCCGGTATCGCCAGGGTGTCGTTGTCGAGTGCCTCCGCCACCCAGCAGCAGCGCTGCAGCACCGTCACCTCGGGCGCGTCGTCCGGGCCGAGGCGCCGCGTGTACGAGCCGGGGAGAGGGCCCGGCGAGGCGTCCGCGCTCGAGGAGGCCGCCCCGGCCCATGTCGCCTCCGTACGCCGGCATCTCGTCGACCGGCTCGACCCCGAGGAACTCGCCGCGCTCGGCCGCATCGCCGAGAAAATCGCCGACGATCCCCCGGGGTGCCCGTGACGCGCACCCTCAGAGACTGCTCCAGTACGTCCAGAAGCGCGTCAGGACGAGCAGGGCGATCACCCCGTACCAGGCGGCCAGCAGCATCCAGTGCGTGTCCCGGACCACCGTCAGCACACCGCGTGGAGCGGGGATCCATCCCTGCTCCGCACAGTGCAAGGTCACGTACCAGAACAGCGCGATGGTGACGAACCAGACGACCGCGCAGTACGGGCAGAGCGTGTTCAGTTCGTAGAGCGACTGCAGGATCAGCCAGTGCACGAACGCCACCCCCACCAGCGCCCCGGCGTTCAGCGCGAGCCACAGTCGCCGGTGCAGGCGCGCCCCGCCGAGCACCGCGACGCCCAGCGCCGCCACGGCGGCGAAACCCGCCAGTCCCAGCAGCATGTTGGGGAAGCCGAACAGGCTGCCCTGAGGGCTGGACATCACGCTGCCGCAGCTCACGACGGGACTGATGTCGCAGGACGGCTGGTAGGCGGGGTCGCTGAGCAGTCGCCGGTCGTCCACGGCGAGCCGGAAGGAGGCGTACCAGCCCACCGTCCCGGTCAGGAGCATCAGCCATCCCGTGCGCCGGCCCACGGTGGTCGGGGCGTCGTACGCGGACGACGGCCCCCGGCTCATGAGGCGCGCCGGGCCGCGGAGGCCGACCCGGCGCGCCGCCGGTAGACCAGGTACGGCCGGGCCAGATAGCCGACCGGTGCGCTCCACACGTGCACCAGCCGGGTGAACGGCCAGGCCGCGAAGAGCAGGAGGGCGGTGAGGGCGTGCAGCTGGAACAGCAGCGGCGCCCCCACGATGGCCTCGGGACGGGGCTGCAGGACGAACAGGCCGCGGAACCACACGGAGACGGTCGAGCGGTAGTCGTAGCCGGCGCCGAAGACGTTGTGGGCGGCGGTCGCGGTGATGCCGAGGACGACGGTGGCGGACAGCAGTGGAAAGAGGAGCTTGTCGCTGCGGTCGGTCCGCAGCCGGATCCGGCGGGTCAGCAGGCGGCGGGCGCACAGCATGCCCAGCCCCGCCACCATGGCGACGCCCGCCACCGACCCCGCCCAGACCGCGGTGGTGTGGTACGCGTGCTCACTGATCCCCACCGCTTCGGTCCACGAGCCGGGAACGGCGAGCCCCACCACATGCCCGGCGATCACCATGAACGCGCCGAGGTGGAACAGCGGGCTGCCCCAGCGCAGCCAGCGGTGTTCGAGGAGCTGGCTGGTGCGGGAGGTCCAGCCGAACTGGTCCTGCCGGTACCGCCAGACGTGCCCGACGACGAACACCGCCAGGCAGACGTACGGAACGGCGACCCACAGCAGCAGGTCGGCTGTCGAGGCGTTCATGCGGGGCCTTCCTCGGGGGACGGGGTGAGGGTGGGCGGTGCCGGCGGGGGAGGGGTGAAGGCGCCGGGCGGGGCGAAGGCGCCCTCGCCGTAGGGATCGAGGCCGACGTCCTCGTTGGGCGGTCCCTGGGCGGCGAGCTCGGCCACCGCCCGCAGGTCGGCCTCGGTGGCCGGCGGGAGCAGGGTGAGCAGCGCGGCCAGGACATGGCGGTACGGCGAGTCGGAGTCGCTCAGCGCGCGGTGGATCAGTTCCAGGCCGCGGCGGTGCTGACGCAGGGGGGCCTCGCCCCGGCCGGAGCCCGCCAGCGCGGCGAACTCCAGGACGACCGGGAGGTGGTCGGGCAGTTCGCCGCCGTCGGTGTCCCAGCCGGCCGCACGGTACCGCTGTGCCAGAGTGAGCAGGGCCATACCCCGGCGGCGGGTGTCACCGTGCAGGTAGTAGGTGAGATAGAGGCTGCTGCGGCGGCGCAGATCGAACGTCTCGACGTAGTGCCGCTCCAGCGCGTCCTGCTCCCGGCCGGTGAACCAGTCGGTGAAGGCCGCCAGGTGCTCGGCGGCGGGTGACTGCGGCAACGCCTCGACACTGGCCGTCAACACCGACCCCGCGGTGACGAGTTCGTGGTCCGGGTACTGCAGCAGAAGTGAGCACAGCCGCAGCAGCATGGCCCGCTGCTCCGTCTCCTCGGGGGTCGGCGGCACGGCACGGCGGCGGGTGGAGGGGCGGAGCAGGGCCTTCAGCGAAGTCACGGCCGGCCTCCGGCGGGAGTCTCGGGGGAGCGGCGGCGCAGCGTGGGGATGCCGAGCATCACGCGGCGGCCGTCCGCGGGAGCCGGGTCGCCGGACGACTCGACGGGGCAGCGGTTCTCCATGGCGGTCAGCGCCGCCGCGTCCTCCTTGTGCGCGGCGGGCACGACGTACCGGTCCTGGTACTTGGCGACGGCGAGCAGCCGGTGCAGGTCCTCGGCCTCCCGCGCGGTGAGACCGACCGCCTTCACGAGGGCCTCGTCGCCCTCCTCGCCGAGCGAGATGCCGCGCATGTACGAGCGCAGCGCCGTCAGCTTCATCAGGACCCCGCCGACGACGTCGGTGTCCCCGGCGGTGAACAGTTCCGCCAGGTACTCCAGGGGAATGCGCAGCCGGGTGACGGCGGCGAACACGTGGTCGGGGTCGTCCTGGTCGCCGCCCGCCGCGTCGACGGCGTCGAGGACGGGGGAGAGCGGGGGCACGTACCAGACCATCGGCAGCGTCCGGTACTCGGGGTGCAGCGGCAGCGCCACCTTGTACTTCGACACCAGCGCGTACACCGGGGAGCGGCGGGCCGCGTCCAGCCAGTCCTCCGGAATCCCCGACTCCCGCGCGGCGGCGGCGACACCGGGGTCGAAGGGATCGAGGAAGACGTCGCGCTGGGCGTCCAGCAGGTCCTTCTCGTCGGGCGTGGCCGCCGCCTCGCCGACCCGGTCGGCGTCGTAGAGCAGCAGGCCGAGGTAGCGCAGCCGGCCGACGCAGGTCTCGGAGCAGACGGTCGGCTGACCGGCCTCGATGCGCGGGAAGCAGAAGGTGCACTTCTCGGCCTTGCCGGTGGCGTGGTTGACGTACACCTTCTTGTACGGGCACGCCGTCACGCACATCCGCCAGCCGCGGCACCTGTCCTGGTCGACCAGGACGATGCCGTCCTCGACGCGCTTGTACATGGCGCCGGACGGACAGGCCGACACACAGGCCGGGTTGAGGCAGTGCTCGCACAGGCGGGGAAGGTGGAAGAGGAAGGTCTGCTCGAACTCGAACTTCACCTTCTCGGCCCACTCCCCGCTGAGGTTGGGGTCGCCGCCAGCGTTCTCGGGGGCCCCGCCCAGACCGTCCTCCCAGTTGGCGCCCCAGGTGATGTCGGCGGGTTTGCCGGTGAGGACCGACCGGGGCCGGGCGACGGGCATGTCGGGCCCGGCGGGGGCGCTGATGAGGTTGTCGTAGTCGTAGGTGACCGGCTCGTAGTAGTCCTCGAGGGACGGCAGGTCGGGGTTGGAGAACAGCGACAGCAGCCGCCTGACCCGGCCACCCGAGCGCAGGACCAGGCGTCCGCGCTTGTCGAGCATCCAGCCGCCCTTCCACTGCTCCTGGTCCTCGTAGCGGCGGGGGTAGCCGACACCGGGTTTGGTCTCGACGTTGTTGAACCAGGCGTACTCGACACCGGTGCGGTTGGTCCACGTCTGCTTGCAGGTGACCGAGCAGGTGTGGCAGCCGATGCACTTGTCGAGGTTCATCACCATCGCGATCTGTGCCATGACGCGCATCTCAGTACTCCACTTGCTGGCTGCGGCGGCGGATGACGGTGACCTCGTCACGCTGGTTGCCGGTCGGGCCGTAGTAGTTGAAGGCGTAGGTGAACTGCGCGTAGCCGCCCGCGAGATGGGTGGGCTTGAGCAGCAGGCGGGTCAGCGAGTTGTGCATGCCGCCGCGCTTGCCGCCCACCTCGGTCTTCGGCACGTTCACGTTGCGGTCCTGGGCGTGGTACATGTACACCGTCCCCTCGGGCATCCGGTGGGTGACCACGGCCCGGCAGGCGACGACACCGTTGCGGTTGTACGCCTCGATCCACTCGTTGTCCTTGACGCCGATCTTCTCGGCGTCCTCCCGGGACATCCAGATGACCGGGCCGCCGCGGGACAGGTCGAGCATGTACTTGTTGTCCTGGTAGTTGGAGTGGATGGACCACTTCGAGTGCGGGGTCAGATAGCGGACCGTGACCTCGGCGCGGTCCTGTTCGTGCAGATGCTCGTCGCCGTAGTGGCGCGGCGCGTTCAACGGCGGCCGGTAGACGGGAAGCTGCTCGCCGAGCTCGGTCGTCCAGTCGTGCTGGACGAAGAAGTGCTGCCGGCCGGTGAGGGTGTGCCACGGTTTCAGGTGTTCGGTGTTGATGACGAACGGCGAGTAGCGGCGCCCGCCCGTCTCCGAGCCCGACCACTCGTAGGACGTCATCACCGAACGGGGCTGGGTGCGCGTGTCGGCGAAGGTGATGCGCTCGGCCTCGCGTTCGGAGGCCAGCTCCACCAGGCCCGTGCTGCCGGTCTGCCGCTCGAGCTCGCGGAATCCCTCGGTGGCCAGACGGCCGTTGGTGGTGCCGGACAGGGCCAGGATCGCCTCGCACATGTCGGACGCGGTGGCCAGCGACGGCCGGCCGGCGGCGACGCCGTCGCGGACCGTCCCGCAGCGGTGCCGCAGGTTCTCGATCTCCCGGTCGGGACGGACGGTGACGCCCTTGGTGGTGGTGCCGAGGGTGTCCAGCAGCGGGCCCACGGCCCGCATCTTCTGCGCCACGGCCGCGTAGTCGCGCTCGATCACGACGAGTTTCGGCATGGTCCTGCCGGGGACCGGTTCGCACTCACCGGTCTTCCAGTCCCGGACCACCCCGCCGGGCTGGGCGAGTTCGTCGGGGGTGTCGTGCAGCAGGGGAACCGGCAGCACGTCCGTACGCGTCCCCAGGTGCTCGGCGGCCAGCTCGCTGAACCGGTCGGCGATGGTGAGGAAGGTGTCGTAGTCGGTGCGGGCCTGCCAGGGCGGGGCGATGGCCGGGGTGAAGGCGTGCACGAAGGGGTGCATGTCCGTGCTGGACAGGTCGTCCTTCTCGTACCAGGTCGCGGCCGGCAGGACCACGTCGGAGAGCAGGCCGGTGGAGGTCATCCGGAAGTCCATGGTGACCAGCAGATCGAGCTTGCCCTCGGGTGCCTCGTCCCGCCAGACCACCTCCCGCGGACGTCCCTCGGGCGGGGTCTCCTCGGAGCGGACGGCCGCGTCCGCGCCCAGCAGATGCCGCAGGAAGTACTCGTTGCCCTTGCCGGAGGAACCCAGCAGGTTCGCCCGCCACACCGTCAGCACCCGAGGGAAGTTCTCCGGCGCGTCCGGGTCCTCCGCGGCGAACCGAAGCCGCCCCGACTTCAGTTCGTCCACGATGTGTTCGTCGACCGGGCGGCCCCGCGCCGCGGCCTCGTCCGCCAGATCGAGGGGATTGCGGTTGAAGCCGGGGTGCCCCGGCGTCCAGCCCAGCCGCACTGCCTGCGCCAGACAGTCGGCGAACGTCCGGCCCGCGAGCTTGCCCTTCCCCAGCGGTGAGGCCAGCTCGTCGGCGGTGAAGGCTTCGTAGCGCCACTGGTCGGAGTTGAGGTACCAGTAGGAGGTGCCGGCCATGTGCCGAGTGGGCCGCTGCCAGTCGAAGGCGAACGCGAGGTGCTGGAAACCGGTGAGGGGACGGACCTTCTCCTGGCCCACGTAGTGCGCCCAGCCGCCGCCGTTGACGCCCTGGCAGCCGGTCATGGTGGTCAGCGCCAGGAACGCACGGTAGATGGTGTCGGAGTGGAACCAGTGGTTGGTGCCGGCCCCCAGCGCGATCATGGAACGGCCCTTGGTGCGCTCCGCGTTGCGCGCGAACTCCCGGGCGATCCGGGCCGCCTGCTCGGCGGGGACCGAGGTGAGGGTCTCCTGCCAGGCCGGGGTGCAGGGCTGTTCGGCGTCGTCGTACGAGGCCGGCCACCGGCCGGGCAGTCCCGGCCGGCCGACGCCGTACTGCGCCAGCATCAGGTCGAAGACGGTGGTGACCGTACGCCCGCCGACGCGGATCACCGGCACACCCCGCACCATGGTCGTACCGCCCTCGGTGGGGCCCTCGTCGAAGCGGGGCAGCAGGATCTCGGCCGTCTCCTCAGCCCGTTCCAGCACGCTCAGTTCGGGCGTCACACCGGCGAGGTCGAGGTTCCAGCGGCCCTGCTCGCCCTTGGCCCAGCGGAAGCCGAGCGAGCCGTTCGGTACGACCGGCTCGCCCGTCGCCGAGTCCAGCAGGACCGTCTTGGAGCCGGCGTTCTCCTCCTCGTGCCCGAGGTCCGCCGCGGTCAGGAAGCCGTCCGGGACCAGGCCGCCCTCCGCGTGCTCGCGCAGGGTGATCAGGAACGGGGCGTCGGTGAACTTCCGCAGATAGTCCCGGAAGTAGGGCACCTCCCGGTCCACGAGGAACTCGCGCAGGATGACATGACCCATCGCCATGGCCAGCGCGCCGTCCGTCCCCGGGTGCGGGGACATCCACTCGTCGGCGTGCTTGACGTTGTCGGCGTAGTCCGGGCTGACCGCGACGATTTTGGTGCCGTTGTAGCGGGTCTCGGTGAGGAAGTGGGCGTCGGGTGTGCGGGTCACGGGGATGTTGGATCCCCACATGATCAGATAGCCGGCGTTCCACCAGTCCGCGGCCTCCGGCACGTCCGTCTGGTCGCCGAAGACCTGCGGGGAGGCGACCGGCAGGTCGGCGTACCAGTCGTAGAACGACAGCAGCGTGCCGCCGATCAGCGACATGAACCGGGAACCGGCCGCGAACGAGGCCATCGACATCGCCGGGATCGGCGAGAAGCCGACCACGCGGTCCGGGCCGTGGCGCTTGACGGTGTGCACATGGGCGGCCGCGACCAGTTCGGCGACCTCGTCCCAGTCGGCGCGTACCAGCCCGCCCTTGCCGCGCGCCCGCTTGTACGCCCGCGCCTTCGCAGGGTCGGACGTGATCTCCGCCCAGGCCGCCACCGGGTCACCGAGCCGCCCCCGCGCCTCACGCCACAGCTTCAGCAGCTCGCCCCGCACATAGGGGTAACGGACCCGGCTCGGTGAGTACGTGTACCAGGAGAACGACGCACCACGCGGGCAGCCGCGCGGCTCGTACTCGGGGCAGTCGGTGCCGATCGACGGGTAGTCGGTGGCCTGGTGCTCCCAGGTGATGATGCCGTCCTTGACGTACACCATCCAGGAGCAGGAACCGGTGCAGTTCACACCGTGGGTGGAGCGCACCACCTTGTCGTGGGACCAGCGGTCGCGGTAGAAGCCCTCCCACTTCGGGTCGCCCTCACCGAAGACCGCACGCCCGTCCGACGACACCTCACTGCGGTTCAGCAGCCTGCGGGCGGCCAGCGGCCAGCCGGAGCCGTCGGACGGCGCACTGCGCGGTGGTTTCTGATCGTTCTCCATGGTCACGAACGCTAGGTGGCGGAGCAGCGGTGTACCGGGGGCCCGGCGGTCCCCACCGGGCGGCCTTCCGGCCCCAACCACCGACGGCGAAGGGGACCAATGGTCCCGGCGGTGGGATCCGTTGGAGCGTCCGGCCGCCCCTGCGCGGTCCGGCGCGGTTTCGCCCCACGCCGTGGGAGGGCGCGCGCCAGGGACCGTCGGCCCGCGGCAGAGGACCAACGGCCGTCGCGCGGGCCACCGCCGGCGGCGGATGCTGACCGCGAGCGAACGGAGGTATCCGTGCACGACCACGCCGACCACCGCCCCTGGGCCCGATGTCACCGCCGCCGCTCGCGGGCGGTGCGGTTCGAGGGCTCGACCGACCTGCGAGCACTCGCATGAGCGGTACCGCCGACGAGTCCACCGGCACCGGCGAGGCGAGCGCGCCCGCCATGTCCGGCCCGGCGGCCCCCGCCGCCGCGGCTTCACGGCGGCCGGCCGTGTGGGGCACGGCCGTGGGGATCGTCGTGACCGTGCTGGCCGTACTCGTGGCCAACAGCGGCGGTGACACCCGGGGCGATACCGGCGCGGGCACCGGCACCACCCGCACGGTGGCCGTGGCCCTGGCCGACATGCGTGTCCGCCCGGCGCGCGTCGAGGTCGCGGCGGGCACCACGCTGCGCCTGAAGGTCACCAACACCGACGCCCGGCGCCACGATCTCAAGGTCGAGGACGGCCCCGCCACGCCGATGCTCTCCGAGGGAGACACCCGTGTCCTCGACCTCGGACCGGTCACCCGGAACCGCGAAGCATGGTGCACCCTCCCTGGTCACCGGGCCGCCGGGATGACGATGGACATCGTCGTGACGGACGACCCGGCGACCGGCCACGGCGCACCCGACACACGCGTCCCGACCGCCGACGGCGACCCGCCCCTCGACCTCTCCGCCGACTTCTCCACCGGCTGGCGGGCCCGCGACGCCGCCCTGCCCCCGGCACCCGGCGGCACCGTCCACCGGGTCGAACTGCGCGCCGTACAGAAGACGGTGGAGGTCGCTCCGGGTGTGAGGCAACAGAGGTGGACCTTCGGCGGCACCGCTCCCGGACCCACTCTGCGCGGAAAGGTCGGCGACGTCTTCGAGATCACCCTCGTCAACGACGACCGACGCATGGGACACGGCATCGACTTCCACGCCGGATCCCTGGCCCCCGACCGCCCCATGCGCACCATCCGGCCCGGCGAACGCCTGCTTTACCGGTTCCGCGCCGAGAACGCCGGGGCGTGGCTGTACCACTGCAGCACACCCCCCATGCTCCAGCACATCGGCAACGGCATGTACGGCGCGGTCGTCATCGATCCACCGGGCCTGGCCGAGGTCGACCACGAATACGTCATGGTCTCCTCGCAGCTCTACCTCGGAACGCCGGGCAGCGAGGCCCAGGTGGAGAAGATGCGCCGGAACACCCCGGACGCCTGGGCGTTCAACGGAGTCGCGAACCAGTACACCGAGCAGCCCCTGAAGCTGAAGGCCGGCGAACGGGCCAGGTTCTGGGTGGTCGCCGCCGGACCGGGCGACGGCGTCGCCTTCCACGTCGTGGGCACGGTCTTCGACACCGTGTACAAGGAGGGCGCCCACCTGCTCACACCGGAACAGCCGGGTGGCGCACAGGTGCTCGACCTCGCCCCGGCACAGGGCGGTTTCGTCGAGACGACGTTCCCGGAGCCCGGTCACTACGCGTTCGTCGACCACGACATGCGCCGTGCCGAGGCAGGAGCCCACGGCATGGTGGAAGTGACCGGCTGAGGGATGTCGCCGGCCGACGGGCCCTGACGGCCGCGGGGTACCGGCACCCGACACCGTTCCCACCGTTGTCCTGACGCTGGTGGATGTATAGCCTCGTCATGGCATGTGACATTGCACAGAGGGGGAGCCGGTGACCCTGAAGGTCGTCGTCGTGGGTGCGGGCGTCGTCGGAGCCGCCTGCGCCTTCCACGCAGCCTCCGCGGGCATGGACGTCACGGTCGTCGACCGCGGACCTGTCGGCGCAGGGACGACGAGCCGTGGAGAAGGCAACGTTCTCCTCTCCGACAAGGAACCCGGCCCCGAACTGGCCCTGGCGCGGCTGAGCCGCACCCTGTGGGACGAGGCCGGCCGGGAGCTCGGGCCGGACACCTTCGAGCTCGAACACAAGGGCGGGCTGGTCGTCGCGAGCACGACCGAAGGCCTCGCGGCACTCGGCGCGTTCGCCGCGCGCCAGGAAGCGGCCGGTGTCCGCATCGAGCCGGTCGACCGCGTCCAGGACATCGAACCCCACCTCGCGCCCGGGATCCCCGGCGGCGTCCACTACCCGCAGGACGCCCAGGTGCAGCCGGTCCTGGCGGCGGCCGCGCTGCTGCGAGCCGCGCTGCAGCGGGGCGCCCGCCTGCACAAGGGCGAGGTCGCCGGAGCGCCGACCGGCCGCGAGGGCCGGATCACCGGCGTCCGCACCACCACCGGTGACGTCCTGCACGCCGACGCCGTCGTCAACGCCGCCGGCACCTGGGGCGGCGAGGTCGGCAGGCGGCTCGGTGCGCCCGTCGAGGTGCTGCCACGCCGTGGCTTCGTCCTGGTGACCGAACCGCTGCCGCCGATGGTCCGGCACAAGGTCTACTCGGCCGACTACGTCGCGGGCGTCGCCTCGTCCGACGCGGGACTGGAGACCTCGTGCGTCGTCGAGGGGACACGCGGCGGCACGATCCTCATCGGCGCCAGCCGCGAACGCGTCGGCTTCGACCTGACGATGAACACCGCCGTGGTCACCAGGCTCGCGGCACAGGCGTGCCGGCTGTTCCCCTTTCTGCGCGGCGTCCACCTGATCCGCGCCTACCGCGGATTCCGGCCCTACTGCCCGGATCATCTGCCCGTCGTCGGCCCCGACCCACGGGTGCCGGGGGTCGTGCACGCGTGCGGTCACGAGGGCGCGGGCATCGGTCTCGCCCCCGCGACCGGCGCGCTCGTGACGGCCCATCTGCTCGGCCGCCCCTGGCGCGGGGCCGATCCGGCCGCGCACACCGGGCTGCTCCCCGACCGATTCCTCACCCCCGGAGGTGCTCCGCAGTGAGCGAGATCGTCGTCGACGGCGAGTCCCTGCCGTTCACCGAGGGACAGACCGTCGCCGCGGCCCTGGTGGCCGCCGGCCGGGTCGCCTGGCGGACCACCCGCGTCGGCCGCCGTCCACGGGGAGTCTTCTGCGGGATCGGTGTCTGTTTCGACTGCCTCCTGACCATCGACGGGGCCGGCGGGCAGCGTGCCTGTCTCGTACCCGCACGTCCGGGCATGACCGTCACGACGGAGGAGGGCGACGATGAGTGAGCCGGCGGACCTCCTGGTCGTGGGCGCGGGTCCGGCCGGCATGACCGCGGCGGCCACAGCCCTGGCCGGCGGGCTGCGCGTGGAGCTGGTGGACTCCGGCGCCGCCGTCGGCGGCCAGTACTGGCGGCATCCGCCGGCGCACGCGCGAGCGGCCATGCCGACCGATGACCTGCACCACGGACTGCGCGGGTACCGCGCCCTGTGCGAGGCGCTGTCGGCGGGCCGGGCCGCGGGCCGGCTCGGACTGCGCCTGGCGCATCATGCGTGGTCCGCCGTCCGTGAGGACGACGGATTCGCGGTCCACGTGGTCGACCGCCGGCAGGCGCCGCAGGAGACCGCCGGGGTCCTGCGCGCGCCGAAGCTCCTCGTGGCGACCGGGGCCTACGACCGGCAACTGCCCTTCCCCGGATGGGACCTGCCCGGTGTGCTCACCATCGGCGGCCTCCAGGCGCTGCTCAAAGGAGGCGGAGTCGCGGCCGGGAACCGCGTGGCGCTGGGCGGTACCGGCCCGTTCCTGCTGCCGGTGGCCGCCGCTCTCGCCTCGCGCGGGGTCGAGGTGGTCGCGGTGTGCGAGGCGTCCCACCCGTCGGCGTGGCTGCGCCACCCCGGCCCGCTGTTGCGCAACCCCCGCACATGGGCCGAGGGCGCCGGGTACGCCACCGCCCTCGCGCGCCGTCGCGTCCGGTTCCGCCCGCGCACGGCGATCACCGGCGCCGAAGGAAGCGACCGGGTCACAGCGGTCCGGATCGCCTCACTGCGTCCGGACGGCAGCCCGCGGCCGGACACGGAACGGCACGTCGAGGTCGACGCCGTCGGTGTCGGCTGGGGTTTCGCACCGCAGCTCGACCTGCTCGTCCCTCTCGGCTGCGCTCTCACGGACTCGGCGGACGGCAACGCGGTCGTCGTGGTCGACGAGGGACAGCGCACCACCGTTCCCGGCCTGTACGCCGCGGGGGAGACCTCCGGAGTGGGCGGGGCGGCACTCGCGGTGGGGGAGGGCCGCCTGGCCGCGGAATCGGTCCTCGCCGACTCCGGCGCCACACCCGTGCCGGGGCCACATCGCCTCGCCGCGGTGCGCTCCGCGGTGGCTCGGCACCGTGCCTTCGCCCGGGCGCTGGCCCTGGCCCACCCGATCCCGACGGCATGGTCTTCGTGGCTGACCGACGAGACCGTCGTGTGCCGCTGCGAGGAGGTCACCGCGGGGGCGATCCGGACGGCCCGCGCCGAGGGCGGGGCCGACGACCACCGGCAGGTCAAGCAACTCACCCGGGCCGGCATGGGCTGGTGCCAGGGGCGGATGTGCGGACCGGCCGTGCACTGCCTCACGGCCGGACAGCGGGGCTACGAGTCCGCGGAGCGGCTCGTCGCGACACCCGTCACGCTCGGCGCGCTCGCCGACCTCGATCCCTGACCGCCGGCATGGTCGGCCACCGATGAAGGACGGACAAGGAGTAGTGATGAGCGAGACCCGCAAGCCCTGGCACGGCGTCATCGTCGCGACCAGCCTCCCGTTCCACGACGATCTCACGGTCGACTTCGACGCCTACGGCGCGAGCGTCGCCCGGCTCGCCGCGTGGGGAATGCACGGTGTCGCGCCGAACGGGTCACTGGGCGAGTACCAGACCCTCACACACGAGGAGCGCGACCGTGTCGTCGAGACGGCCGTCGCGAACGCCCCCGAGGGGTTCACGGTGATGCCCGGTGTCGGGGCCTACGGCGGTGGTGAGGCCAGGCGGCACGCCCGGTTCGCCAAGGACGCGGGCTGTCAGGCGGTCATGTGTCTGCCCCCCAACGCCTATCGCGCCGACGACCGCGCGGTCCTCGAGCACTTCGAACTGGTGGCCTCCGTCGGCTTGCCCGTCACCGCGTACAACAACCCCATCGACACCAAGGTGGACCTGCGCCCGGACCTGCTGGCCAAACTGCACGCCGAAGGATTCATCGTCGGCGTCAAGGAGTTCTCGGGCGACGTCCGGCGCTGCTACGAGATCTCCGAGCTGGCGCCCGGCCTCGACCTCATGATCGGCACCGACGACACCGTGCTGGAGGCCGCCGTCGCCGGCGCCAAGGGCTGGGTCGCCGGTTACCCGCAGGTCTTCCCCCGTGCCTGCCTCGCACTCTACGAGGCGTCCGTCGCGGGTGACCTGGAGACGGCGCTGCCGCTCTACCGGCGGCTGCACCCGGTCCTGCGCTGGGACAGCAGGACCGAGTTCGTCCAGGCCATCAAGCTCGGCCAGGAGATGACCGGTCGGCGAGGCGGTGCCTGCCGCCCGCCGCGACAGCCGCTCGACCCGGAGACCGAGGCCGTCGTGCGCGCCGCCACCCAGGCCCTCATCGACGCCGGGGTGAACTGACGATGCGCTCGACCGTCTGCTACCACGCCGTCGATTCGCACACCGAGGGGATGCCCACCCGTGTGATCACGGGAGGCGTGGGCGTCCTTCCCGGCGCGACCATGTTCGACAGACGGCAGCGTTTCATCGCCGAACGCGACCACCTGCGCACCCTGCTGATGTGCGAGCCGCGCGGACACGCGTCGATGTCCGGGGCGATCCTGCAGCCCCCGACCCGGCCGGACGCCGACTACGGCGTGCTGTTCATCGAGGTCTCCGGATGCCTGCCGATGTGCGGACACGGCACGATCGGCGTGGCGACGGTCCTCGTCGAGACGGCCATGGTCGAAGTCACCGAGCCGGAGACCCTGGTACGGCTCGACACACCGGCGGGACTGGTCACGGCCCGGGTGCGGGTGCGCGACGGCCGCGCCGAGTCGGTCACCCTCGAGAACGTGCCGTCGTACTGCCACGCACTCGACCAGGCCGTCGACGTCCCGGGACACGGCTCGGTGCGTTACGACATCGCCTACGGCGGCAACTTCTACGCCTTCGTGCGGACCGAGGACCTCGGCATCCCCTTCGACCTGGCGGAGAAGCAGCGACTGCTCGACGCCGGACTGGCCGTCATGGACGCGATCAACGAGCAGCGCCCGGTCTCCCACCCCGAGAACCCGGACATCGACGTGTGCCACCACGTCTACCTCGAGGCCCCCGGATCGACCGCGGAGCACTCACGGCACGCCATGGCGATCCATCCGGGATGGTTCGACCGGTCGCCCTGCGGCACCGGCACCAGTGCCCGGATGGCGCAGCTGCACGCCCGCGGGCAGCTGCCGGCCGGTCAGGACTTCGTCAACGAGTCGTTCATCGGCTCCCGGTTCACCGGCCGCATCCTCGGCGAGACGACGGTCGGGGACCGCCCGGCCGTCCTGCCGTCCGTCACGGGCCGCGCCTGGATCACGGGCACGGCTCAGTACCTGCTCGACCCGTCGGACCCCTACCCGGCGGGTTTCACCCTCTGACCCGCGA
Source organism: Streptomyces malachitofuscus (assembly GCF_055571035.1). Classification (NCBI taxonomy): domain Bacteria; kingdom Bacillati; phylum Actinomycetota; class Actinomycetes; order Kitasatosporales; family Streptomycetaceae; genus Streptomyces; species Streptomyces malachitofuscus. Next base: position 59,444 of record NZ_JBVIGA010000013.1, on the reverse strand, counting down.
CGGGCCCGAAGTCCCCCGCAGGGCGATGGCCGAGGCAGGCAAGCGAACGTACGCGCCGAGCACGCTGTTCGACACGGCGTACGGCCATCACCCCACCCGCGCGTCCACCGCTGTGGTGACTGCAACGGCGTCGGCCCTCGGGGCACCGGCCGGGACAACGGCCCGTCTCATGAACGGTTTGTGCGGAAGAACGCGGCGAACAGCGGATCGTGCGGCTGAGGCCCTACCGGCCACCGAGCCCAAGTGCCGGTTCCTGGTCCTCGGCGTCCGCCCGGCCGTCCGCCCACAGGGTGCGGACGTGCGCGAGATGGCGGCGCATGCACTCCTCGGCCTCACCGATCCGGCCGGCCACCATCAGATCCAGCAGCTCGACGTGCTCCCGGGCGGAAGCGACCAGCCGTCCCGTCTCGTTGAGGCTGCTCAGTCCGAACAGACGCGAACGCTTGCGCAAGTCGGCCACCACCTCCACGAGATGGTGGTTGCCGGCCAGGGCGAGGAGCTCGAGATGGAACCGGTGATCGGCTTCGAGGTACTTGAGTACGTCATGCTCCTGCGCCGCCGTGACGATCTGCTCCGCCAGGGGGCGCAGCCTCTCCAACTGCTCGCCGGTCGCCGTCGCGGCGACGCGCCCCACCGTGGGAACCTCGATCAGGGTGCGGATCTCGGTGAACTCGTCGAGGTCCTGCTCGGTCATCTCCGTGACCCGGAACCCCTTGTTGCGCACCGCCTCGACCAGGCCCTCCCTGGCCAGATCCAGCATCGCCTCGCGCACCGGGGTGGCGGAAACGCCGAGTTCCGCCGCCAGGGTGGGGGCGGAGTAGATGACTCCCGGACGGAGCTCGCCGGCGATCAGGGCGGCCCTGAGGGCATTGGCGACCTGATCGCGCAGATGGGTCTGGACGGGGATCATCTGTGGCTTGAGATGAGGCATCCCCGCTCCTCCGTCCGACCAGTCGATGATCTCCCACTATACAATGTCACGTTGTCCGGACGCCCCGGCCGTCGAAGCGCGATCGCCTGCTCGGGCCAGGCCGAATTCCTGCTGGCCTCAACGAAGTCGGCCCGGCAGAAGCCGAGGTCTTCACTCTCGGCAGACGACCGTCCTTCTACGACTTCACGAACTCCAGGATGTCGCGGTTGAGGACGTCCGGATGCGTGGCCAGCATGCCGTGCGGGTACCCCTCGTACGTTTTGAGGGTGCCCTGCTGCAACAGTTCGGCCGACAGCGGTGCCGAGTCCTCGTAGGGCACGATCTGGTCGTCGGTGCCGTGCGCGACCAGCACCGGGACGTCGATCTTCTTGAGGTCCTCGGTGAAGTCGGTCTCGGAGAAGGCCTTGATGCACTCGTAGTGGGCGTTGGCCGCCCCCCTCATCCCCTGCCGCCACCAGTTGTCGATCAGTCCCTGGGAGACCTCCGCGCCGGGCCGGTTGAAGCCGTAGAACGGGCCCGACGGAAGGTCGATGTAGAACTGTGCGCGGTTGGCGGCGAGAGCGGCGCGGAGTTCGTCGAAGACCTCGATCGGCAGCCCGCCCGGATTGCTCTCCGACTTGACCATGACCGGCGGAACGGCGCCGACGAGTACGGCCTTCCCGACGCGGCCCGGCTTGGCCCGCGCCACGTAACGGGTGACCTCTCCGCCGCCGGTGGAGTGCCCGATGTGGACGGCGTCCCGTAGATCGAGCGCGTCCGTCAGCGCCGTGACGTCGGCGGCGTAGGTGTCCATCTCGTGGCCGGTCGGGGACTGGCTGGAGCGGCCGTGGCCGCGCCGGTCGTGAGCGATCACCCGGTAGCCCTGGGCCAGGAAGAACAGCATCTGGTTGTCCCAGTCGTCGCCACTGAGTGGCCAGCCGTGGTGGAAGACGATCGGCTGGGCGTCGCGCGGACCCCAGTCCTTGTAGAAGATGGTCGTGCCGTCGGAAGTGGTGACCGTGCCCATGGCAAATCCTTCCGCAGGGATGGCTGGACGCAACGGACATCACCCTACGCTCCGGTGCTGAAGGGCTCATCTCCTGATATGTCCGTCTTGCGGACGTATGGAGAAGGTACTGGCGAATGGCGCGCTCTATGGTTGTTCGATGTTGCTCGTTCCCCGATGGGTCCTGTTCTCGTCCGGGTGTGCACCCGTGCTGCTGATCGCGGGCTGGGTGATCGCGGCATCACTGGAGGGGCCCGGCTACGACCCCGCCACGCAGACGATCAGCGTGCTGGCGGCCTACGGAGCGTCGGGATCGTGGGTGATGACCGGAGCGCTGCTCGCTCTGGGCATCTGCCACCTGCTCACCGCCTGGGGGTTACGGGCAGCGGCAGCCGCCGGACGCCTGGCGCTGGCCGGCGGGGGAGTGGCCGCTCTGGTGGTGGCCATGATCCCGGCACCGAGCAGCGGAGGGTCCCTGCGCCACGGTTCGATCGCCGCGGTCGGCTTCGCGCTGCTGGCCCTGTGGCCGGTTCTCGCCGCCCGCGGCACCGGTGCCGCCCCCTGGGCCCTCCGGCCCGTGCCCTCCTTCGCGGCGACGTCCGTGATGGTCGTGGGCGCGGCCTGGTTCCTGCTCGAAATGCACCGCAATGGTGCGGCCGGCGTCGCGGAACGCGCGGTGACGGCCCTTCAGTCCCTCTGGCCCTTCGTGGTCGTCACCTCGTGCCTCCGCCATCGCCGTTCGCCGACGACGAGCCCCTGAGTGGTCGATCGCCGGACGAGGCCGCGGTCAGAGGAACCGGGAACTGGCCACCGGGCCCGGGGACCGCAGGCGGGCCCGGTCGCCGCGCAGCCATGTGCCGCGCACCGTCGACACGAAGTCCGTGAGCCGTCCGACCGGGTCCGCGGGTGTCCGACCGTCGCCCTCGTCCGGCGTCGCGTCGGCGCCCACGATCTCCGCGGCGATCTCCGCAGCCGGCCGCTCGTCGGGCTCCCCCGGCTCCACGCCCCCGTCGGCGGCCTGCCGGAGGCCGGCCTCCCACGGGGCCACGGCCGACTGGTGCAGCAGCGTGACGCTGTCCGCCGCGACGCCCGGCGGATCGGTCCAGCAACTGGCGTGCTCGTGCAGCACCTGCCCCGGTGCCCGGTCCCAGAGCTGCTCCAGTGTCCGGGCGCCGTCCGCGGCGTCGGCGGTCGCGCCGAGGTCGTAGGCGACGACCACGGTGTCCGGCCGTCCGGCCTCGAAGGGCTCCGCCGGGAGGTCCAGTACGTCGGCGGCGGCAAGACCCAGGATCCGGCTGCCGCGGTCCGGCAGCAGCGACACCGAGCGCGGCCGTACACCGGCGGCGTCCAGCACCGACCGCAGCCGCAGCAGACCGAGCAGACACTGGCCGTGGGTGTCCTGGATCCAGGCGTACCGGCCGGCCATCCCCGCGTCGTACCCGTACGGGGAGAGGGTGCCGAGCACGGTGCCGCCCATCACGTACTGCCAGCCCCGCAGGTCCGCGTGGTCCAGCGGGCCGGCCTCGCCGGCGCTCGCCGCGCGCTCGAGGACGCGGTTCTGCCGCTCCCGCGCACCGAGCCAGGTGGCGTCCTCCGGGTCGGGCAGCAACGTGTGCTGACGCCGGGCCAGTCCCAGGTCACCTGCCAGGACGGCGTTGTGAACCAGCAGATAGCGGTCGGGCCAGTCGGTGAGGCCGCCCTCGTGAGCCAGCAGCACGTCGGCGGCTTCGCGGTGCCGGCCCTCGTCCTCGTACGCCGAAACCAGCTCCCGCAGCACCGCGGGTGAGCCCTGCGACAGGCGCAGCGCCTCGCGCAGGGCGGGTATCGCCAGGTGGGGCACGCCGCGTTCGACACACGCGTACCCGTAGTCGTACAGCGCGCGGGCCTGGTCGGGGTGCGCGGCCAGCCCGTCGGCCGCCGCCCGGAGGTCGTCGAACCCGGACACCCGGGCGGCCCGCCCGACGACGAGGGCGACCTGTGCGAGCGGCGCCGCGTCGGCCTGCCGCAGTTGGCGCAGGGCGCCCGGGACGTCGTCCGCGTCGAGGCACTCCCAGGCCTTGGTCAGTTCGGGGGAGGTGGGACGGCGGTTTCTGCGCGAGAACATGCGCAGTATCCTCCCCGCCTCCCGCCGACCCCCTCAACTGCTTTGTCGGCGGCCCGGACCGCTTCACGGCCCGGGCGTGCCCGCCGCCCCCATGGGGAACTCCTCGCTGCCGAGCACCCGGAGCAGTTCCAGCCGCTCGCGGCTCTCGGCGTCCGCCGGAGTGAGCACCAGCAGCTGTTGCCCCTGGTCGGGCGTGACCAGGGTCTCGCAGTCCATGAGCAGGGGGCCCACCCGCGGATGCAGCACGGTCTTGCGGTCCGCACGCCGCACAGCCACCTCGTGCTCGGCCCAGAGCCTGCGGAAGTCGGCGCTCGCGGCCTGCAACCGCTCGACGAGACCGGCCACCGCCGGGTCGCCCGCCCGGCGGCCGGCGGCCGCCCGCAGGTCGGCCACGAGCGACCGGGCGTAGTGTTCTTGCTCCCCGGCCGGACAGACGGCGCGGGCCGCCGGCTCGGTGAACCAGCGGTGGACGATGTACCGGCGGTCGCCGGAGAAGCGGGTGAGATCCCCCATCAGCAGCAGGGACGTCCGGTTCTGCGCCAGAACCTCGCCCAGGTCGGACATCACCACCGCCGGGGTGTCGCCCAGCAGGTCGAGCATGCGCACCAGGCCGGCCCGGGCGAGGCGGGCCACGCCGTCGGAGGGCGGCGGCCGGTGGCCGGCCAGGTGGAACAGATGGGCGCGCTCGTCGTCCGAGAGGCGCAGCGCACGGGCCAGCGCGGCGAGCAGCTGGGCCGAGGGCTGACTGCTGCGACCCTGCTCCAGGCGTACGACGTAGTCGACCGACATGCCGGCGAGCATCGCCACCTCTTCCCGGCGCAGACCGGTGGTGCGGCGGCGGGGACCGTCGGTGATGCCGACCTCGGCCGGACGGATCGCCTCCCGGCGGCGACGCAGGAAATCGGCGAGCTGCTCACGTTCCATGACCCCATGCTCGCTCTCGGCGGGACACCGATCCAGGGAGCGGCTCTCCCATGATGAACGCTCCGCTCCCGCTGCACGCGCCGCAGGCACAGGGTGGGTGGCAGTCCGACGACAAGGGAGCACACGATGCAGACACGCACACTGGGCAGCACCGGTCCGGCCGTCTCCGCGCTGGGCCTGGGCGGGATGAGCATGTCGGGCGCCTACGGCGAGGCCGACCGCACGGAGAGCATCGCCACCGTGCACGCCGCCCTGGAGGCCGGCGTCACGCTGATCGACACGGGCGACTTCTACGGCATGGGCCACAACGAGCTCCTGCTCGCCGAGGCGCTGCGCGGCCGGAACCGGGACAGCTACAAGCTGAGCGTCAAGTTCGGCATGCTCAGCGGCCCGCGTCCCGTCGCGGGCGGGTACGACGGCCGTCCCGCGGCGGTGAAGAACTTCGTCGCCTACTCGCTGACCCGGCTGGGCACCGACCACATCGACATCTACCGTCCCGCCCGGCTGGACCCGGCGGTGCCCGTCGAGGAGACCGTGGGGGCCATCAAGGAGCTGATCGACGCGGGATACGTACGGCACCTCGGCCTTTCGGAGGTCGACGCGGCGACCGTCCGCCGGGCGCACGCCGTGCATCCCGTCGCCGACCTGCAGATCGAGTACTCGCTGATCTCCCGCGCGGTCGAGGCGGAGGTCCTGCCGACGCTGCGGGAACTCGGCATCGGCCTGACCGCGTACGGGGTCCTGGGCCGCGGGCTCATCTCGGGGCACTGGTCCGCCGACCGCGGCGGCCGCCCCGGTGACCACCGCGCGGCGAGTCCCCGGTTCTCGAGCGGGAACGTGGAGCACAACCTTGCCCTCGTGGAGGCGCTGCGGAAGGTCGCCGAGGTCAAGGGCTGCACCGTGGCGCAGCTGGTCATCGCATGGGTGGCCGCGCAGGGGGAGGACATCGTGCCCCTGGTCGGCGCCCGCACCCGCGAGCGGCTGGCCGAGGCGCTGCCCGCGCTCGACCTGACGCTGACCGCCGACGATCTGGCAGAGATCGAGAAGGCGGTGCCGCCGGGTGCGGCGCGCGGTGACCGCTACCCGGCCGCCTTCATGGCCGGCCTCGGCGTGGGCAACTGACTCCCGACCGGGTGGGGCCGTCCGGCCGGACGGCCCCACCCGGTCGTCGTCCACGCAACCCCCTACCTCTGTTCGCGGCCGAGGACGCGGCGGGCCGCCTCGGCCTCGGCCGCAGCGGGGGACAGCTCGTCGAGGGAGTCGAGCTCGTCGTCGGTGTCCAGCTCCCGCTCCCAGGCGGCCGCGAGACGTTCCTGTTCCTCACGCGGCCTGGCGCTGACGGCCTCGCGGTGATCCGGGTCCAGCGCCGTCAGGAATCGTCCGACCGGGTCCGTGGCCATGCCGTGCTCCTCGTCGCTCGGAAAGCTGCCTGCTCGACCCAGCATGGCCAGCGGGCCCCGGGACGACGTCCCGACACGGCACACGGCCACCCTGATGGCCCCGCCGCCCGCGGAACAACAGCTTCCGCACCTCGGTGTCCCCAGGGCCACAACCCGTTGTCAGACTCCTGCCCTACAGTTCCGGTCACTTGATCATTGTTCTGCGGGAGGCACGCATGGGGTGGGTGTCGGCCGGCGGCTACGAAGTCGCCCTCGACGACGGCAAGGTGGTGTGCCGCAACGCGGCCGGGCGGCGGCTGAAATCCGTACCGCCCAAAATCGCCGACGATCCGGCGGTGGTGGGGCTGCGTCAGCTCGTCGAGTGGCTGGAGCGGCACGAACGGCAGTGCCTGGCCGACGTGGAGCGGTGGATGGTGCGCTCGCTGCCGGTGCCGTTCGAGGTCCTGGCGCGGGTGTGGCCGGACCCGGCCTGGCAGTCCGCCCTGCGCGACATGGTCGTCACGGGAGCGGACGGCGTCGTCGCCGGGTTCCTGCGCGACGCCGACCCCGAACGCGGCCTCGGCCTGGTCGACCTCGACGGCGACACCGTCCGGGTCACCCCCGAACTGGTCCGTCTGCCGCATCCGGTGCTGCTCGACGACTTGGAGGACCTGCGGGAGTTCGCCGTCGAGCTGGGCATCGAACAGCGCGCCCAGCAGCTCTTCCGCGAAGTGTGGCACCGGCCCGCGAGCCTCGACGCCGAGGCCGCCTCCGTCGACGACTACGCGGGTGGTGTCTTCAAGGAACTGAGGTTCCTGCACGGCCGCGCGACCCAGCTGGGTTACCGCGTACGCGGCGGGCACGCCGTGTGTTCCGTACTGGAGGCCGGCCGCGGAGTCGAGGCCCGGGTGTGGGTGGGCGACTACGACGGCTGGGCCGAGACGGAGACCGGCCCGCTGGTCTTCACCGACCCCGCCGGCCGCACGCTGAAGCTGGGTCAGGTCGGGCCCGTGGCCTGGTCGGAGGGCATGCGCATGGCGGCCGTCCTGTACGCCGGGCGCGACATCGAGGACGAGGAGCGTGCGGCATGACGACGTACGAGTACGACGGGTTCACCTTCGACGAGACCACGTCGGCCGCGCTGCTCGACGCCGGCGCCGTACTGCCACGGGGCGTCACCGACCGGGAGGACGCCGACGTCCTCACCGTCCGCACGTACTCGCACACCGCGCTGGACGAGCGGAAGGTCGTACGGCTGGTGCCCGGCACGCTCGGCGAGGCGGAGGACCTCGCCCTGGACTTCCTCGGGCTGGTCCGCGAGCCCGAGACCCGCGAGGTGGGACAGGTGCGCCGGGAAACCCTCGGCTTCCCCGCGTGGGCGCTGGTCAACGATCCGGCGAACGGGCACCACGCGCTCGCCCTGGTCCGGGACATCGAGCGGCTCGCCCGGCAGGCCAAGTCCCGCCCCGGCACCGCCAAGGAGGGCTTCGAGGCGCTCGGCGAGCGGCTCGGCCGCACCGTGCCGCACTTCCTGCCCACCTTTTACGAACAGGCCGCCCGCGTCTTCCTGCAGCACGAGAACACCACCTACGCGGCGGCCTTCTTCGGCAAGGCCCGCGACGCGGAGCGGGTGCACGCGCTGACCGTGGACGAGGAGCGGCAGCGGGCCGTCTTCCTGGAGTTCGCCTTCGCCGGCGCGCTCACGGTCAAGGCGCTCAAGGAACACGTGAAGGCCCTCGCGGCGCGGCTCACCCCGGCCGAGGCCTGGGCGCAGTTCCGGCAGCTGACCGTGGAGCGCTGCGCTGCCGGCATGCCGCCGTACGCGTCCCTGCCGCAGGACGCGCGCACGCTGATCAAGGCGGCCGGACTGAACCGGGTCGCCGAGGAGTGCGCCCTCGTCGCGGACCTTCTCGCCTCGCCCGCGGCGGTACGCGCCCCCGCGTCCTTCTGGAACACCTACCGGGCCACGCTCGTCGTCCTGGCCGAGCAACAACCCGCCCTGCGCACCCGGCTGCTGGAGATCATGCCGGCCGGGCTGGGCCGCTCCACGGACGACGACGAGTTCTGGCTCACCCTCCTCGCGGAGACCGGCGCCGACCGGCTGCTGACGGGCGAGTCCGAGGACGCCGGCGGCGTCGACGCGGCGGACTGGCTCAGCCGCTGGGCACTGCACCGCAAGCACGGCGGCTCGGTCAGCGGCCGCTCACCGGCCACCCTCGCGCTCGTCGAGCGCATGGCCCCGCGCCTGCGCGCGGACGCCCGCCCCGTGGACCTCGTCACCGGCCGGTGGCACGAGGGCGCCGACCTCGACCTGCTGGACCTGTGCCGGGCGCAGGACGTCCCGCTGCGCATGCCCGCCCCGGACGCCCACCTCGACGTCCACCGGTGGCTGCGGGACACCCGGCCCGGACGCCGCGACCTCGCCGCCGTCGCGGCGGACCCGCGCCTGAGACGCCTGCTGTACAACGCGGTCGGGAACATCAGGAACCATCACTCGGGCCGGGACGCGCTGGAGGAACTGGCCGGACATCCCGTGCTCACCGACATCCTGCGCGAGTGGCTCGAGGACGCCGCAGCCGAACTGACCACCGCGATCGGTCTGCCCGCCGCGCGCGCCGCGCTCGGACGGCTGCGCCCCTTCGGCGAGATCGCCGCGCGGATCAGCCCGAAGGCCGTCGCCCGGGCCGCCGAGCTCGACATCGCCTCGCTGCTGCGCCGCACCCTGGGCGCGGGCATCCTCGACGAGCTGGGCTGGCCCGCCCTCGACGAGGCGCTGCTGCGCCTGGACACCGAGGCCCGGCACGACCGCGAGGACACGCTCGCCGTCGACGAGGCGTGGCCGGCGCTGATCCTCTCCCGCAGGCACAAGGCGATCGTCGTGGGGCCCGAGGGCATCCTGCTGGAGCACGACCTGCGGCTGCCGGTGCAACTGGACCACTGGAACCGTCCGTCGTTCCGCTACACGGACGGCGAACTGCTGGTCATGTGGCGGCACGAGAACAAGCAGTACGGCTACTGGTCGGCCCGCCCGTCCGAAGTGTTCGCGCTGAGCGGGGAGAACCTCCCCCAGTGGTACGGCGGGTACACGGGCGAGCCCTCGATCCCCCTGCCCGGCGGCGGCCGCGCCACCGGCGGCCGCGTCCTGCACGCCGGCGACACCGTCCTGCCGGCCGCCCGCCGCATCCTGGGCGACGGCACCTCGTTCTGGCGCCAGGGCCGGCAGGGCCCCCGGCAGGTGTGGCTCGAGTACGACCCGGTCACCGGCACCCACTCACGCGCCTCGCTGCCGGCCTTCCTGCGCTCCGGGATCAGCGAGGGCGCCACCCTCCAGCAGCAGGACTGCTCGGTGCTGCCCCTCCAGCCCGGACTGGAGCACAGCCCGTTCGGCACCGACGGCACGGTCCTCGGCCGGTGGGTGCGCACCGAGGGCGAGGGGGACGAGGCGCGCACCGTCGCCGGCACACCGGACGGCCGGACCGTCACCCTGCCCGCCGGGGGGATACGGCGCGTTCCCCTCGGAGCGCTGCGGCTGCCCGGGGGCACCGAACTCGTCGCCGCCACCCAGTTCCGCCAGGTCGTCCTGTGCACGCCCGGCGGCGGCGAGCTGGGCGAGGTGACACCGTTGGAGCGGGGCGGCGAGTCCGCCGCCGGCACACGGCTCGTCCCACCGGTGGACTTCTGGCACGCCCTGCGGCCACGCGACGAGGCCGCATCCGCGGTGCTGCGGGCGCTGACCGACGAGCAGGCCGGCGACCTCCTGCGGGCCGGTGCGCAGGCCATGGCCGAATGGCACGAGCAGACCGCCGCCGAAGCCGCCCGAAGGACGACGGACACCGGCCGGCGGACTTCCTCACGTGCCGCGCAAGGGGAGTCCGCCGTCCCGTCCGCCGAGGAGTTCATCCGCGAGGCCGTCTCCCGCACCCTTCCCGCGGTCACCGAGCCGCACCTGCTCGCCGGCGTCGCCGCCCACGTCAACGCCGTGCTGCGCCTGGCGGTGTCCGTCGACAGGTTCGTGACACCTCCCGTGGAACAGCCCGCGACCCCGCGCAAGTCCGTCGAGGGCATGTTCGCCGACTACAGCCCCGAGCACGGCGACGACCTGACCCTGCGTGAGGCGACCGCCGGGATCGCCGAGCAGCAGGGCTGGTGGGGCGGCGGGCAGCGCTGGAGCGCGCTGCGTCAGATCCGCGCCGTCAACCACGTCCTGTCGGGCGAGCCCGCGGACGGCAAACCCCTGCCCGACTCGGCCCGGCTCGCCGGGACCGCCGGCGGGTGGCGCAGTGAGGATCTCACCATCCCCGGCATCGGCGTGCTCTGGCCGGCCTTCCTGGACGTCCTGCGTCCGCTCGCCTACCGCGCCGCCTCACCGGCTCTGGCGGACGCCCACCGCAGCGCGCTGCTGCTGCTCTTCGACGCGGTCACCGAGGGTCCGCTGGCCGCGCCCGGGGCGGCGCTGCGGGAGATCGTGCTGAGCGAACCGCACGACGAACAGCAGCGCGTCGGCCAGGTGCTGCGCCGGGAGGGCCGCACCGTCGTCGTCCTGGGGTGCCAGAGCGTCGACCACCGGGCCAAGCGTGTGAACTGGCTGGCCCTGGACCACGATCCGGCCGGCACGTTCGGCGCCGTCGCCCACTTCACGCTGGAGAGGGAGACCGCACATCCGCCGCTGTTCCCCGCCGACGCGCTGGCGGCCGTCACGGCGCTGATCCGGGACAAGGGCGCCGCGTCCTGGCAGCCGGACGCGCCCGCCGCCCTGGCCGCGGCCACCGGCCACGGCCTGGGACCGCTACAGGCCGCCCTGCTGCTCGCGGGCCGCCCGGCGCAGCTCACCGACGATATGATCGCCGCGACCGGGCTGAAGCCGCGTCAGAAGCAGCTCGGGGACGCGCTGCTGGGCTCGCTCGAGCCCGGCGACCGGGCCGCGCTGATCGGCGCGCTGCTGCCCGACAGCCCCGGTGACCTGTGGACGGCAGGACCGGACACGGCGGCGGCGGGCCGGGTGTGGGCGGAGCGCCTCGGCGGGGTCGTCCGCCTGCCCGAGGACGTCGCCCTGGGGGGAGTGCCCATCGGGTACGTCGACGAGGTGCTCAACCCCGGCCGCACCCCCTGGCTCTGCCGCACCACGGTGCAACGGCCCGACCGGGACGGCAACCTCGTGGCCGACGACCCCCGGGCACTGCCCGGACGCCACGACCTGAAGGGCGCCGTGTCCGCTCTCGCCGGACTCGCCTACTCCCTGCCGTACGGACATCCCCTGCGCGCCGTCCTCCCGGACGGGCTGGCCGCGCTGCGCCGCCGCTTCGCGGACCCGGGGCTGCTGCTCGACCTCGACCTGGAGTGGACGGAGAAGGACGCGTCGACCGCCGTCGAACTGCGCAAGGCGTACGGACTGCCCGCCACCGGCGGGGCGGACGCCGACGGCTCCACCCGCATCGGCGAGGCCCTGGTACTGCGCCCCTGGTACGGCGACCAGGAGACCGTCCTGGTCCGCACGGGCGCACTCACCGGCCCGGACGACCCGGTGTTCGGACTGGTCGAGGGACTGGTCGGACCCGGACGGGGCCAGGGCATGCGCGCGCTGCGGACGATCCTGGAGGATGACCTCGCGCGCGCCCTCGCGGCCGGAACGGATCCCGAAGGACCCACCGGGTATGCCCAGGCCCCGGCCGTCGGCGCACCCGAACTGGTCGCCGAGGTGGCCGGCACCCACGGCCTGGGCGCGGACGCGGCGGCGCTCTACCTGCAGCTGCTGGCCCTCCCCGACCCGACGGACCGCAACTGCGCCCGCTGGACGGGATGGAAGCCCGCCCGCATGAAGAAGGCCCGCGCCGAACTGGCCGCCACCGGCCTGGTCGTCGAGGCGAAGCGGGCCCGCGCCGGGCGCACCCTCTTCCTGCCGTGCGGGTGGCTGGACCTCAAGTCCCCCGCCCTGCCGCTGGAGATCTGGAAGCAGGGCCTCTACCCGGTGCCCGGTCACACCCGCGCGGTGCCGCTGGTGCCGGTGCCCGAACTGTTCCGGCGCGCCTGGGACCGCGTCCGCGCCGGCGACGCGCCCGCCTACGAGGAACTCACCACCCGCGCCACCCGCAAGGGGCGCCGCCGATGACCACCGTCCACCCGCACCCGGAAGAAACCGCGTCCATGACCACCACCCTGTCCCCTGCTCCGGCCCGCCAGATCGTCCCGCCCGAGGACCGCTACGCGACCGAACTGGCCTTCCTCGCCGCCCACGACGACGGACCCCGCCCGCCCGCCTGGCGGCTCACCCCCCGCGCGGTCGTCACCTTCGTCATGGGCAGCGCCGGCAGCGCCCTGAAGCTGCCCGACGACGCCGAGGTGCCCGACGGCGTGCCGCGCCGCCTGGTGATCGAGGACAAGTTCGTCGGCGACCGGGCACTGGTCGAGCGATGCGTGGTCACCCTCGCCGGGGAGCGCGGTCTGCTGCTCGTCGGCGAGCCCGGCACCGCGAAGTCGATGCTGTCCGAACTGCTCTCCGCCGCCGTGTGCGGCACCAGCGGCCTGGTCGTGCAGGGCACCGCCGGCACCACGGAGGACCAGCTCAAGTACGGGTGGAACTACGCGCTGCTCCTGGCGCAGGGCCCCACCCGGAAGGCGCTCGTGCCCTCGCCCGTGCTCACCGCGATGTCCCGCGGCGCGGTCGCCCGCGTCGAGGAGGTCACCCGCTGCCTGCCCGAAGTGCAGGACGCCCTGGTGTCCCTGCTCTCCGAACGGCGGATCGCGGTCCCCGAACTGTCCGGCACCGAGGACGCCCTGGCACACGCGGCGCCCGGCTTCAACCTCATCGCCACCGCCAACCTCCGCGACAAGGGCGTCTCGGAGATGTCCGCCGCCCTCAAGCGCCGCTTCAACTTCGAAACGGTCGGCCCCATCGGCGATCTGGAGGCGGAGACCGCACTGGTGCGCGGCCAGGCGCGGGCCTCCGTGGAGCGGGCCGGTGCGCCGTTCCAGGTCGACGACGCGGTCCTGGAGACCCTGGTCACCGCCTTCCGGGACCTGCGCGAGGGCCGGTCGGCGGAAGGCTGGGAGGTGGAGCGGCCCTCCACGGTGATGAGCACCGCCGAGGCCGTGTCCGTCGCCGGCGCGCTCGCTCTCGCGGCCGCCTACTTCCCGGGCGACCGCGATGTGCTGGGCCTGCTCCCCGGCCATCTGCTCGGCGTGGTCCGCAAGGACGACCCCGCCGACGCCGCCCGGCTGCGCGGCTACTGGGACGGTCCCGTCCGACGCCGCGCCGAGCAGGGCTCCGCCACCTGGCGCACCCTGTGGGACCTGCGCACGGTCCTGGAGGGCTGACGGCCGTGTCCCTCTCCCACAGGGCGGCCTCGGCGAGCGCGGCGCCCGTCCCGCCCGACGAGGCGCTCGCTCTCCTCACCGACCCGTCGGCGCCCTACCTCGTCGGCGTACGGCACCACGCGCCCTCCCTCGCCGCGGCCGTGCCCGCGCTGCTCGACGAGGCGGAACCGGAGGTGCTGCTCGTCGAACTGCCCGCCGAGATGCAGCAGTGGCTGCCCTGGCTCGGGCACGAGGAGACACGGGCCCCGGTGGCGCTCGCCGCCGCTCCCGCGGAGGGGAGCGGCGGAGGACCGGCGTTCTACCCGTTCGCCGACTTCTCACCCGAACTGGCTGCCGTGCGCTGGGCCGCCGCACACGGAGTTCCGGTGGTCGCCTGCGACCTGCCGCTCGCCGACCGTGCCTGGGCCGGGGACCGAGGGGCCGCGGGCACGGGTGCCGGCCGCCCCGGACTTGCCACCGTCGTGCGGTCCCGGCTCACGGGCCGCCCCGGGGACGACCTGTGGGACCGGCTCGTCGAGGCGACCGCCCCCGGCTCCCCGCCCGAGGCCCTGCGCCGGGCCGCCCTGCTCACCGGTTGGGCCCTGCGCGAGGACGCCGCCGCCGCGGGCGGCGTACCGGAGCTGGACCTGCGGCGCGAGCGCTGGATGCGGGCCCGGCTCGCCGAGGCCACCGCACGGGGCGAACGGGCCGCCGTGGTGGTCGGCGCCTTCCACGCTCCGGCGCTGGTGCGTCCCGACGCGGAGGAGGACACCCGGGAGGCGGCCGGACCGGCCGCCGACGCACAACCCGCCTGGACCACCTCCCTGATCCCCTACACCTACGCCCTCCTCGACGAGCGGTCCGGCTACCCCGCGGGCATCCGGGACCCCGAGTGGCAGGACATGGTCCTGCGCGCGGCGGGGGACCCGGCGGCGCTGGATGAGGCGCTGACCCGGGCGGCCGTACGCGTCTGCGCCGAACTGCGCGGGCTCGGCCACCCCTCGGGACCCGCCGACGCACGGGAGATCAGCAGGCTCGCCTCGGACCTCGCCCGGCTGCGCGGCCTGCCCGCGGCCGGCCGCGGCGAACTGGTCGAGGCCGTACAGACGGTGCTCGCGCAGGGCGAGCCCTACGGACGGGGCAGGGCCGTGGCACGGGCGATGGAACGCGTCCTCGTCGGCACACGCAGCGGGCGCCCCGCCCCCGGGGCGCCGCGCAGCGGCCTCGCCCCCGCGGTCGAGGCCGAGGTGGCACGGCTCGGTCTGCCCGGCCCCGAGGCGTCCGGCCCCGCGCGCGACCTGCGGCTGGATCCCCTGCGGTCCGACCTGGACCGGCGCCGCGAGCTGCTCCTGCGCCGGTTGACGGTATGCGGCGTCCCCTACGGAGAGGCCAAGGAGGTCGTCGGCGCGGGCGGCGCCGAGGCCCTCACCACCCGCTGGGAGGTGCGCTGGACACCCGCCACGGCGGCCATGCTGACCGCGGCCGGCATGCGGGGAGTCACCCCCGCGCAGGCCGCCGAAGGCGTCCTGCGCGAACGGCGGCGCATCGAGTCCGACGAGGGCGGACCGACGGCCGCACAGGCCCTCCAAGGACTCGGACAGGCGGCGGAGTGCGGTCTGCCCGGCCTGGCGGACCAACGGCTCGGCGATGTCGCCGACGTCCTGCCCCACGCCGGCACGCTGCCGGAACTCCTCGCCGGCCTGAACCTGCTGGACCGGCTGCAAGCCGGGCACGTTCCAGGACTCGATGCCGGTCCCGGCCGTGAGCACCGGGCGGCCGCCGTCGCGGAACTGCTCACCGCGGCGGCGGTACGCCAGGTGGACGGCCTGACCGGGTCCGAGGACCTGGCCGACGCCCAGGCCCTGCTCGAACTCTCCCACCGAGCCGACCTGCTGGGCGGCATCCGGCTCGCCGACGCCCTGAACCGCCTGTCGGCCGAAGGCTCACCGTTGATGCGGGGCGCCGCCGGAGCCGTGCGCGTCCTGCTCGGACACGAGGACGCGCGCGTCTTCGGCGACCGGGTGGCCTCCTGGGTCGACGGGGCCACCGACCCCGACTCCCGTGCCGCACTCACCGCCCGGCTCAGCGGACTGCTGACCGCCGCGGGCCCGCTGCTGGAGGCGGCGAATCCCGCGCTGGAACCGCTGCTCACCCGGGTGTCCGAGCTGCCCGACCGGGCGTTCCTGGAGCGGCTGCCCGCGCTGCGCGGTGGTTTCGACACGCTGAGCCCCGCCGCACGCGACCGGCTCTTCGCCTCCGTCGAGGAGAGCCTCGGCACTGCCCGCGTCGCCGACACCGACGGCATCGACCCGGCCGCTCTCGCCGTCTGGACCGGCGCGGACTTCGCTGCCCGCGAGCGACTGCGGGCGCTGGGACTCCTGCCCTTGCCCGGAAGCGGCCTCCCGCAGGACGGTACCTTCGAGGCGCCCACCGTGGACGGAACACCGGCTGCCACGGCCACGAACGGCGACCGGGGCGCCGACACCTCCGGCTCGCGGAACTCCTTTCTCGCGCCCGCCGACCGCTGGCGCCTTCTCCTCGGCCGCCGCACCGACACGCTGCCGTCGTCCACCGTCCCGCTCGCGACCGCACTGGACGAGCTCTACGGCAGCGGACGCGGCGAGGGCAGCCGCGGAAGCCTGCCGGGCCCGGGCGGCGGCGGGGGACGCGAGGCGCCGTATCCCGGTGTGCGGGAGTGGTCCGAGGAACTGGCCGCGCTGTTCGGTCCGGGCATCCGGGAGGAGGTGCTGGCGGCAGCCGCCGCGTCGGGCCGCAGCGACGTCCTCGCCGAACTGGACGCGGAGAGCGCTCGTCCCTCGGTCGACCTGCTGCGCACCGTGCTGCGGCACGCGGGCGGGCTGCCCGAGGCCAGGCTGGCCGCACTCCGCCCGCTCGTGCGGCGCCTGGTCGACGCGCTGACCCGGGAACTGGCCACCCGTCTGCGCCCCGCCCTGCACGGCACGGCGCTGCCCCGCCCCAGCAGACGCCCCGGCGGGGGCCTGGACCTGCCCCGCACACTCCGCGCCAACCTGGCGACCGCGCGCCGCGGCCCGGACGGCACCGTCCAGGTGATCCCCGAGCACCCGGTCTTCCGCGCCCGGGGACGCCGGGCCGCCGACTGGCGGCTGATCCTGGTCACGGACGTGTCGGGATCCATGGAGGCGTCCACGGTGTGGGCCGCGCTGACCGCCTCGGTACTGGCGGGGGTGCCGACCCTCTCCACCCACTTCCTGGCCTTCTCCACGGAGGTCATCGACCTGACCGGCCACGTGGACGACCCGCTGTCGCTGCTGCTGGAGGTCAGCGTCGGCGGCGGCACCCACATCGCCGCGGGACTGCGGCACGCGCGCGAGCTCGTCGCCGTGCCGTCGCGCACCCTCGTCGTGGTCGTCAGCGACTTCGAGGAGGGTTATCCGCTCGGCGGTCTGCTCGCGGAAGTCCGTGCGTTGGTGTCGGCCGGCGTCCACGTCCTGGGCTGCGCGAGCCTCGACGACTCCGGTCGGCCCCGCTACTCCACCGGGGTCGCCGGACAGCTCGTCGCCGCGGGCATGCCCGTCGCGGCCCTCAGTCCGCTCGAACTCGCCCGCTGGGTAGGGGAGAAGATCGCATGAGCCCGGACCTGCCTCCGGTCGTCCCGTCCGTCACCGCCGAGCTCGTCGCGGCGCTCTCGCCCCGGCTGCGCAAGCGGCTGGACGCGGGCGTCACCAAGCTCCTGGCCCGGCCCATGGCCCGTGACGGCGACACGGTGCGGATCGCCGTCGACGACGAGACGGATCTCGTCCTGCACGCTCCCTCCGGGGCGGTGACGGACGCGGACGCGATCCACTGCGCATGCCTGCTGGCCCCCGACTGCCTGCACCGCGCGGCCGCGGCCTCGGCCGCCCCGGTCGCCGACGACGCCCCTGCGGCCGATCCCGCCGGGGAGACGGAAACACGTCACGGGACGGAGGACAAGGACACGGAAGCCGATGGTGTCACGCCCGGACAACGCACCGCCGCCCGGGAGGTGTTCGACGCGGCCGCAGCCGTCCTGGAAGCCGGTACGGACGGCGCAGGCGCCGTGCTCCAGGCGGAACTGCTGCACGCCGCGCACACCGCGCGCCTCGCCGGCCTGCCCAGAGCGTCCGCCGCGGCCGTCTCCGTGGTGACCGCGGTCAGGGCGGCACGCACCGCGAACCCCGGCTACCGGCTCACCGACCTCGCCGACGCGCTGGCCGGTGTGCTCGGTGTCGCCCACCGCCTCCCGCACGCCACCGGAGCCGACCTGACCGAGCTGCGCGGAACGGTCCGGCAGCCGTACTGGCCCGACGGCTCCCTGCGCCTGTACGGGGTCTTCGCCGAACCCGTCCTCACGGACACCGGCTACGCGGGCGCCGTCACCTGGACCGCCGACGCCGACGGACGCCTGTACACGGTGTCGGACGTGGCACCGGGCGGACCCGCTCGGGCGACCGGCGCCGCCGACCGGGCCGTACGCATCGGGGACACCGCCCTGACCCACCGTGAACTGTCCCGCGCCGGGCTGGCCGTGTCGGGTGCCACCGTCTCCCCGACGGGCCGCCTCGGCGCGGGCGCCGCGGTCCGGGCGGTCCGCGCGTCGGGTACCGCCTGGCACGCGGAGCCGCTGGACCGGCTGTGGGCCGTGCCCGCCGCCGAGCAGGTGGCCGGGGCCCTGAACGGCGGACAGGACCTGCTGTTCCTCGAGGTGACCCTCGTGGGCACGGTGCGCGAGGCCACGGGCGACTGTCTGCTGGCCGACTGCGGCGGAGTGTCCCTGCTGCTGGCCGCCGCCCACGACGACCCCGCCCTGCCGTACCGCGACAACCTCCGTCTGCTGGCCGCCGCCGGCGGCAGCACGCTGCGGATCGTCGCGCGCCTGGCGCCCGGACCGTATCCCCGCGCCCTGCTGCTCGCCGTGGAACACCCCAACGACCGGGACGCCCGGGTGGCTCTGGGGCTGGACCGTCTCCAGCGGGCCGATCTGCCCGCCGGGGCGGTCGCACCGCCGCCCGCGGCCGCAGCCACAGGGGACGAGGCGCCGCTGCACGTACTGCGCCGTCGTGTCCACCAGGCGGTGTCGGGCGGCCGCCGCGTTCTCTCCTTCAACGGCAGCGCGCCGGGCGATGCGGCCCGGCTGCGCCGCCACGGCCTCGCCACCGCGGCCGACCTCCTCGACGATCTCCACGCCGCGGCGGCGGACCGCTCCCGTGACATCTTCGGCCGTCTGCTCCCGGCCGACACCGGCCGCTTCGCCCGGTCCTGGCTCGCCGCCGCCGTCTACACCGACGCGGTGGAACGGACCCTGTGCGCGCAGGCATGGGGAGCGGCCATGCCCGAGCCGGCCGTGCCCTCCACAACCTGACCGTGGAGGCGCGACTCAACGCCCCCGGCCCACCGGGAGCCGCACGTCGGTGTCGCTTCCCTGCCGTCCCCGGGGGCGGAGGTGAACCGGATTGCCGCCCGCATCAGCAGCGCCCACGCCCCGGCGCGCCCCCTGCGCGCCCGGACGTGAACCGGGTGCGGGGGAGTGCGGTTGGCCTGGCGTGACTTGCCGGGGTCGGGGGTGTACCAGGTTCCGTGCGTGCCGGCAACGCCCACGCCCCCCGCGCGCCCCGCCGCGGCCGGGCGGGAACCTGGACGCCTGGCGACAATCGTGTGCCGCACAGGCGCCGGGACCTGAGCCCGGGGCGGCCGGCCCCGGGCCGGTTACCAGGGCGGGTTCGGTCAGCCGGAGCACCTGGAACCCGCCGCGTGCGAGGCCGGCGCCCCGCGATCAGCGGGCCGGCCGACCCGCAGGAGGGGCCAGTGTGCGAGGTCCCGCAGCAGTTGCCGGTCGTGTGTCGCGACGACCACGGCGGCGCTCGTCTCCCGGATCGCGTCGGTCAGTTCGTCGACCAGCCGTGCTGAGAGATGGTTGGTCGGCTCGTCGAGCAGGAGCAGCGAGGGCCGGCCCGCCAGCGCCAGCGCCAGGTCGAGGCGCCGCTGCTGCCCCTGCGACATCCGCCCCACCGGCGTCCGCGCGGCCTCGGCGTCGAGCAGCCCGAGGGACGCGAGCGGGACCGGCTCCGCGCCGTGCGGCAGCCCCCGGCCCGTCAGCCGCCCCACGTGGCGCTCGTACACCTCGCGGGCGGTGAGCGCGGGTTCCTGCTCGGCGGTCTCCTGGGTCACCTGGACGACCCGTGCCCCGTCCGCTGTCCGCACCCAGCCGTCCGTGGGCCGGAGCGCGCCGGCCAGCACCGCGAGCAGTGTGGACTTTCCGGCGCCGTTCGGTCCGGTGACGAGGAGTCGGTCGCCGCCGTCGAGGGTGAGGTCGACCGGACCGGCCAGCCGCCCGGCCACGGTGACGCCGTACGCCCGCAACTGCGGCGCGCCCGGCCGCACGCGTGTCTCCGGCCACCGCAACGTCGGCGGCGGCTCCGGCACATCGATGCGGTGTGCCCGCAGTGCCTCCTGCTGCCGGTGCAAGGCCTGCACGACACCCGGTGCGCGGGACTGACGCTGGTGCTTGCCCGTTCCCTTGTCCGGCCGCCAGCCGGTGGAGAGCCGGTCGCGGGCCGTCGACACCGCGTCCCGCAGCCGCAGATGCTCGGCCTGCTGCTGTGCGTAGTCCTGTTCCCAGCCTTCGCGTTCGCGACGCCGGGCGTCCTGCCAGGCGTCGTAGCCGCCGGCGTAGAGGCGCGGCTTCCCCGCACGGGTCGGGTCGAGATCGACGAACCGGTCCGCGACGTCGCGCAGCAGCGCCCGGTCGTGGCTGACGACGGCGAGACCGCCGTCGTGCTCGCGCAGCCGGCCGGTCAGGAAGTCGAGCCCGGCCGCGTCGAGGTGATTGGTCGGCTCGTCGAGCAGCAGGACGTCGTGCCGGGCGCCGAGCAGGCACGCCAGACGGACGCGGTAGCGCTGCCCCACGGAGAGCGTCACCAGCGGGCGCTCCCGGTCGGTGCACGCGCCGAGCGCCGCGAGGGCGACGTCGACCCGGCGTTCGGCGTCCCAGGCGTCCAGCCGGGTGGCCGCGTCGAGCGCGTCGGCGTAGCGCCCGTCGGCGCCGGGGACGCCCTCGGCCAGGGCGAGGGCCGCCTCGTCCAGCGCGCCGAGGGCCGCGAGGGAAGCGGCCAGCGCGGCGGACGTCAGGGTGCCGACGGTCTCGCCGTCACGCGCGGACAGTTCCTGGCGGGCCAGGCCGATCGTGCCCGTCCGCCGTACCGTCCCCTCGTCGGGTGCGACGAGTCCGGCGAGGAGGTGCAGCAGGGTCGTCTTGCCCCGGCCGTTCTCGCCGACGACGGCGATCCGCGACCGGGCGGAGACGGTGACCGAGAGGTCGTTGAGGACACGCCGGGACCCACGGGTCACGGTGACGCCTTCGGCCCGTACGTGCGCGTCACCGCCTGCGCCGACGGGCAGTGAGAAGGCGTGGGGGTCTGGGTTGAGGTTCAACGGATGCTCCGCAGCTCGCAGTGGAGCCGGGCAGCACAGGGAAGCCGCCCGGCAGGAACCGGAACGGCGTGCGCGGATTCAGCAGGAAGGGCGCCGCCGTCAGCGGGCGGATCGGACCTTCTGCGACCAGATACCTCGTGCCATGTCCGTCAGACTAACAACGCCGGCGCCCTCCCCTCACCTGGATTACGGCCGGCGGCGGACCGCGCCGGGACGGCCGACAGAATGACGTCATGGCCGTCACCTCGCGAAACCCCCACAACACCAGGAGCGTTGCGGTACGGCGGCGCCTCGCGGCGGGCGCCGCCGCGCTGCTCGTCACGGGCGCGGGACTGGGAATGAGGGCAGTGGCGACCGGTGAGGTGGCCAAGTACGGCGGGGACGCCCTGTACACGCTGCTCGTGCTCGCCCTCGTCGTCCTGGCGGCGCCGCGTGCGGCCGCGCTGCGGACCTGTGCCGTGGCGCTGGCCGTGAGCTGGGGAGTCGAGTTCCTGCAACTCACCGGGCTGCCTGCGGACCTCTCCCGGCGCAGCTCGGCCGCCCGCTGGGTGCTCGGATCCACCTTCAACGCGCCGGACCTGTTCTGGTACGCGGTCGGCGCGGCCGCCGGCTGGCTCGTCCTGACGGTGAGCGGGATGCGCCGACGTGCCCCCTCGCTTGCCGAGTCTATCGAATTTCGATAGCTTCCCATCGAGATTCGATCGAATCCCTCGGCTTTCGGTGACCGCAAGGAGCACAGCCATGCCCGCAACAGCCCGCACTCCCCGCCACCCCGGAGACACGGCCGGTACCGATGTGCTGGTGGTCGGGGCCGGGCTGGCCGGTCTGCACGTCGCCACGCTCCTCGCCCGGCAGGGCCACGACGTGCTGCTCGTCGACCGGCGAACGACCCTGGCCGGGGCGATCCGCACCACGGGGATCTTCGTCCGCAAGACGCTCGACGACTTCCCGCTGCCCGACGAGCACCTCGGACCCCCGATCCGGCGCGTGCTGCTCTATCCCCCCGGCCTGGACCGCCCCGTCAGCCTGGTCAGCGACCGCGACGAGTACCGGGTGGGCGACATGGCACGGCTTTACCAGGCGGCGGCCGCGGTCGCGGTCGACGCCGGCGTGCGGATGGCGCTGGGTACCCGCTACGCCGGCCGGCGGGGCGATGCCTTTCACCTGATCGGGCGAGACGGGCCGACCGCGGTCCGGGCGCGCTACGTCGTCGGCGCCGACGGCGCCCGGTCGAGCGTCGCCCGCGACCTCGGCCTCGACCGCAACCGCCACCTGCTGGTAGGCGCCGAAGAGGTCTTCGAGGTGTCCCCGAACGGCGAAACCCCCACCTTCCACTGCGTTCTCGACCCCTCCTTCGCACCCGGATACCTGGCCTGGGTGGTCAACGACGGACAGCACGCCCATGTCGGTGTCGCCGGCTACGCCGACCGCTTCCCGGACGGTCTGCGCCGGGCCGCGGAACGCTTCAGTGCCTCGGCGCCCGGACTGGCCGGCATCGACCGTCCCGAGGCCGTGGAGCGCCGCGGCGGCCCGATACCCGTCGGCGGCGTGCTGCGCCGCATCAGCTGCGCCGACGGCCTTCTCGTGGGGGACGCCGCCGGAGCCGTCTCCCCCCTCACCGCCGGCGGCCTCGACCCCTGCCTCCGGCTGTCCGAACTGGCCGCCTCCGTCCTCGACGACGCGCTGCGCTCCGGGAGGCCGGACGCGCTGGCCCACTACAGCGGTGCCGGTCTGCGGGCGAGTTTCCGGGGACGGCTCTCGCTGCGCCGGGCGCTGGCCCGGGTACGGACACCGGCGGCGACGTCGGCGGCGTTCACCCTGCTGCGCACACCGCCGGGCCGGGCCGCGGCCGGCCGGATCCTCTTCGGTGACCGGTCCTTCCCCGACCGGCCCGCCCCTCGCGCCGTCGCCGCACAGCACTGACGTCACCGGCGTCGGCCGCCTCGGGCCGGGTGGCGCCCGGCATGCGCGGGGATGACACCCGTAGCAGGCTGGGACCATGTCCGCCGACCAGCCCATCGTGATCTACCCGCCCGGTGAGGACGGCGGCCGGCGGGTCCGTGCGGGTGCGCGGTTCCTGGGGATGGCGTACGGGCTCCTCGACGTCGTGGAGTTCCTGCGCCTGGCCGGGCTGGACGAGGTGGACGACGACTGGATGCGTCGGTCCGCGACGGTCGAGTGGCGCGGCGGCGGCCCGGACGTGTGGATCGCCCGCGGCTGACCGGACGCCATGACCCGGGTGTCGGCGCCGTCCGGCACGATGGGGCACATGGGTGAACTGGTGGAGCGGGTCGACGAGGACGACGAGATCCTCGGCGTCGTCAGCAGGGGCGACGCCATCCGCGGGAGGTGGCTGCACCGCATCGCGACGGTCGTGTGCCGCGACACCACCGGGCGGATCCTCGTACACCGCCGTCCGCTTGACGCCGAACGATTCCCGGGAGGGATCAACTGGATGCTCGGCGGTGCCGTGGAGGTCGGTGAGTCCTACGAGGAGGCCGCGGTGAGGGAGTTGGCGGAGGAACTGGGCGTGCGGGCCCGCCCGGAGTTCGTGTTCAAGTTCAGGTGCGCCGGCGCGATCAGCCCCTACTGGCTCGGACTGCACGAGGCCGTCGTGACCGGACCCTTCAGGCCCGACCCCGAGGAGATCGCCCGGCACGACTGGCTGACGGAGGCCGAACTCGGGGAACTGGTCCGGCACGAGGCGTTCGTTCCCGACGCCCGTGAGGCGTTCGAGCGGTACTCCGCCCTCGGGTGAGCGTTCGCGCGCAGCGGGCGGGGCGGGTCACCATGGCAGGAAGTGGGGGCGGGCCGTCTCGTCGTTCCGGAGGACGCACACGGTGGACATCCTGCTGCCCGTCCTGTTCGCGCTGGGCGCCGCGTTCAGCAACGCCCTCGCGACCGTTCTCCAGCGCAAGGCCGCCCTGAGCGTGCCGCGTTCCGACAAGCTGCGCGCCGGGCTGATGCTCGATCTGCTCCGGCGTCCCGTCTGGCTCCTCGGCATCGTCGCCGTCATCGCCGCGGCCGTCTGTCAGGCCGTGGCCCTGGCGACGGGACCGATGACGGTCGTTCAGCCGCTCCTGGTGCTGGAGCTGCCGCTCGCCCTGGTCATCGCCACGGTGCTGCTTCAGGGCCGGCTGTCCGCCGCAGGCTGGGCGGCGGTCTGCGCGGTGGTGGGCGGGCTCGCCGTGGCCCTGGTCGCCGCATCGCCCGAGGGCAACCGCACGCACGTACCGATGGACCGGTGGATCCCGGCACTCGCCGTGTGCACCGCCGCGATCGTCGGTCTCGTGCTCGCCGCGCTGCGCAGGCCCGAGGGCCGGGGACGCGCCGCGTGCTTCGGGCTGGCCACCGCGGTCTCGTACGCCGTGACGGCGGCCCTGATGAAGACGTCGATGCACACGCTCGACGACGGCGGTCCCACCGCGTTCCTCACCACCTGGCAGACCTACGGCTTCGCCCTGTACGGCGCGTGCGCCCTGTTCCTCCTGCAGAACGCGATGCAGTCCGGGCCCCTCGTCGCCTCACAGCCGGCCATCACACTCGGTGACGCGAGCGTGAGTCTGGCGCTCGGCATCACGATCTACGCCGAGTATGTGAGAGGAGGCTGGTGGCTCGTGCCCCAGATCCTGGGCGCCGCGCTGATCGCCGCCGGTGTGCTCGCCCTCTCGAAGCTGCCGCTCGCCCGGTCCCTGACCGGTGAGCAGCGTGACACCGCTGCCGCCGAGGCCCCGTAGGCGGCCCGTGCAACCCCCGGCCGCATGGATCCGCCGCCCCACTCCCGGTCAGCACCGGGCACCCGGCGCCGGGCGGACAACGCCGGAACGCGGTCGGCGCGCACAACACGGGGGCGCCGGCCGCGCCTGGTCACTCCCGTTGTCCCCACGCCATCGCCATGCCCGGCCCGAGCTCGGCGAGCCGCGGGGAGGACAGGTACGCCAGGGCCTCCTTCACCACATCGGCGTCGACACGGCCCGTCGCCTCCAGCGCCGGCCTCATGCGGCTCCACGTCTCGGACCAGAAGAGGGCCAGCGGGCCGCCGGGCACCAGCGGCGGGCAGAACACCTCCGCGGCGACGTTCCGCAGGCCCTCCTCCCGCAGGAAGCGGGGGTAGGCGGGCACGGCCGAGATGTCGGTGCCGATCGTCGAACCGAGCGCCTGCCACATGGCGTCCATGGTGCGCCGGTAGGCAGAGGGCGGGGCGAGGACGTCGGGCAGTTCCACCGCGTCACCGAGCACCAGCAGTCCGCCGGGGTTCAGCCAGCCGGCCAGCCGTGAGACGAGCCGACGGCGGTTCGGCAGATGCATCAGAACGAACCGGGCATGGATCACGTCGAACGTACCGGGACGCAGCCGCTCGTCGGTGATGTCCGCGGTGAGCACCCGCAGCCGGCGATCGTCCCAGAGAGCCAGCGCGTCGGTGTCCCGGTCCAGGGCGACCACCTCCTCGACGCCGGCCGTCTCCAGCAGCCACCGCACCACCGTCCCCGTCCCCGCGCCCACCTCCAGACAGCGCAGACCGGGCCCGACGCCCAGTGCCCGCAGGCGACGCGTGGTGAACGGGTCGTACACGAGCGCCGCCGCGTCGATCCGTTCGGCCTCGCGCGGGTGCTCCGGTTCGAACAGGCTCTCCCCGTACCCGCCGGCCGGCGGGTCGCCCCGAGGATCGGCATCGCTCACGACCGCGCGTCGCCTTCCGCCTCGACCTTGCGCCAGAACGCGTCGACACGGGTGTTGAACACGTCGGGGACCTCCTGGAAGGGCTGGTGCGCCTCCCCGGGCATCACCTCGAACTCGGCGCCGGGAATCCTGTCCGCGACGACGCGGCCGAGGCGCGGCGGCGCGGCGAGATCGTCTCCCCCGGCCAGGACGAGTGTGGGTGCGGCGATGTCCGGGAGCCGGTCGAACGTGTCGTGCTCGGTGAACGCCGACAGCTGGCGCCGGAAGGCGTCGGCGGACTGGGGGTGGGGGAAGGCCAGCGCCTCGTCGACGAACCGGTCGACGGTCCCGTCCGCATGCGCCCGCGCCGTGTAGACCCACAGGTAGAACGCCTCGAGCATCGCGCGCTCGCTCGGAGCCCGCTCGACCATCCAGTGCCAGAAGTCCGCCATCCGGCGGAAGTAGGCGTCGGGGCGCGCGCAGGTGCTCATCAGCACGAGGCTGCGGACGAGTCCGGGATGCCGCAGTGCGAGCTCCTGGGCGATGAAGCTGCCTCCGGAGAAGCCGACGACGTGCGCTGCCGGGATCGTCAGCGCGCGGAGCACCGCGGCGGCGTCGTCGGCCATCCCGTGCACCGAGAGGGGCCCTTCGGGCAGTGGGGTGCGTCCGACTCCGCGGTTGTCGAAGGCGGTGAGCCGGCGGCGGTCCGCCAGCCCGTCGAGCTGTGCCTGCCACACCTCGGCGGGATCGCCGAGTCCGGAGACCAACAGAACATCCGGTCCTTCGCCCCGGCGCTCGACCCAGAACCGCGTACCGCCCGCGTCGATCATCTCGCCCATTTCCGGCCTCCTGAGCGCGTGGGAAACCAAGAAGGAGCCTTCCTGCCCACCGTCTCACAACGGGCCCGGGGCGGCGCGTGGACGGCCGGTCCCACCGCGGGGGTTCACCCCGCACTAGTGTCGGCACATGAGCGAAGACTCCCAGCGTTCCGTCGTCGTCGAGCGCACCGCCTCCGGCCACTTCGTCGCCACCAACGTCCGTGGCGGCACGCTCCGCTTCGGTACCGCCTCCGACGACGGCCGTCCCGCCGAATTCACTCCGGTCGAGCTGCTGCTCGCCGCGATCGGAGGCTGTACCGCCGCGGACGTCGACGTGGCCGCCGGCCGCCACGCCGAGCCCACGCGGTTCTCGGTCTCGGTGACGGGCGACAAGATCAGCGACGAGCTGGGCAACCGCATGACCGGCCTCGTGGTCACCTTCGACATCGAGTTCGCGGACGGTGAGGGCGCGGACCGCGCCCGCGCGATCGTTCCCCGCGCGGTGAAGGCCTCCCACGACCGCCTCTGCACGGTCAGCCGTACGGTCGAGGCCGGCACGCCCGTCACGACGGTGATCAAGGGCGCCTGACGGGGCGCAGCCCGCCGTCCGCGCCGCCGGAGGGCTGCACCCCTCTTGCCTTTCTGTCATGTCACCGACATTCTCGGTTCGGGATGTCTACTCGCATAGATCCCGCTCCACGGCTCCACCTGGCAGTCCGAAACCGACCACTCGACCCAGGAGGATCGATCCACGTGAGACCCCGTCACCCCCGTCGGCGCGCCCTCGGCGCCCTCGCCTTGTGTCTGATCACCCTCTGCGCCGGCCAGACCCTGACCGGGCCATCGGCCACGGCGGCCCCGACGGCCCCCGCGACCGGCAACGCCGTCCTCGCCGCCGAGGACGGCGCCGCGCGGGCCCTGGCCGCCTCGCTCACCGACCCCGCCTGGCGTGCCCGCGTACAGAGGGCGGCGCTCACCTCCGACGAGGTGACCGTCACCGCCCTGGCCCGCCGCGCGGACAGCCCCCTCACCTCGACACTGGCCGCGGCCGACCGCCGGATAGCCACCGCCAAGGGACTGGACCCCGACGTCGGCCCGCTGCTCCGGCTGCGGCTCGGGGACGCCTCCATGCGCACGGCGCTCGCCGCCGGGACCACTCCCTGGGTCGCCGTGGCGACGTCGGACGACGACGCCACCCGCGTCACTGCCTACGACCCCCTGGGCCGGGCGCACACGCTCGACGCGCACACGGCCCCCGCCCGCCCCGTGTACGTCCTCGACATCGACGGCTCCAAGGCGCTCACCGCGGGCCTGGACATACTGAACCAGGAACTCGCGCGGCACGGTGTGCGCTCCGCCGCGCCGCTCACCGCCCGCCCCGCGCGGACGCAGACCTCCGCCGCCGGCTTCTGGACCACGCGCATCTCCGCGGTGCGCCTCTCGGACGACGAGGAACCCTGGATCAAGGGCGACGCCGAGGTCTACACCCTGGTCACCGGCTTCGGCCACGACGGCAAGGTCAGGGTCGACCCCGTCGACATGCCGTACCTGGACGACGACGGCACCGTCTACCGGCCCCGGCAGATCCTGGTCAACTGGTCCTCCTACAAGTACGACCTGGCCGACGCGGTGATGATGGAGGAGGACGGCAGCACCAACTACCGCGACCTCGCCAAGGCGATCGCCGCCGTGCTGCTCACGATCACCGACCAGGGCGCCTACATCCCCCTGGTGAACGCCGTCATGGACGCCATCCCGGACGACTGGTGGACCGACGACCCCGACTACGTCGACTCCTGGTACACCCTGGCCCGGGACGACGACGGCACTCGCCACGGCGCCCGGGGGAACGGGTGGATGACCGTGGAGCCGTACTACGTGCAGCAGTTCTGACCCGCGCCGGCGACGGCGCGACGGGCCGGCCGGAACGGCTTCCCGCCGGCCCGCTCAGTCGATGCCGCTGGGAGTGGGCTGCGGCGTACGCCCGGCGAGCACCTCCTGGAGCCGCTCCGTGCCCTGCTCCACCGCGGCCGAGGTGGTGTCGTGGTCGGCCCCGTCGAGTCCGCCGTTGGTGACCGTGATGGCGCTCGTCCCGATCCGGACGACGGCGACATCCAGGCTCAGCGTCACGGGACTGCCGTTGCTCGTGCCCTTGACGGTCACCGTCAGCCCCTGGCGGTCATCGCCGGCGTCCGGCAGCGACATGTCGATGACCTGGACGGTGCGGTCGCCGTCGTCACCGCCGGTCAGGGTGAACTGGTCGCAGGTGTCAGGCAGCGAATGCAGCCACTCCATGGAGTCGTCGAGACCGGCCTTGTCGTACGCGGCGACCTGGTAGAGCAGCCGCGAGTCGCCCTCCTGGAACCCGGTGAGCGCCGACGCCCCGGACGGACGGCCCAGCAGGGTCTCGTCGTAGAGCGCGTCGACGAGGCGCCGGCAGTCGGCGGCGTCGCTCCGGCCCTCGAGGAACGCGGCCACGTCGACTTTGCCCACCAGCAGGGAGTCCCGCCAGTCCTGTGGGTTGTCGACCTGCGTCCAGTCGCCCTCGATGTCCGCCGGGGTGATCAGCGCGTTCCGCGCGCCGGTCTCGGTCAGTTCCTCACCGGGCGACGGGGAGGCGGGCGCCGACTCGGGCGACGTGGTCTGCGCGGCGAGACCGCGCTCGGCCACCGTGGCGGAGGTCTCCGACGCGGACGGTGCGCTGTCGTCCGCGCCGGAACAGGCCGCCGTGGCGAGCAGCGTCCCGGCGGCCAGGGCGACGGCCGGGACGCGGAGAGAACGGGCGAACGGGCGGGGGGTGGTCACACATGCCTCCTGAGGACGGGACGGCCGCCCGGTGCCGGCCTGCCCCGGGCGCTTTTCCCCCCGTCCCTCACCGCACCATCGCTCCGCCCGGGTGACCAGTGCAGCGGAGGCATACAGGTGAGGCGCGCGCTTCCGGGTGTTTCCCCAGGGGCGCTGATACGTTCCGCTTGCAACGGTATGTCCTGGAAGGAATGCAGCCACGTCCCCCACCGACCACGGCCCGATGTCCGATCCCGCAGCGGCCAAGCGTCACCCGACCCTGTTCCGTGCCGTCCGGCGTCGCCAGAACCCTCGGCTGCGCCGGTCGGACATCACGGTGACGGACGAACGGGCGGTCAAGCGCGCGGTCAAGGCCGCCTCGCTCGGCAACGCCATGGAGTGGTTCGACTTCGGTGTCTACGCCTATCTCGCTGGCACCATCGGCCGCGTCTTCTTCCCCTCCGGGAGCGAGACCGCGCAACTGCTGTCCTCCTTCGCCACCTTCGCCGTCGCCTTCCTCGTGCGTCCGCTCGGCGGCATGGTCTTCGGACCGATGGGGGACAAGGTCGGCCGCAAGAAGGTGCTCGCGCTGACGATGATCCTCATGGCGATCGGCACCGCCGCGATCGGCATGCTGCCGACCTACGCGGCCGTCGGCTTCTGGTCCCCGGCGCTGCTGATCGTCTTCCGGCTGCTCCAGGGCTTCTCCACCGGCGGTGAGTACGGCGGCGCCTCCACCTTCATCGCGGAGTACGCCCCGGACCGCCGGCGCGGCTACTTCGGCAGCTTCCTGGAGCTGGGCACGCTGGCGGGCTACACCGGTGCGGCGGTCCTGGTGACAGGGCTCACCGCCTGGCTCGGCTCCGACACCATGGACGCCTGGGGCTGGCGCATTCCGTTCCTGATCGCGGGACCGCTGGGCATCGTCGGCATCTACCTGCGGCTCAAGCTGGACGACACCCCGGCGTACCTGAAGCTGGAGGAGGGCCAGGTCCACAACTCGGATGCGGCGAACACGGTGGAGAAGACCGCCCACGGAGACCTCGCCAAGATCTTCCGGCAGCAGTGGCGCGCGCTGGTGCTGTGCATCGCGCTGGTCGGCGCGTACAACATCACCGACTACATGCTGCTGTCGTACATGCCGACCTACCTCTCCGACGAACTGCACTACAGCGAGACCCACGGGCTGCTGATCCTCGTGGTCACCATGGTGGTGCTGATGTCGATCATCAACCAGGTGGGGCGGCTGAACGACCGGTACGGCCGCAAGCCGTTGCTCATGACCGGCATGCTGGGCTTCTTCGTCCTGTCCGCCCCGGCGTTCGTCCTCGTGCAGCAGGGCAGTCCGCTCGCCGTCTCGGCCGGCATGCTGATGCTCGGACTGTCCCTGGTCTGTCTGCTCGGCACCATGTCGGCGGCGCTGCCGGCCATGTTCCCGACCTCGGTGCGCTACGGCTCACTGTCGGTCGGCTACAACCTCTCCGCCTCGCTGTTCGGCGGCACCACACCCCTGGTCATCACCGCCCTGATCGGTGTGACCGGCTCCGACATGATGCCGGCGTACTACTCGATGGCCGCGGCTCTGGCGGGCGTCATCGCGGTGGCCTGCATGAAGGAGACGGCGCAGCAGCCGCTCGAGGGGTCGCCCCCCTCCGTGCAGACCGAGGAGGAGGCGGCGGAACTGGTCCAGGCGCAGGCGCCGTCACCCAAGTTCTGACGTACCGCCAGGTCAGGAGCGGGCGCCGGAGCCCGAAGCGTCCTCGTCAGTCCTCCGCCCAGCCGTCCTCGCGGACACGGGCGGCCAGGTCGATCTTCGTGTAGGTCGGGCGGCCCGCCTGCTGGTACTTCTCCTTCACGCGGTCGAGGTAGTACTTGGCCGTGTGCGGACTGACCCCGGCGCGCCGCGCCGTGGCCTTGAGGGTGAGACCGGAGGCGTACTCCAGGAGCACCTGACGTTCCTTCGGCGACAGCCTGGGCCGTGCCGGGGCGTCGTCGTGCGCCCACGCGAAGGCCAGCTCCGCCGAGTGGACCGTTCCGCCCGCGGCCACCTCCTCGACCGCCTTCACCAGCGTCGGAAGGTCGTGGTCCTTGGTCAGGTAGCCGTCCGCGCCGGCGGCGATCGCCGCGACGATCCTGCGCCGGTCGGCCACCGTGCTGATGACGAGCACACGCGCGCCCGTGGCGCGCAGCCGCCGGATGTTGTCCGGCGGCTCCGACCCGTCGCGGAGCACGAGGTCCAGCAGGACCACGTCGTACGGCGCCGCACCCGTGCCGCTCGGTCCGCCCAAGTCACCGGTCCGCCCCAACAGTTCCTCCACCGTGCACGCCGTCGCGGCGAGGACCACCCCCGGCACGCCGTCCAGCCAGACGTGCAGCCCGTCGAGCAGCATCCGGTCGTCGTCGACCACGGCCACGCTGATCACGCGGGCCACCGCAGGGCCACGCGCGTGCCCTCGCCGGGCACGCTGTCCACCTCCGCCGCACCGCCCGCCTCACGCATCCGTGCGCCGATCGACGACCGCAGTCCCAGACCCTCGCCCACGGTGCCGGGGTCGAAGCCGGTGCCGCGATCCACGACCGTCACCACGACCCCGTCGCCGTCGCCCGTGACCGTCACGAACGCGCGGCGCGTGCCGGCGTGCCGCAGCACGTTGTTGAGTGCTTCCGTCACCGCACTGCCCAGCGCGGCCGCCGCATGGGGCGGTATCTCCGCCGACGCGTCGTACTGGGCCGTCACCCGCAGCCCCAGGCTCTCCACCGAGCGCACCGCGTGCTCCACGGCGGCCGCGGTGCCCGAAGCGGCATCCTCCTCGCTCTGCTGCTGTACGAGTCGTCGCAGGTAGGCGGCCTCCCTGCCGCAGCGCTCCCGCACGGCCGGGGCGTCGGCGTCGGCCCGTCCGCTCGCGATGGCGGTGAGCGTGGCCAGCACCGTGTCGTGCAACGCCCGGTGGTGCGCCATGCGTTCGGCGTACCGGGCCCGTGCCGCCTCGGCGACGACGGCCTGCTCGGTGGCGGCGTCGAGCAGACTCCCCTGCCGGCGCAGGTACCACCAGAAGACGCGCGCCAGTACGGCCGAGGAGACCAGGGCATTGAGGTGTGCGGCGATCACGGCGATCTCCGCACCGGCCATCCAGTAGCCGGCCGTGTGCGTGGCCATCAGTGCCGCCACCGCGCCGGCCACGGCCCGGCCGAAGGCCACGGCGCAGACGGCGCTCGCCGACCCGCCGAGCAGCATCGCCCAGCCGAGGTCCGACGGCCGGTCCGCCCCGCCCGCGTGGACCGCGAACGGCAGCACACAGCCGACGAGCACCAGGTCCACGAGCGGCGGCCGGACGCCGAACCAGCCGCGGGAACGCGCGCCGCCGAAGACCTGCACGCTCGAACCGAGCGCGGCCGACAGCCCCAGCCACGACCAAGCGCTGCCGCGCTGGTGCTGGACCACGGCGAGGACACCGACGACCAGATGGCTGGCCCGGTACAGACCGGTCGCCAGAATCATGAACGACTGGGCCCGCTGCAGACCCGACCCGAGGCTCACGGCACCCCTCCCGCACCCACGCAACCCCCCTGAACCGGCGGTACAGCCGGGCACCGGCGACCCGCTAGTTTCGGGTGCGTTCCGGCGCCGGTCACGACGAGCCATCAGATCATCACGTGAGGTCGCGACGCCGGTCAGTATCCGGGCAAAGAAGGAGGAAAAGTGGCTAGAAGTGTGCGTGGCGGAGGCATCGCCGCGTTCTTGGCGGCGCTGCTCGTTCTGCTCGTCTCCGGTACGGCCACCGCGGCCGATCCGCCGATCCGTTACACGGGCTGGATCACCAACGCGGCGATATACGAGATGCGGGCCTCGTATTCGTGGCAGTGCATGGACGTGCGCGGCGAGTCGCAGAACCCGGGCGCCGTCGTCCAGCGCTACGACTGCAAGGGCAGGCTGCACCAGCGCTTCTACTTCATGCCCTCCGGCACCCCGGGCCTGTTCATGATCGGGGTGTACGGGAAGTACTGCGTGGGCGCGCAGAACGCCTCGGTCGCCGACGGCACCCCGATGGTGATCGGTCACTGCCAGGGGCCGGGCCAGCATTTCCGCTGGGTCGACCAGGGCAACGGCCACTGGGAGATCGTGGAGGCCGCCAGCGGCAGGTGCCTGATCGACGGGGGCCGCCGGGAGGCGATCCGGCTGGGTGCGTGCGGCAACATCGCCGAGCCCTACCCGAGTCTGTGGACGCCCCGCTACGACCGTCAGTACAACTACACCAGCGTGTGGGGCTGACGGTCCCGGAGGCCGGGCCCGGCGGACCGGGTGAAGGGTGGCGCGGTGGGTACGGGGGCCCGCCGCGCCACGGTCGCGGCCGGACGAGGGCCGGCGGACCCGAGGGGGCGCGGACGGTCAGAGGCCGGCGAACAGGCCGTCGAGCGGGGCGGGTACGCGGTCGGGACCGAGGGCCTCGACGAGTACCCGACCGTAGTGGATCTTGCGCCCCTTCTTGGTGCCGAGGAAGCGCCGGAGCTGCTGTTCCGGGGCGCGGCCCTGCTGTGCGGGCTGGCGCAGGAAGGTCCGCAGCGGGCGGTCGTCGCCCTCCTCCCGGATGATCTCCTTCACCCGGTGCACGCCCAGGGCCCGGATGAGCTCGTCCTCCAGATCCGCCGCACAGACGTGGATCCCCCGTCCTTGCGCACCGGCCCGCTCCAGGCCGCGGGCGTAGTGGCCGAACTCCGCCTCGTCGCACAGCCCGGTGAGGCGCAGGTCCAGGCCGGCCGGCCCTAGGAGGCCGGCGAAGCGCCCGACGCTCATCGCACCGCCCATCGGAAGGACGCAGACCCCTTCGGCCGCCAGGTCCCGGCCGCGGCTCGCGGCCAGTGCGTCGACCGCCGCGGCGTCGCTCAGGCCTTCGAGCAGGACGGCCGTCCGGACCTCCACCCGCGCGGCCAGTTCGCGGGCCTCGTCACCCCCGGCGCCCGCCGCCCACGCGATCACCGCTGCCCGGAACGCGTTCATGTCCGCCATGGGGCGAGTCTCGCGTCCTTTCCGGCCGCCCGGTAGCGATTTTCCCCTCCCGTCCTTGGCGCGCTCCTGACAAAAGGGGGTTTCCGTGGCACTCTGCGTGACGCACGTCTGTCCGCACAGCTCTTCGTTCCCCCCACCCTGCCCGGACCCGAACGGTCCCGGCACGGCAGAAGGAGGCATGCGTGAGACGCCACCGCACCACAGCGGGCGCCCTGTTGGCCCTCGGAGCCCTGCTCACCGGCGGCCTTGCCGGCGCCGGCACCGCAAACGCCGCACCCTCCGGCACGGCTGACGGAGCATCGGCCGCGACCCGCACCGTCCCGCCCGCCGAACGGCAAGCCGCCCGCACGTTCTGGACCGCCGACCGGATGCGCACTGCCACACCGCTCGATCCCGAGCTGAGCCCCGCGGCCGCCGGGACTCCGAAGGCACCCGCGCCGTCCGACGCGGGCGGGACGACCGTCGTACCGGGTGCCGCCCCCGCCGCCTTCCCTCAGCCCGGCGGGCCGTGGACCGGCGGCGGAGCGGTGGTGTCCACCTCGGGCCGGGTGTTCTTCACCTTCCAGGGACGCACCGCCTCCTGCTCCGGCAATGCCGTCACCAGCCAGAACGCCAGCACCGTCATCACGGCCGGGCACTGCGTGAAATACCAGGGGAGCTGGCACACCAACTGGGTCTTCGTGCCCGCGTACGACAACGGCAGGGCCCCGTACGGCCAGTGGGCCGCCACCAGCACACTGACCACCCCGCAGTGGGAGGCGAGCGAGGACATCAACTACGACGTCGGAGCGGCCGTCGTGGGACCCCTGGACGGGCAGCGGCTCACCTCGGTCGTCGGCGGGCAGGGCTTGCAGTTCAACGGCGGCTACAACAAGCGGATGTACGCCTTCGGCTTCCCCGCCGCAGCCCCGTACGACGGCACGAAGCTCGTCCACTGCAGCGGCAACAGCTCGAAGGACTTCCTCTTCTCGCAGGACCACAGCCTCGGCTGCAACATGACCGGAGGCTCCAGCGGCGGCCCCTGGTTCACCGGATTCGACGAGACGACGGGCATGGGCCTGCAGGTCTCGGTGAACAGCTTCGGCTACACGTTCCTGCCGAACAGGATGTTCGGCCCCTACTTCGGCGACGAGGCCAAAGCCCTGTACGACAGGGCCCAGACCTCCTAGGGCCGTCGTCACATTCCCGTCTGCCGTGCGACGCCATGGATGCTCCGCCGCCGCCCTGAAGGCGCGGGAGGTGCTCACACTCGCCGCACCGGGCCCTGACCCGCGTACATCCCGTACGAGGCTCAGGGCCCGGAACTCCCCCCAGCCTTCGGCCGGGGGCCCCAAAGCGCTCACCTGACGCCGCACGGCCCGCCCTTCGGGCGGACGACGGGAATGTGACGACAGGACCTGGTCCCGACGGCCGGCGCGACGTCGCACACACCGTGCGCCGTGCACACCGTCTTGCGCCGTCCGCAGCTCAACGGGCCATCGTCTTGCGCATCGCGGGACCCGGCCCACCCTTCGCGCACGGCCCGCCTAGCGTGGGCGCATGAACCACCCCACCACGCACCAGGCGCCCCACGGCACGCACCACGACCACCGGCACGAGCCCGGGCACGACATGGGTGACCAGGCGGAGATCCTCGACCTGGACGCGGAAGTACTCGCCGGCCACACCGCGTCCATCACCGCCTGGCTCCCCCTGCGGACCGCTCCTCGCCACATCGTGGACCTGGGCTGCGGAACCGGCGCCGGCACCCTCGCCCTGCTCGAACGCTTTCCCGAGGCCGAGGTCACCGCCGTCGACTCGTCGGCCGCCCACCTTTACCGACTGCAGCAGAACGCGACAGCAGTGGGGGCGGCCGACCGGGTGCGCCCGGTGCGGACGGACCTCGACGCGGCGGAGTGGCCCGAACTCGGCGCACCGGAGCTCGTCTGGGCCTCGGCCTCGATGCACCACATGGCCGACCCCGACGCCGCGCTGCGCAAGGTGCACGCGATGCTCGCCCCCGGTGGACTGTTCGCCGTCGTCGAACTGGCCGGCTTTCCCCGCTTCCTGCCCGGGCACGCCCCGGAAACCGCTCCCGGTCTCGAGGAGCGCTGCCACGCCGCGCTCGGCCACCACCACGACGCTCACGTGCCCCACCGGGGAGCCGACTGGGGGACCATGCTGGCCGGAGCCGGCTTCACCGTCGAGGGCGAACGCACCATCTCCGTCGACATCGGCTCGTCCCGGACCGACGCCGTGGGCCGCTACGCCCTCAGCAGTCTGCGCCGCATCCGGGCCGGCGTCGCCTCCGCCCTGACGGCCGAGGACCTCACCGCCCTCGACCAACTGCTCGACACCGACGGTCCGCACAGCATCCTGCGCCGCGGCGACCTGGCTGTGCGCACCGAGCGCACGGTGTGGGCGGCACGCCGCAGCTGAGAGGGCGACAGGCGCATCGCAGCCGCCGCCGGACCGGGCAGGTAGGCTCGAACCTCACGTCCATGTGAGAGATCAGTTGCCGCGGTCACGGAGGAGGATGCCATGCGCATCGGAGAGCTCGCGGCACGCACCGGGGTCAGCGTCCGCTCGCTGCGCTACTACGAGGAACAGGGGCTGCTGACCAGTACCCGCAGTGCCGGCGGACAGCGGCACTACACGGAGCACGAGGTGGAGCGGGTCGAGTTCATCCAGCGCCTGTACGCCGGGGGCCTGTCCAGCAGGACCATCCTCGAGGTGTTGCCCTGCGCCGACGCGCCCAGCGAGGAACACTCCGACGCCGCGCTGGAGAGGCTGGCCGAGGAGCGCGACCGGCTCTCCGCACACATCGCCGACCTCGTGCGGACCCGGGACGCGCTCGACGGGCTGATGACCGCCGCCCGGGCATACCGCGACACCCTGCGTCCGGCAGCGACCGGCTGACGGGGGGACGCACCCGGTGAGGCTGGCGGGAACCCGTTGGAGAGTGTCACCCATGCCTCTGGGCGGCCGGTGGGCGGCCGCATAGCTTCGGTGCTGTCCGAAAGACCGGACATCCACACCGAAGGAAACGCCGGATGCACGCTCAGATCGTCCTGTTCAATGGTTTCGACCCCCTGGATGTCATCGCCCCCTACGAGGTCCTGCACGCCGGTGGAACCGCCTCCGGCGGCGCGGTGACCGTGGAACTGGTCTCCGCCGAAGGACCGCGCGAGGTGGTCAGCGGCACCAACGCGCTGACCCTGCGGGCCACCGGGACCCTCGACCCCCGGAACGCCGACCTGGTACTGGTCCCGGGTGCCGCGGGCCGTGTCGGCGAACCCGGCGAGGTGCCCGACCACGACGCGGGAGAGGGGGAGTGGCGGGAGGACGAACTCATCCCCGTGCTGCTGGGCCGCACCCTGACCACCGGACTGCCCGCGCTGCTGAAGGAAGCGGTGGAGAGCCCGGCGGTGACGGTCGCCACGGTGTGCGGCGGCTCACTCGTCCTGGCCATGGCCGGCCTGATCGAGGGCCGCCACGCCACGACCCACCACATGGGCATGGAGATGCTGGACGCCACCGGCGTCCACGCGGTGCACGCCCGCGTCGTCGACGACGGCGACCTCGTCAGCGGCGCCGGCGTCACCTCCGGCCTCGACCTGAGCCTCTACCTGCTGGAACGTGAGATCGGCCCGCGGATCGCGCACGCCGTCGAAGATCTCTTCGCTCATGAGCGCCGCGGCACGGTGTGGCACAACCGGGGACCGGTTCCGGTCGGCCGGTGACCACACTCCGTCGTCCCACGCCCGCCCCATCCGCACACACCGTCAGGAGCGGCATGCACACGAACGTCGAAGGTATCTGGGACCTGTCCATGGCCACCCCCATCGGCAGGATCAAAGCCGTGGCCGAATTCCGGAGGGAGGCGGACGCCCTGACCGGGATCGCCTACGGAACGGGGGAGGAGGTACCCCTGCACGACGTCGTCCTCGACGGACGCCGGGTCACCTGGAAGCAGTCCATCACCAGGCCCCTGAGGCTGAACCTGACCTTCGCGGTGACGATCCAGGGGGACACCTTGGAGGGAACCTCCAAGGCCGGGCGACTTCCGTCGTCCAAGGTCACCGGCACCCGCCGGCCCGCCTGAGGACGCCTGCGCGCATGGAATACCCCGTCCGTCGGCACTGTTGGGAGCGGTGAGCTGACATGCCTGAGTCAAACAGATCGGGCAGTGGCGGAAGGAGCACCTCATGGCACGCAGCACCGCGCGCCCCGTCGTCCGGCTGAAGTCGGCGGCAGGGACGGGCGTCACCTACGTGACCCGCAAGAACCGTCGGAACGACCCCGACCGGCTCGTGCTGCGGAAGTACGATCCGGTCGCCGGAGAGCACGTCCTCTTCCGCGAGGAGCGATGAGACCGACCCGTCAGGGCTTGACGGGCGGGCTCCGGCCTCGGACGGCCCGGTACCGCGTCGACGGTACCGGGCCGCCGGCCGTGGGGAGGGACACCGCGGCGCCTCCGCCTCGACGGGGGCCGGTGTGTGCTCCGCGCGGCTCAGCGGCGCCTCCGGCGGACCAGGCGGCGGAACGCCCTCGGCCCGGCGGCCGCCGGGGGCAGTGTGCCGGCCACCGCGTCGGCCAGCAGGGAGCCCACCGTCTCGGCCGCGCAGGCGCGGTTGGCGCCGATACCGCCCGAGGGGCCCCGCTTGCTCCAGCCGACCACATACGTCCCGGGCCGCCCGGTCACCCGGCCCCGCTCGTTCGGCACGGTCCCGGTGGCCTCGTCGAACGGCAGCCCCGCCTGGGGCACCCCGCGGTATCCGACCGCCCGCAGGACCAGACCGGCCGGGATCTCCCGTTCCCCGGCGCCGCCGGTGACCCGCAGGGCACGGGCGTCCTCGTCCCCGCACACCGCCTCCGGGGCGGAGAGGAAGCGGAACACGATGCGTCTGCGCCGTCCCCCGGCATCCGGCGGCAGAGACCAGTCGACGGACTCCCGTGGCAGCCCCCGCAGCACCGCGGCCTTGTCCCGCGGCGTCGCGGCGTCGATCGCGGTGCCGATGCGCGGATCGTGGTCGTCGATGAGCAGTTCCACC
The DNA here is from genome assembly GCF_055571035.1 of Streptomyces malachitofuscus. Taxonomy (NCBI): domain Bacteria; kingdom Bacillati; phylum Actinomycetota; class Actinomycetes; order Kitasatosporales; family Streptomycetaceae; genus Streptomyces; species Streptomyces malachitofuscus. The sequence goes on along the minus strand of NZ_JBVIGA010000013.1, from coordinate 20,101 downwards.
CCGGGAAGGTGCTTGAGGGCGAGCAGTTCGGACCTGGTGCAGGCCGCGTCCCGCGGGCCGCGACGCCCGAGCACCACCACCTCGCGCACCTTGCTGCGGCGCAGCTCCGCCAGCGCGTGACCGGCGATCTGTGTGCCGGCCAGGGCCTCCGGGTCCGTGACGAGGATCCGGGCGACATCGAGCGCCACATTGCCGTTGCCGACCACGACGACCCGTTCCGCCGACAGGTCGACCGCGTCCGGCGCGACCTCCGGATGCGCGTTGTACCAGGCGACGAACGTGGTCGCGGAGACACATCCCGGCCGGTCCTCGCCCGGGATGCCGAGCCGTCGGTCCGTGGCGGCACCCACCGCGTAGACGACCGCGTCGTGATGGGCGGCGAGTTCCTCCGCGGTGATGTCGGTGCCCACGTCGAGGCCGAGGTACATGCGCACCCGCGGGTGGGTGTGGAAGCGCGCGAAGGTCTCGCCCACCTTCCTGGTGGCGGCGTGGTCGGGTGCCACGCCGTACCGGACGAGCCCGCCGGCGACCGGGAGCCGGTCGATGAGCGTCACCTCGGCCCGTGTGTGCAGCAGCAGATCCTTGGCGGCGTACATCCCGGCCGGGCCGGTGCCGACGATCGCGACCCGCAGCGGCCCGAAGTCCGAAGGCAGGACCCGGTCGAAGGCCGGCGCGCCCCAGGCGTGGAAGTTCGGGCCCGTGTCCGTCGTTTCCGGGACCGGTTCCGTGTCCCCCGGTCCGCCGGGCTCGAAGTAGGCGGAGTTCAGCCGCGCGTACTCCCGCAGTCCGTCGGGCAGCCGGTCGACCGGGAAGACGGCGTCCACCGGACAGGCGTCGGCACAGGCGCCGCAGTCGATGCAGCTCTTCGGGTCGATGTGCAGCATCTCGGTGCTGCCGAACGCCCGCTCCTCGGGGGTGGGGTGGATGCAGTTGACCGGGCAGACGGCCACACAGGTGGCGTCGTTGCAGCAGGTCTGGGTGATCGCGAAGGCCATGGTCGTCCGCTCCGCAGAAGGCCGGTTCCGGTGGTCGGGTTCCTCAGATGAGATGGGCGCGCTTGTAGAAGAAGAGCGCGGGCCGGGTGAGCAGCCCCACCGAGGCCAGGAACTCCATCAGGCCCGAACAGCTCGCGCGCATCATCGACTTGTGGTGTTCGTTGGCCTTCGCCTCGCGGAGCGCGCGTTCCTCGTCCAGACCGGCGTTCGCGTAGACCTTTGGGTTCACCATGCTGGTGACGATGACGTAGGCCGCGACGGCGATCAGGACGGCGTGCACCCGGCGCCGCAGCCGCCCCGCACGCGCGAGGTGCCTGCGCGTCTCGTCACGGGCGAACTTCATGTGCCGCGACTCCTCGACGACATGGATGTTGTTGATGGTGCGCACGAAGGGGACGACCCGCTCGTCCCGCATCCAGTCGCGCTGCATGACGTCCAGGACCTCCTCGGCGACGAGGATCGCCGCGTACGCGGCCTCGCCGAAGGCGACGGTCTTGAAGAGCCTGCCGAGTTCGATCGCCACCCGGTGCGGGCGGTACGCCGGGGCCTGGAGCTTCTTCGCCCCGCGGGCGAACATGATCGAGTGCCGGCATTCGTCGGCGATCTCGGTGAGCGCCCACTGGACGGTGTCGTCCGTCGGGTCCTTGGCGTAGATGTCCCGGAGCACCATCTGCTGGAGGATCATCTCGAACCAGATGCCGGTGCTGGCCACGGACGCGGCCTCCTGGCGGGTCAGGGCCTTGCGCTGCGCGTCGCTCAACTCCTTCCAGTACGCCGTCCCGTAAAGGGTGCTCCATTCCGGGCTGGTGCCGTGGAAGCCCGTGTCGAGGGGCGTGTCCCAGTCGACGTCGGTGAGCGGGTCGTAGGAGAGCTGCGCGGAAGAGTCGAGCAGCCGCCGGGCTGCGCCGTCGTCGGAGGGCAGGCTACGGGCCTCCGGCTGTGAGGTGCTGCTGGCCATGCTGAGGGCTCCTCGGGTCGGGACCGTGAGTATTACCACGGGTAACAGCCGCCGCTTGCTGACGAACTGTATAGCAAGCGGCGTTCGCTTCCCACCCCTCGGGGGAGACGGATCCGGGCCAGATCCGGGCGCTGCACGACCGGGGCCGGCGTCCGTTCGGCTGGCATGCGTCCGGCCGCCGCGGGCATGGCTCGAAGGCACGGCCGACGTCGTCCACCTGAGCGAACCCGCGCGGTGGACACTTCGCTCCCTTCGAGGAGTCCGAGTCCCATGCGGAGGAACTGCTGCCCCTGCCGGGCGGCGGCGGACCGGCATGTCAGGGCCCTCGGCGATGCCGCCTCCCGAAGGGCTCAGAGGCCGCTGACCTTGCTGCTCGCCGAGACTTCGTAGACGAGGGTGACCGTGCGCCGGCCGCCGGGGGCCAGCGGGACGTTCCAGCGGACGATGCCGTCGTCGTCGACCGCGTCGGGCACCGGCGAACACGCGTCCCGGCGCAGGCGGACCTCCACCGCGGACACCTCGGAGACCGGGATGCGCTCCCGGAGGACGATCACCCGGTCGTCGTGCTCTCCGGGAGCCGAGAAGCGGGAGACGTTCAGCCGAACGGTACGGGTGAGCACGGTCCGCTGGGTGATTCCGGCGGTGTCACGGGTCTCCTCGGTGTGGCGCAGCACCCGGTGGTCGTCCCGGCTGCCGAAGGCGAGCTCGACGGGCGCGCCGGGGGCGGTGAAGTTTAGGGTGCCGCGCCCGACGAACCCGCTGCCGCCGATCAGGTCCACGGGTCCGGCCAGCAGCGCGTGGCCCGACCCGTTGTCGAACCGCACCACCTGGTCGACCAGCGGCGACAGCTCGGGCGAGCAGGCGTATTCGCTCCGTGCGGACGAGGTGAACGACGACAACGGCACACGGTGGGCGCGGCCGTCGGCCGGCACGGACACCGGCGCGGGGGAGCGCAGTACCCGCACCTCGCCGCCGTCGTCGACCCCCGGCAGCCCGAGCACGGGGGCGGGGCCGAGGTCCGCGACGTCCTCCTCGCGCAGGTCGACGTGCACGGTACGGCGTTCCGCGGCGGAGCGGTCGGTCAGCGTCAGCCGGTCCTCGACCAGCCGGGGCGGTTCCGTGGCCGCGGCGGAGCGGGCGGTGGACAGGGTCAGCCGTACGTCCGACCAGTCCTCGCCGGTGCGCTGCCAGACGATGGCGTCCGTGTCCAGGGTGAGTTCCGGCCCGTCGAGCACGGCCCGATAGGCGGGCCGCCACAGTGCGCACGGGATGAGGTGGCTCAGGCGCAGCTGGGCCTGCCCGGCGGCCTCGGCGTGGACGGTCAGCTCGATGTGGCCGGTCAGCTCCGCGGGCTCCCTCTCGGAGGCGTCCAGGGCCTGACGGGTCTCGGAGAGTTCGACGGCGATGTGGGCCAGCCTCGCCTCCACGGTGCGCAGTCGCTCCCCGTGGGTGTCGCGTTCGCCGTCCACCCGGTCCAGCTCCCGCCCCCAGCGGTCGCTCTCCGCTTCGCCGTGGCCGGCCCCCTCGCCGATCTCCCGGAGCAGATCGGCGGCCAACCGGGCGAGCAGATCGAGACGGACACCCAGCCGGTCGCGCTGCTGCTCCAGTGCCGACCGTTCCTCCTCGAGGGCCGTCACACGGCGGCGCAGCGCGGAGTCGTCGACGCCCGGCCCCGGCTCGCGAGGCGTCCAGGCGCGCACCATCCGTACGTCCAGCACGGTCGCCGGACGGTCCCCGGCCAGTTCGGCGTGCAGGGTACGGTCGACGGCCAGTGCACTGACCGGCCCCAGACGCAGCAGCCGGGTCCCGGCCTCCAGGTCGAGCACGGCGGTCCGCTCGATGTGCGCGCGGTCCTCCGTGCAGGTGACGGCGGTGACGGGCAGCGGGATCAGGGGGTTCTGCTCCGATGACGTGGACATGGTTGTGTCAGCTCCTGCGGTTGCCGCCCGTGAGGGCCTTGCCGGCGGGGATGCGGATCTCGTAGCCGCCGTCCAGGGCGGCGGTGCCGCCGGCGGGCAGTTCGACCCGCCACAGGCGCGTGCCCGGCGCGTGACGCTCCGGACCCTGGTCGTCGTCCTCGGGTGCCACCCAGTCGGCCCGTTCCTCGATGCGGACGTCCGCCTCGGAGGTGACGGGCACGCGTTCGCGCACCTCGACGGAGACCGGCACGGCGAGCCGGTTGGCCAGTTCCACGTGCACACGGTGGTCCAGCACGGTGACGTTGTTGCGCAGACCGGCGGTCGACTCGTGCAGGTTCGTACGGCGGGTGACCCCGATCGCCTCGGCCGGACCGAGCCCCACCCGGCACACTCCGCCCGGCGCGAGCGTCGGCAGGGAGGCGGTCAGCAGGTACTCCCCGTCCACGGAGACCTCCACCGGACCGGCCAGCAGGGCCTGGCCGGTCGCGTTGGACAGCACCAGGGTCGTGTAGACGGTCCGTTCCACGGACGGCACGCAGATGTACGCGGTGCGCAGACCGACCGGCACCTCACCGACGGTGACGCTGTGCCAGGTACCGTCCGAAGGGATGTCGGCGGGGGCGGCCGCATCGAAGCGGTGGTCGAAGGAGCCCGCGGACTCGCGCGGGCGCACGGTGTGTCCGGGGAGCGGCAGGGCGGCCACCGTCTCGGCGCGCCGTCGGTACTCGGCGGTCACCGGGTCGAAGCCGGCGCCGGGGAACAGCCGCCCCCTGCGGCCTTGCGGGTCGTCCGGGCCGCACAGGACGAGTGCGCTGTAGTCGAGCTCCGCGACGTCGGGCTGCGGCGGCCCCGCCACGGGAGCCGGTGGTGCGGCCGCGGGCGGAGCCGCGGACATCGCGGGCGGCGGGGCCGCTCCGGGGGCCGCGGGAGCCATGGCGGGGGCCGCGGCGGGCCTGGCGCCGGTGCGCGGCATGCCGCCGGGCCGGGGCCGGGACCGCGCCACGGTGTCCCCGGCACCAGTGCCGAACGCCTGAGGGATGTGCCCCTCCGCGTCACCGGGGAACTGCGGCCCGCCGTAGCCCCCCGGAGCGGGCGGGGGCGGTGCGACGGGAGCGGCCCCGACCATCGGGGGCGCGGCGTCCGGGCCGGGCCGCGGACCCGCGGCGTCGTAACCGGAGAAGAGATCGGTCAGACCCGCCGGGGGCTCCCGCCAGCCGGGGGGAGCGGGCGCGGGCTGACTGCGTCCGATCCGAACGGAGCGGAGCCGGGGCAGGTCGGTGCGCCGGCGCAGGTCGGCGGTGGCCAGGGCGATGCGCACCCCGGTCCAGTCCTCGCCCGTGCGCTGGGCGACCGAGGCCCGCAGCAACAGGCTTCCGCTCTCCTCGCCCTGACGGTGAGTGAGGCGGTAGGTCGGCACCCACACGGCGCCGGGCACCCCGTACTCCACCTCCACCTCGGTCTCCGCCTCACTCGCACCGTCGAGCGTCAGGACCGCGCAGAACGAGGCGGCCACGTGCGCCGACGGTGCGTCGGTGGAGGCACGGGAGAGCCGGTCCACCGCGACGGAGAGGTCGTGCTCGGCCCGGCGGAGCTCCTCCTCCAGTTCGCGGAGCCTGCCGTGCAGACCGGTCAGGCGTTCGTCGACGAAGGCGGAGAGGTTCAGCCACGCGTCGGCCGGTGTGCGGCGATGCGGGTCGTCCTTCCTGCGGGCGGGCGGCACCGGACGCAGCGCGCCGACCTCCTCGATCAGGGTCAGCTGCCGGTCCCGGCGGCCCTGCGCCGCCGCGCACACGTCACGCAGACGCTCCACTTCGCGCAGCAACTCGCCCGCCCGGTCCGCGTCGCGGGGTTCGGCCTCGACCTCCACCCGGGCCTCGGTGACGCGCGTCCCGGAGGCGTCGACGACACGGGCCCGCAGTGAATCGGGGTCCAGCGAGCGGGGCAGTCCCGTCACCCGCACCTGTCCGCCCGTCGGCACGGTGCCCCGGGCCAGGCGGCGGCAGAGCGCGCCCTGCGCGTACACCACCACCGAATCGAGAACCGACGCCCACCTCGGAGCCGCCCCAGCCGTCATGTGCCCCCCACGTCCGCCGTGCCCGTGCCGAGGGCAGCCTACGCCGTGCCGTCCCGCCTCAGGCGTCGTAGTAGCCTCTCCGCGGACATCAAGAGGGTGGGCGCACATGCGGACAGCGGTGGTCGGAGCCGGTGGGGTCGGTGGCTACTTCGGGGCGCGTCTCGCCGCGGCGGGCCACGAGGTCACGTTCGTGGCGCGGGGCCGCCACCTGGAGGCCGCGCGCAGCGAGGGCCTGCTCGTCCGCAGCCCGCTGGGCGACGTGCGCACCTCACCCGACTCGTTCGTCGACAGCGTCGCCCGGCTCGGTCCCGTGGACCTGGTCCTGGTCGCCGTGAAGCTCTGGGACACCGAAGACGTCGCCGGACAGCTGGCCTCCTCGAACGCGGGGAAGGCCGCGGTGCTGTCGCTGCAGAACGGCGTGCACAAGGACACCGTCCTCCGCCGTCATCTGCCCGACGACTCCGTCCTCGGGGGAGCCTGCTTCATCTCCGCCTTCATCGAGGAACCCGGCGTCGTCCGGCACAACGGCACCCTGCAGAGAATGGTCTTCGGCGCACGCCACCCGAGCCAGGAACCCGTCGTCGCCGACCTCATGGCCGCCTGCCGTGAGGCGGGCATCGACGCGGAGACCAGCACCTCGATCGACAAGGTGGTCTGGGAGAAGTTCGTCTTCCTCGTCGGTCTGTCGGCCACGACGACGGCCATCCGCCGGCCCGTCGGAGTCGTCCGGTCCCATGAGCGTTCCCGGGCACTGCTGCGCGAGATCATGGAGGAGACCGTGGCGGTCGCGCAGGCCTCGGGCGTCCCCCTGGACGACACGTTCGCCGAACGTCAGCTGGCCTTCTGCGACACGCTGCCCGCGGACATGACGTCCTCCATGCACAACGACCTGGAGAACGGCAACCGTCTCGAGCTGCCCTGGCTCAGCGGGGGAGTGGCCGACCTCGCCGCCCGGCTGGACGTCCCCGCCCCGCGCAACCGGACCGTGGCCGACATCCTCGCCCCGTACGTGCTCGGAGACCCGTCAGGGGCATGACGCGGCGGTGCGACCGTTCACCGTTCGCCGTCCCCCCGGACCAGGCACCAGTAGCGACCGTGGTGCCCGATGCCGATGCGGTCGTCCCGCGGCACCAGCGCGGGGTCCGGGCGGCCTACGGCCGCCATGGAGCAGGCGGCGTCGCCGACCTTTCCGGCCATGGCCATCCGCCGGGCGGCGGCCAACGCTGCCGGTGAGGTGTACCAGGTGGTGGTCACCGTCTGGTCCGAGCCGGTCGCCGGTGCGTGGGTCGGGTGCTTCCGGTGGGGGGACGCCGGCACGGACGTTCCAGCGGGCGGCTTCGGCGCCGGGGATGCCGGAGTGAGTGCCGCCGTCGGTGTGGAGGACGGCGTGAGCGTCGCACTCGGCGCCGACGTCGGAGCGGGGGGCAGGACGGACGACGGCGGTACGGGCGTCGAGGGCCCCGGACGCTTCGTCGGCGTCCGCGTCGGCCTCGGACGCGCGGGCGAGCCGGAGGGTTTGGGGGCAGTGGGACGTGCCGAGGGCTTGGGCCCGGGGGGCCGCGCCGGCCCGGGCGTCGACGTGGGCCGCGTTCGGGGAGTGCGCACGGCCGGACCGTCCGTCGCGGGCGCGCGGGACCCCGGCTCCCGGCCGGGCCGTGCGGAACCGGTGGTCGGCCTCTCACCGGGAACCTCCGGCCCGGTGGTCCGCCTCTCATCCGGAACGCCCGGCTCGGTGGTCGGCCTCCGACCCGGAGCCGTCGGCCCGGTGGTGGTCCGAGGGCTCCGCTGTGCGGGTCCGGTCGTGGGTTCCCCGCTCGGCCGGGCCGACTGACGGGGGCGGGACGTCGCCGCCGGGGACCGTGTGCGCGTGGGCGTTCCGCGGGCGGTGCCGGACGGCTCCGTCTCGAACGTCCAGGACGGCAGCGGGTTCAGGGTGGGAAGGGACAGATCGGTCGAGGCCGAGGGCGTGGGGGTGGGATCGCCGCCGTCCTGCGCCACCAACGCCCACACGCCGACGCCCCCGAGGACGAGCAGGGCGGTGCCGCCCGCGATCCACGGGGCGCGTCGGGGCGGGCGTCGGTGACGGTTCATGGTCCTACTGTCCTATGCGACCGGGCGGGGCGCCCGCCGCATCGGCTGGACGCTGTGCTTTCCCGCCCGGCCATACCGCCCGTCCGGGTGACGCGCCCGTTCCCGTGGCCGTCTTCGGTCAGCCGTTGACGTCCTTGTTGAAATCATCGGCACATGCGTCACGTTCGCTCTGGGTGTCGGCGTGCCGCACGCAGTCGTCGAAGTCCTTGAACTCGTCCGAGTTGAGGATCGACGCGCCGATCGCGATGATCACCACGGACGCGGCCAGCCCCAGCCCGCCGAGTACCGCGCCGACGATCGACATTCTGCCGTGCGGGGCCCGGCCTCCGCGTGCCTTGCGGGCGCCGATGATGCCGAAGATCAGAGCCAGGAGTCCGAGCAAGGCCCCGCCGATGACGGTCCAGAAGAGGATGACCGCCAGGATGCCGAGGACCAGTGCGGCGATCGCGAGTCCGTTGCCCCGGCGCACGCCCGTGTCATGATGTGCCTGCATGGCGTCCGTGCGCGCCGAGGGGTGTTCCGGGAAAGACATGTCATCACACTCATCTCTGCTTCGGTCCACATGAGTTGCCGTACGTGCCGATTGCCCCCATCCCGGCGGCGAATGCCTCCGGTCTCCCGTGCACCCGCGTTTCGCGCGCGGTCCGGACAAGTGAGGTGAACGAGCGGTGTGGCCACGAGTCGACGGCATGCGTGCGATGGAACTGGGCTCCCCCGACGAGCTGCGCGTCGAGCTGAACTCCCTGGTTCTTGCCGGACGGAAGACGGCGACGACCGGTCTGCTCGCCGAGTACGTCGAGGAGACGGAAGGCCTCGAGTTCGTCGGTGAGCGCATGGCTCTGCTGGACAACGCCGGCGATGCCGTCGCCACTCTCGAGATCACGGGCGTCGAGCAGACGTCGTTCATCGAGGTTCCGTGGGAGCATGCCGTCGCCGAAGGCGAGGGCGACGCTTCCATCGAGGCGTGGCGTGCCGGCCATCGCCGGTTCTGGGAGCGCGAGGGCACCCCCGTCGTCGACGACACTCCCGTCGTCTGCATCGCCTTCCGTGTCGTGGAGCCTTCCTGACCCGCCGGCACTCGCTCGGGCCACCGGACCGAATGTGCACCGGTCAGGCGGCGGCGCCGCCGGCGCCCGCTGCCGACGCCCGTCGGACGGGCATCATGGTCTGCACGGCTTCCTTCTCCAGGTGATCGAGGATCAACCGGTTGACCAGGTCCGACTGCTCCAGGGGCGCCGGATGGGACGCTCCGGGGACGACCGCCGGCCGGCCCCGAGCGCGCGGTAGAGGGTGATCGTGTGCTCGAGCGTGATCAAGTCGTCGTCACCGACCATGACGAGGGTGGGTGCCTGGATGAGCCTCGTACAGTTCGCGGAAGAACGCGAGATCCGGGCTCTCCGGTGTCATCGCGTCGCCATCGCCGGTTCGGCGAAGGACTCGGGCGGGGGCGCGAGTTGGCCCACATCACCACGACCTTGCGTACCTGGTCGGGCCGGGCCAGGGCGACGAGCAGCGCGACGCCGCCGCCGTCGCTCCGACCGAGCAGATGCGCCGGCCGGCCCACGACGGTCTCCATGAAGGCGACCGTGTCGTCCAAGTCCTGACAGGAGAGCGGTCCTGCGACGTCTCCTGACGCCAGGAAGGTCCGCGTACTCGCCCATCGCCGGGCCCTTTCCGGGCGGCTGCCGGTCCCGTTCCCGGCAGTCTCCGGCACGCCTCGCGGGGCCGCAACAGCGGGGCGTGCGACGGGCCCGCCCCCTACTCCGCCTGGGCGCATGGGCCGTCGGCCGGTCGCGTCCGTGCCGAGGTCAGCCGGCCTCTCCGGAGGAGGTGGGCCCGGCGGCGTACGGGCCGGACGGGGCGGGCCCCGTTGCACCGCGGCGCAGCAGTCCCGGCAGGGACAGGGCGCCCGGGCCGAAGAACACCAGGAGGAGGAAACCCCAGCAGAACAGGGCCGGGGACAGACCGCCGTTCTGCAGGGGGAAGAGGCCGTCCTTCTGGTGTTCGGTGAAGTAGGCGAAGGCCATGGCGCCCGAGCTGAGGAACGCCGCACTGCGGGTCGCGACACCGAGGAGGATCAGGGCGCCGCAGGCGAGCTCGATCACCCCGGCGTACCAGAACGGCCAGTCCCCGGCGGGTGTGGCCTCCCGGTCGAGCACACCGAAGAGCGTGGCGGCGCCCTCGCTGGTGAACAGCACGCCGAGGACGATCCGGAACAGGCCCAGAACGAGGGGCTGGTGGCTGGCAAGCCGATCGCTCAGCCGTGCGGTGCTCATCGCTGCGTACTCCTTGCATGGGTGGGTGCGACGTGTTCGGGCGACGGGGGCGAGGGGCCGCCCGCTCTCCTCTTACGTGCGCGGTGCGCCGAGGGTTCAGTCATCGGCCGTGCGGATTGCCTGGACCACGAGCCGCCCTTGCCTCATTATGACGCTGTCATGACATCCCGTGCGATGACGACTGGGAAGGTGACCGTGCGCGGCTCCTTGGTCAGGACGGTTCTCGGCGCCCTCCTTCTCGTGGCGCCCTCGATGCCCGCTTCCGCGGCGGCGGCCCCCCAGGCACCCGAGGCCCGCACGGAGGCCGCCTCCGCCGACACCTGGACCGCCCCGCTCAGTACGCGGGGCCGCTGGATCGTGGACGCGGACGGTGACCGGTTCAGACTCCGGTCCGGCAACTGGCACGGCGCCAGCGGCACATGGAACGGAAACGGCAGCGCGGAGGAGGACGGCAACCATCACGCCGGCGAGAACTCCCACCGGATACCGCTCGGCCTCGACCGCGCCCCCATGGCGGAGATCATCGCCGGGTTCCAGGAGATCGGGATCAACAGCATCCGGCTGCCCTTCTCCAACGAGATGATCCACGACACCCGCCCCGTCACGGACGAAGCCGTCGCGGCCAACCCCGCCCTCAGGGCGAGGACTCCGCTCGGGGTCTACGACGCCGTGATACGCGAACTCACCGACGCCGGCCTCGCGGTCATCCTCAACAACCACACCAACACCACCCGTTGGTGCTGCGGCGTCGACGGCAACGAGCGCTGGAACGCGAGCCGGTCCACGGAGCAGTGGGAGGAGGACTGGCTGTTCATGGCCCGCCGCTACCGGGACAACGACCGCGTCGTGGGTGCGGATCTCTACAACGAGGTCCGCCGCTCCGTCTGGGACGACCCCAACTGGGGTCTCGGTGACAACCATGACTGGTTCACCGCCTCGCAGCGCGTCGGCGACCGCATCCTGACCGAGGCCAACCCCGACCTCCTCATCGTCGTCGAGGGCATCAACTGGACCGGCATCCCCGTCGACGGGTTCGCGCACGGCCGCCCCACCCTCGAGCCCGCCCGCCATCTCTCCCACACCCTTGTCGACTCCGGCAAGCTCGTCTACTCCGCCCACTTCTACGGCTACACCGGACCCCGTCACACCGGAGCCACCGGAATCGGCGAGACCACCGACCCCCGCTACCGGGACCTGTCACCCGGCGAGCTGATCGAGGTGCTGAACCGCCAGGCCTTCTTCGTCAGCGCCGAACAGGACCGGCATTTCACCGCGCCCGTGTGGATCAGCGAGTTCGGCGTCGGAGGCCGGGAGGAGAACAGCCCCACCGACCGGGCCTGGTTCGAGAACTTCGTCGACCATCTCATCCGCACCGACGCCGACTTCGCGTACTGGCCGCTCGTCGGCTGGCACGAGAACCGCAGGGGCAACGGCTGGGCGCTGCTGCACTGGGACGCGGCAGGTCAGCGCATGGGCCTGTTCGACGGCGACGACTGGCGGGCCGGGGCGTGGACCCGGCTCATCGAGGCCACCGGCCGCTCCGGCCCCGTCGGCCCGGCGGCCGACTGGTCGATGCTCAGCCCCGACCACGCCGACTTCGTCGCCTCACGCCGTATGCGCGCGCTGCCCGACTGGGACCCCGGCGCCCGCAAGGCCGTATGCCCCGACGGGCAGCGCCTGCTCGGCCTCAGCCACACCGGCAACCGTGGCCTGTGCTCCGACGTGACCGCCGGACCCCTCCAGGACCCGGCCGGCGGCCACCAGGTCGTCAAGGACGAGCGGCATGTCACGCCCGGCGGTGACTGGGCGTCCGGGTACACCAAGCTCCAGTGCCCCGTGGGCCACTTCCTCACCGGTTACAGCGTCCGCGGCGCCGCCGTCTCGGCCGCCCTGTGCGCGAAGGCCCCGGACGGCGCGCTCACCGGTACGAGCGGCCGCACGGTCTGGTTCGACCGGGGCGACAACCGGGGCGCGCAGCCCAAGGGCGGCGACTTCGCGCACGGCCGCTTCAAGGGCCAGTGCGCCGACGACGAGTACGCCGCCGGCATCGCCTACACCGGCCGGTTCCTCTCCCCACGCACCCCGGACGCCCTGTACTGCCGCACACTCACCGGCGGCACGTCCGACGTGTCCTGACGGCCGCCCGGCGGCCGGTATCGGGAGGCCGCCCGGAAAGCGGGGGTGGCGGAGTGTCGCGCGGCCTCGGCGACGCGGTACGGCGGACATGCTGCCTCCTGGCGGAACCGCGTCGGTTCACGCGGTCCGGCGGATGATCAGGACATGGTCGGTGACCTCGGCGGTCTCCCCGCCCGGTCCGGTCGCGGTCCTGCGCGGGGAGTCGGCCCGTTCGACCGTCCACGTCGCAGGGTCCAGGGCGAGGTCCCCGGCGATCTCCCGCGGGTCCGGGTGGCGGACGTCGGGGTCCTGGTTCCACGACCAGGGGGCGGTCGAGCCGTGGTCGACGACCAGCAGCCGCCCACCCGGCCGGAGGGCGTGCGCCGCGGTACGCAGGACGGTCGCCCTGTCCAGGTCCAGGGGCGTGTGCAGATAGTGGGCGGACACGAGATCGAACCGGCCGTCCGGGAAGGACTCCCGCAGGTCGTGCCGCCGGGCGCCGATCCGCTCGCCCAGGCCGTGTGCGGCGGCCAGCGCGGCGAGACGCTCGATCGCCACGGACGAGACGTCGACCGCGGTGACCCGCCATCCCCGGCGCGCGAGCCACAACGCGTCTCCGCCGGACCCGCAGCCGAGGTCCAGGGCGTCACCGGGCGGCAGGGGGGTGACGGACTCGGTCAGTCGTGCGTTCGGCCGTGGTGCGGTCGCCGCCGGTCGCGCGCCGTGGACGCCGTTCCAGAACGTGAGTGCGTCGGTGGATGACATGACGGGTGCTCCTTCTGTCGGGAAGGTGTCCGAGTCTCGCCCGGCTCACTCCTGCCCGGCACGAAATCTTGCGGGAACGGCAAGAGTGCCGGACGGGTGGCGGCCCGCCGTCCGTCTCTCGCGCGGGCGTGCCGCACCGGTATCGTGCGGGAATGAGCGACGACGGCCACGCGCGCGAGCGACTGATCGCACGGGAGCAGGACTGGTCGGCGGCCATCGTGTCCGACGACGCGGACCGGATCGGTACGTTCGTGACCGACGACTGGGTGATCGTCTCCAGCCGGGGCATCGGGACGCGGGAGGAGTTCCTCGACCTGATCCGCTCCGGCGACCTGACGCACACCGCCATGCGGGCCGTCGGCCCCCTCCGTGTCCGAGTTCACGGCGACACGGCCGTCGTGACGGGGCGGATGACGAACACGGCGTACTACCGCGGGCAGCGGTTCGACGCCGACGAATGGGTGACCGATGTGTTCGTCCGGCACCGGGACGGCTGGCGGTGCGCGCTCACCCACCTCACGGCATCCGACCCCGGCTGACCCCGGCGGGCACGCTCCCGTCGGTGCCCTGTGAAGTCGCTCGGTGCGGTGTCATACCGGAAACTTCTCTGTGAGGGCCCGCGTCGGTGCGGGCCGCGGAGAGGGTGAGCGGCGTGCTGGAGGTCCCGCCCTGGCTGTGGGTGGTGTTTGCCGCGACGGTGGTGGTGTCGCTGACGGTGGACCTGCTCGCCCATCGCAGCGCACACGTCATCGGATTCAAGGAGGCTGCCGCCTGGAGCGCCCTGTGGGTGAGCCTGGCCCTGGTCTTCGGCGCGGTCGTCTTCCTCGTCCTCGGCGCCACGGCCGGCACCGAGTACACCACCGCGTGGCTGCTGGAGAAGAGCCTGTCCGTCGACAACCTCTTCGTCTTCGCCGTGATCTTCGCCTACTTCAGAGTGCCCCGCGCCTACCAACATCGTGTCCTGTTCTTCGGGGTGATGGGCGCGCTCGTCTTCCGGGGCGTCTTCCTGACACTCGGTGTCGCCGTGGTCAGCCGCTTCACGGCGGTGCTGTTCGTCTTCGCCGCCGTGCTCTTCTACAGCACCTACAAGCTTCTCAAGGGCGACGAGGAGGGCTTCGACCCGGGCAAGAGCGTCGCTCTGCGGCTGCTCCGCAAGGTCGTTCCGGTGCGGGACGAATACGAGGGCACGCACTTCTTCGTCAAGGAGGCCGGCAAGCGCGTCGCCACTCCGCTGCTCGCGGTGGTCGCCGCGATCGAGGCGGCCGATCTGGTCTTCGCCGTCGACAGCGTCCCCGCTGTCCTCGCCGTCAGTGACGATCTCTTCATCGTCTACACCAGCAACGCGTTCGCCATCCTGGGGCTGCGCGCCCTGTACTTTCTGCTCGCGGGACTGCTGGACCGCTTCCACTACCTGAACGTGGGCCTCGCGATCATCCTGAGCTTCATCGGCGTCAAGCTGATCCTCCAGGCCACGCACGAAACGATCAGCGCCAGTGTTCCGGAGATCCCCTCGCCGGTCAGTCTCGCGGTCATCGTCGCCATCCTGACGACGTCCGTGATCTTCAGCCTGCGGCGACCCGTCCCTCCCCGTAAGGACTCCGCGGCCGGAGAAGAGGCGGTGCCCGAGCGGGACACGCCCGCCGACCGCCCCGGTGACGACTGAGCCCCGACCGACCGCCGGACGCCGACTTCACCCCTGACCGGCACACGGTCGGTCGACGGGATACGTACGCGCACACCCGGGGCCCTGGCGGCCCACCCGGCGACGTCCGCACTTTGTCTCACCCGAGGAAAAAGACAAGGGTTCGCGCGCGAAAGGGGTTACGCGTTCGGTCGAGTCCCGCTAACTTCCTTGAAATGAACCGGTCATGACCCTGGTCACGGTGACGACCGGAGCTCGACGGCGCGACGGCGCGCGCCCGTACTCCTCACGGCCGGCCTCGGGCCTGCCGCCACCCCCACATTCAGGAGACTTCCGTGCGCACGAGACCGCTCGGACACAGACGTGTCCGCACGCTGCTGACGGCCGTGGCCTGTGCCATGAGCCTGGCACTGCCCCTGGGCCCGGCCGCCGCAGCCCCCGCCCCCACAGGCCCGGGCGGCGCAGCCGACGCCGCGGCGGCCGAGGACTTCCAACAGGTCACCCTCGCCAAGGGCGTCGCCGAGATGGGCGAGCCCATGACCTTCGCCGTCCTGCCGAACCGCTCGGTGCTGCACACCTCGCGCGACGGCACGCTCCGACTGACGGACGCCGCCGGCACCACCACCGTGGCGGGCAGACTGGACGTCTACAGCCACGACGAGGAGGGGCTGCAGGGCGTCGCCGCCGATCCCGGTTTCTCCGCCAACCGCTTCGTCTACCTGTACTACGCCCCCAAGCTGAACACTCCGGCCGGAGACGCCCCCAGCGACGGAACGGCATCCGACTTCGCCCCGTTCGACGGCGTCAACCGGCTGTCCCGGTTCGTCCTGAAGACCGACGGCACCCTGGACCCGGGCAGCGAGAAGAAGATCCTCGACGTGCCCGCCTCCCGCGGCCTGTGCTGTCATGTCGGCGGCGACATCGACTTCGACGCGGCGGGCAACCTGTACCTGTCGACGGGCGACGACACCAACCCCTTCGCCTCGGACGGCTACACCCCCATCGACGAGCGTGCCTCGCGCAACCCCGCCTACGACGCCCAGCGTTCCTCGGGCAACACCAACGACCTGCGCGGCAAGATCCTGCGCATCAAGGTGAACGCCGACGCGACGTACAGCATCCCGGCGGGGAACCTCTTCGCGCCCGGCACCGCCGGCACCCGTCCCGAGATCTATGCCATGGGTTTCCGCAACCCCTTCCGGATGAGCGTCGACAAGGCCACCGGCACCGTCTACGTCGGTGACTACGGCCCCGACGCCGGTACCGCCAACCCCTCCCGGGGCCCCGGCGGACAGGTCGAGTTCAACCGCATCACCACGGCAGGCAACTTCGGCTGGCCCTACTGCACCGGAAAGAACGACGCCTACACCGACTACGACTTCGGCTCCGGCAGCTCGGGCCCGTCCTTCAACTGCGCGGCGCCGAGGAACACGTCGCCGCGCAACACCGGCCTGACCGACCTGCCGCCCGCACAGCCTGCCTGGATCCCCTACGACGGCGGCTCCGTCCCCGAGTTCGGCAACGGATCCGAGTCGCCCATGGGCGGCCCCGTCTACCGCTACGACGCCGGCTCCACCTCCGAGGTGAAGTTCCCCGCCGAGTACGACGGCGACTTCTTCGCCGGCGAGTTCGGCCGCCGCTGGATCAAGCGGATCGAGGCCGGCGGCGACGGAACCGTGCAGTCCATCAATGCCTTCCCCTGGAGCGGCACCCAGGTGATGGACCTGGCCTTCGGCCCCGACGGAGCTCTCTACGTCCTCGACTACGGCACCGGCTACTTCAACGGCGACGCCAACTCGGCCCTGTACCGCATCGAGCACGTGACCGGCGGGCGCGCCCCGGTGGCCCAGGCCAAGGCGGACACCACCTCCGGCACGGCCCCCCTCACCGTCGGCTTCTCCTCGGCCGGCACCTCCGACCCCGACGGCGACGCACTCCGCTACGCCTGGACCTTCGGCGACGGCGGCACCTCCACCGCAGCCGATCCGTCCCACACCTACACCACCAACGGCCAGTACACGGCGACGCTGAAGGTCACCGACTCCACCGGCCAGTCCGCCACGGCGTCCGTACAGATCACCGTGGGCAACACCGCCCCGACCGTACGGCTCGACACCCCGGCCGACGGACGCGTCCACGACTTCGGCGACGCCATCCCCTTCAAGGTGACGGTCACCGACCCGGAGGACGGCACGATCGACTGCGCGAAGGTGAAGGTCACCTTCATCATCGGCCACGACAGCCACGGCCACCCGCAGACCTCGACCACCGGCTGCACCGGCACCCTGCAGACCCTGGCCGACGGCGAGCACGACCCCAACGCCAACATCTTCGGCGTCGTCGACGCCGAGTACACCGACAAGGGAGCGGGCGGCCAGCCCGCGCTCACCGCGCACGACCAGCACATCACCCAGCCCAGCCACCGGCAGGCCGAACACTACGCAGACGCGGCCGGGGTGACGGTCGTCAACCACACACCCGCGCACGGCGGCAAGACGGTCGGCGACATCCACAACGGCGACTGGATCTCCTTCACCCCGTACAGCCTCGACAACGTCACCGGCGTCACCGCGCGCGTCTCTTCCGGAGGCAGCGGTGGCACCCTCGAGGTCCGCGCGGGTTCCCCGGCCGGCACGCTGCTCGGCACGGCCACCGTGCCGGTCACCGGCGGCTGGGAGACCTTCCAGGACGTCACGGCACCCCTGACCGGCGGGCCGGCCGGCACCACCACCCTGTACCTCGTCTTCAAGGGCGGCAGCGGCGCGCTCTACGACGTGGACGAGTTCTCCTTCACCACCTCCGCCGGCGGTATCCGCACGGGTGAGGTGAAGGGGGTGAACGGCAAGTGTCTGGATGTGGACAACGCGGGCACTGCGGACGGTACGGAGATACAGATCTGGTCGTGCAACGCGAGTGCGGCGCAGCGGTGGACGGTGGCGGACGACGGTTCGTTGCGGGCGTTGGGGAAGTGTCTGGACGTTTCCGGTGGCGGGAGTGCGGACGGTACGCGGATCCAGTTGTGGACGTGCAACGGGACGGGGGCGCAGAAGTGGGCGGCCCACTCCGACGGCACGGTGCGCAACCCGCAGTCGGGCAAGTGCCTGGACGCCTCGGGCGGTACGTGGAACGACGGGACGCCGGTCCATCTGTGGACCTGCCACACCGGACCCAACCAGAAGTGGACCCTGCCGTAGAAAGGAGGCGAGCCACGATGCGCACCCCGTTCAGAACAGTGCTCAGCCTGTGTGCCGGCGCCCTGCTCTGCCTGACACCCCAGGCCACGGCCCTGCCCGGCGCCGTACCGGCCCCCGGCCACAGCGCCCACGCTCCGGACCGCACGTCCACCGCGGCGGCCGACCCGGCGTACGAGATCCTCGTCTTCTCCAGGACGGCGGGCTACCGCCACTCCTCGATCGACGAGGGCGTCGCGGCCCTGCGTGACCTCGGAGCGGCGAACAACTTCACCGTCACCGCCACCGAGGACCCCGGGGCCTTCACCACCGCCAACCTCGCCCGGTACCGGACCGTGGTCTTCCTCTCGACCACGGGCGACGTCCTGGGCCCGGCGCAGCAGACCGCCTTCGAGCAGTACCTGGGAGCGGGCGGCGGCTACGTCGGTATCCACGCCGCCGCCGACACCGAGTACGACTGGCCCTTCTACGAAGGACTGGCGGGAGCACTTTTCCAGTCCCACCCCGCCATCCAGCCCGCGACCGTCAGGGTCGAGGACCGGGCCCACGACGCCACCGCGCACCTGGGCCGCACCTGGCAGCGCACGGACGAGTGGTACAACTACCGCAGCAACCCCCGCACCACCGCCCATGTCCTGGCATCGCTGGACGAGTCCAGCTACTCCGGCGGCACCATGTCCGGCGACCACCCGATCGCCTGGTGCAAGGACTACGCCGGCGGCCGGGCCTTCTACACCGGCGGCGGCCACACGGAGGAGTCCTACGCGGACCCCGCGTTCCGACGGCATCTGCTCGGCGGCATCCGCTGGGCCGCCGGCACCACCAAGGCCGACTGCCGCCCGGAGACCGGCTACACCTCCCTGTTCGACGGCACCGGCACGGCAGGCTGGAAGCAGGCGGGCCCCGGCGGCTTCACCCTGGCCGACGGCACCCTCACCTCGCACGGCGGACTGGGCCTGCTCTGGTACGACGCCAAGGAGTTCACCGGCGACTACTCGCTGAAGCTCGACTGGAAGCTGAGCGGGGACGACAACTCCGGTGTCTTCGTGGGTTTCCCGGCGTCCGACGACCCGTGGTCGGCGGTGGACAACGGCTACGAGATCCAGATCGACGCCACCGACGCGGCCGATCGCACCACCGGCGCCGTCTACGGATTCCGGTCGGCCGACCTCGCCGCACGCGACGCAGCGCTGAACCCGCCGGGGGAGTGGAACACGTACGAGATCCGCGTCACCGGGGAGCGGCTCGAGATCTTCCTCAACGGCCGGAAGATCAACGACTTCACCAACACCGACCCGGCGCGCAGCCTCCAGCAGGGCCACATCGGTCTGCAGAACCACGGCGACGGCGACGAGGCGGCCTTCCGCAACATCCGGATCAAGCAGACGGGGTCCCCGGCCGATCCCCGCACGGGTGAGGTGAAGGGGGTGAACGGCAAGTGTCTGGATGTGGACAACGCGGGCACTGCGGACGGTACGGAGATACAGATCTGGTCGTGCAACGCGAGTGCGGCGCAGCGGTGGACGGTGGCGGACGACGGTTCGTTGCGGGCGTTGGGGAAGTGTCTGGACGTTTCCGGTGGCGGGAGTGCGGACGGTACGCGGATCCAGTTGTGGACGTGCAACGGGACGGGGGCGCAGAAGTGGGCGGCCCACTCCGACGGCACGGTGCGCAACCCGCAGTCGGGCAAGTGCCTGGACGCCTCGGGCGGTACGTGGAACGACGGGACGCCGGTCCATCTGTGGACCTGCCACACCGGACCCAACCAGAAGTGGACCCTGCCCTGATGTGAGACAGGTCCGGCGGGCATCGGATCACCGACGCCCGCCGGACCGTGCCCGCCGGACCGGCGCACTGCGCGTGGGCGGCCGCCCGGTTACGGTTGATGGGTCACCTCGGGCCGACGCCCTCCCGCCCGGTTCCCCTCATCACCTCGTCACCCTGTCGGCGCCGCGGCCCGGCCCGGGGCACGTCGTCACAGGGAGAATCCCAATGACATTGTCAAGCGGGGGCGGTGACGTCCCGTGAGGGCGTCATGCCGCTGCGGCACTGGTCCTGGGCATGGCTGTCTCGAA
>NZ_JBVIGA010000012.1:25887-250219 GCF_055571035.1 Streptomyces malachitofuscus | reverse complement strand
GAGTTCTCAAGGAACGGACGCTTCCTTCGTACTCACCCTCTCGGGCTTTCCTCCGGGCGCTTCCCTTCGGTGTTTCCGACTCTATCAGATCCTTTTTCTCGACCTGACCCCCAGTCAGCGGGGTTTGCCTTCCCGGCCGTTGGGCCGTTCCGACGAGTGAGACTTTAGCGGATTCCCGGCTCCCGACCTAATCGGGGTCCTGCGCCCTTTCGGGTGCGGATTCCTCATTACGCGAATACGCACGCCAATGACGCGTCGGCAGACAGACTGCTGACGTCGATCAGTAGTGGTACTTGCGGAATGGCCGCCCGGGGACCGACCGGAGTCGGCGCTCACGTCGGGCAACCCGCAGAACAGTACGGATACCGCCGGGGCGTGTCAACTCGCTGCCGGGACCTACCCCCGCGGCGTAGTCTGCTCCGTATGACGACGCGTACGTACAGCCAGTTCTGGTGGGCCGCCTGACGGCGGCCGACGCTACGTATGCACTCGACGGCCGCCGCCTCGGCGGCCGTTTTGCTTTCTCCCCAGGACTCCGAGGGGCGGCCGGCCGGGACGGCGGCCCTGGCCAGGAGCAGGGAGAGGAAGAGATGACACGGGTCTTCAGTGGGATCAAGCCGACCGGGCATCTGACGCTGGGGAACTACCTGGGGGCCATGCGGCAGTGGGCCGCGGTCGACCAGCACCGGTCGGATGCGCTGTTCTGCGTGGTCGACCTGCATGCGCTGACCGTGGACCACGATCCGGCGCGGGTCCGCAG
Organism: Streptomyces malachitofuscus; assembly: GCF_055571035.1. Taxonomy (NCBI): domain Bacteria; kingdom Bacillati; phylum Actinomycetota; class Actinomycetes; order Kitasatosporales; family Streptomycetaceae; genus Streptomyces; species Streptomyces malachitofuscus. The sequence continues at coordinate 249,459 of NZ_JBVIGA010000012.1, read as the reverse complement.
ACTGAGCCGGCAGGCGGCGACGTTGCTGCTGGCGTCCGGGCTGGATCCGGAGCGCTGCACGGTGTTCGTGCAGAGCCATGTGGACGAGCACGCGCGGCTGTCGTATCTGCTGGAGTGCGTGGCCACGGACGGCGAGATGCGCCGGATGGCCCAGTACAAGGAGAAGGCGGCCCGCGAGCAGCGGCGGGGTGGGAGCGTGCGGCTGTCGCTGCTGACGTATCCCGTGCTGATGGCGGCGGACATCCTGGCGTACGGGGCCGACGAGGTGCCGGTCGGGGACGACCAGGCGCAGCACGTGGAGCTGACCCGGGATCTCGCCGTGCGGTTCAACCAGCGGTACGGGCACGCCTTCGTGGTGCCGCGGGCCACACATCCGACGGTGGCGGCGCGGGTGATGAACCTGCAGGACCCCCTGTCGAAGATGGGCAAGAGCGACGACACGGGGCCGGGGATCGTCTATCTGCTGGACGAGCCGGACGTGGTGCGGAAGAAGGTCATGCGGGCGGTGACCGACAGCGGGCGGGACGTCGTGTACGACAGGGAGGCCCGGCCGGGGGTGGCGAATCTGCTGGAGATCCTCGCGGCGTGCTCGGGTGGGAACCCCGCGGCGTTGGGCGGTGTATATGAGTCGTACGGCGCTTTGAAGAGGGACACGGCGGAGGCCGTGGTCGAGGTTCTGAGGCCCGTGCAGGAGAGGCACAAGGAGTTGTGCGCGGATCCTGGCTATGTGGAGGGGGTGCTCCGGGATGGTGCGGAGCGGGCGCGGGACATGGCTCGGCCGACCGTGGATGCCGCTTACCGGGCGATCGGTTTGTTGCCTGCGGGCTCGAATACCGGGGCGCCCGTGCTGAACGCGGCTCGGTAGGCGCGGGGGCTGGTGGCGAGGCACGATGCGAAGTGCTGGCGCATCGCGCTCTCGCTGCCGAAGCCGGCGCGGCGTCGGCCTCGGGCATGGGGAGGTCGGTGCGTTCGAGGAGGCGCTGGGCCCCGGCGCTGCGCTGGTCGAGGAGCCAGCGCAGCGGAGTCGTGCCGGTGGCCGCGCGGATGAGCTGGCCCGGGCGACGGCGGTGACCCTGCACGGGGGTGGTTTCGCGCGGGTCGTGACGACCAAGGAGGTCGTGGCGGCCGCGACGTGACCGTGCCGTGCAGGGGTGGTGACGTCCGTCAGTCCTTTTTGCCGCTCGCGAGTTCGCGGCTGCGGTCACGGGCGGCTTCGAGGGCGGCGATGAGGGCGGCTCGTACGCCGTGGTTCTCGAGTTCGCGGATGGCGTTGATGGTGGTGCCGGCGGGGGATGTCACGTTCTCGCGCAGCTTGACCGGATGTTCGCCGCTGTCGCGGAGCATCGTCGCGGCGCCGATCGCGGACTGGACGATCAGGTCGTGGGCCTTGTCGCGGGGCAGGCCGAGCAGGATGCCGGCGTCGGTCATGGCTTCGACCAGGTAGAAGAAGTACGCCGGGCCGGAGCCGGAGAGGGCGGTGCAGGCGTCCTGCTGGGACTCGGGTACGCGGAGTGTCTTGCCGACGGCGCCGAAGATCTCCTCGGCGTGGGCCAGGTGGTCGGCGGTGGCGTGGCTCCCGGCGGAGATGACCGACATGGCCTCGTCGACGAGGGCGGGTGTGTTGGTCATGACGCGGACGACCGGGGTGCCGGTGGTGAGGCGTTCCTCGAAGAAGGAGGTCGGGATGCCCGCGGCGCCGCTGATGACGAGGCGGTCGGCGGGGACGTGCGGGGCGAGTTCGTCGAGGAGGGCACCCATGTCCTGGGGTTTGACCGTGAGGATCAGGGTGTCGGCGGTCTTGGCGGCTTCCTGGTTGGAGACCGGGGTGACTCCGTAGCGGCTGCGGAGTTCTTCGGCTCGTTCCTGGCGGCGGGCGGTGACCAGGAGGTCGGTGGGGTCCCAGCCGGCGCGGAGCATTCCGCTGAGCAGGGCTTCGCCGATCTTGCCGGTGCCGAGGACTGCGACTTTCTGGGTCATGGTTGCTGGTGCCCTCCGGGGGGTGGGTCGTCCCTCGTCATCCTCGCATCCCGGAGGTGTGGTGGGGGTGGGCGTCCAGTGGGCGGGACGTCTATGCCGTTCGGCGTTTCAGGGTGGCGGCGCCCAGGGTCAGGACCAGGAGGGCGCAGCCGGCGACGATCAGGATGTCGCGTACGAAGGCTGCCGTGATGTCGGTGTGCTTGAGGACCTCGTTCATGCCGTCGACGGCGTAGGACATGGGGAGTGCGTCGGAGACGGTCTCCAGGACGGGGTGCATGTCCTCGCGTGGGGTGAAGAGGCCGCAGAGGAGGAGCTGGGGGAAGATCACCGCCGGCATGAACTGCACTGCCTGGAATTCCGAGGCCGCGAAGGCCGAGACGAAGAGGCCGAGGGCGGTGCCGAGGAGGGCGTCGAGCAGGGCCACGAGGAGGAGCAGCCAGGGGCTGCCCGTGACGTCGAGGCCGAGGAACCAGACGGCGAGGCCGGTGGCGAGGGCGGACTGGATGATCGCCAGGGCGCCGAAGGCGAGGGCGTAGCCGGCGATGAGGTCGCCCTTGCCGAGGGGCATGGCGAGGAGGCGTTCCAGGGTGCCGGAGGTGCGTTCGCGCAGGGTGGCGATCGAGGTGACCAGGAACATCGTGATGAGCGGGAAGATCCCGAGGAGTGAGGCGCCGATGTTGTCGAAGACGCGTGCGCTGGCGTCGAAGACGTAGCGGAGCAGGAACAGCATCACGCAGGGGACGAGGAGCATCAGCGCGATGGTGCGCGGGTCGTGGTGGAGCTGGCGCAGGACTCGGGTGGCGGTGGCCGTGGTGCGGGAGAGGTTCAGGGCATGGGGCGGGGTGGGTGCGGCCGTCGCCGGGTGGGGGGTGCTCATCGGGTGGTCTCCTTCGTCGTCTCCTTGGTGCGGCCTGTCGCGATCGCCTCGTCGACCAGGCGGAGGAAGGCGTCCTCCACGGTGTCGGAGCCGGTACGGGTGCGGAGGGCTTCGGGGGTGTCGTCGGCGAGGATCTCGCCGGCACGCATGAGCAGGAGGCGGTGGCAGCGTTCGGCCTCGTCCATGGCGTGGGAGGAGACCAGCAGGGTGGCGCCGCGTTCGGCGGCGATGGTGTGGAAGAGCTGCCAGAGGTCGCGGCGCAGGACGGGGTCGAGGCCGACGGTGGGTTCGTCGAGGACGAGCAGTTCCGGGGTGCCGAGGAGGGCCACGGCGAGGGAGACGCGGCTGCGTTGTCCGCCGGAGAGGTTGCCGGCGAGGGCGTCGGCGTGGGTGGTGAGGTCGACGTCGGCGATGGTCCGGGTGACGGTCTCGTGGCGGCGGTCGGCGGCGGCCCGGCCGGGGTCGAGGACGGCGGCGAAGTAGTTCAGGTTCTGGCGGACGGTGAGGTCGTCGTAGACGGAGGGGGCTTGGGTGACGTAGCCGATGCGGGTGCGCAGGGCGGGGTGGCCGGCGGGGCTGCCGAGGACGTCGAGGGTGCCGGTGACCTTGGCCTGGGTGCCGACGACGGCCCGCATCAGGGTCGACTTGCCGCAGCCGGAGGGGCCGAGGAGGCCGGTGATCCGACCGCGCGGGACGGTGAAGTCGAGGCCCCGCAGGACGGTGCGGGAGCCTCGGACGACGGTGAGGTCCTGGGCGTGGACGGCCGGTTCCTCCGGTGGACGGGAGGAGTAATTCATCATGTGATGAATACTCCTCCCGCGCCCGGCGAGGCGTCAAGCCGTCGGCGCCGAGGGCGTGGTCGCGAGGAGGAGGACGACGTCGTAGGTCTCCCACGGCACGTCGAGCGCGTCGGTGTTCCACCACAGGGCGAGTACGCCTCCGGGGCGGCACGACCGGGGTCGGTCCCGTGCCGGGCCTGGGCGTAGGTGAGCAGGTCGACGCAGTGGTCGGCGAGGGGGGAGAGCGTTGCCGTTGCCCCGGACGACCGGCACATCGGGGAGGGCGCGGCGGAACTCGGCCGCCATGCCGTCACCGGGCTCGACAGCGATGACGTCGGCGCCGCGTGCGTGCAGACGGGCGGTCGCCATGCCCGTACCGGCGCCGACGTCCACGACCCGGGAGCCGGCGAGGGGGCGTGCGGTCGGCTCCGGCGGCTTCGTTGAAGGAGTGGGCTCGCGCGGTGTGGGCGGCCTGGTCTGCGCTCGATGTCGTCATACGGCCGTGCTGGCCGTGGGAGGGGTGCGGGCCGGGGGGTGTCCGGTGAGGTCAGGAGCGGCGGCGGCGCTTCCTCGACGGGTTCCCCGAACGGCGGGTGGCGCGCTTGTCGTACTCCTCGCGCGCCTTGGCGTACTCCGCGCGGTGCAGCTTCTCACCCGGGGCTTCGGTGAGCGAGCGGAAGAAGTAGGCGAGGAGGGAGCCGATGAAGCCGATGGACAGCAGGCCGCGCAGGGACGCCTGGCGGTCGGGGTCGGGGCGGGTGCTGAAGCCCGACCAGGTGTGGCGGAAGGCGAGCGAGCTGCAGATCGCGAACATCACGACCATGAGGAGCGAGACGAAGCTGCCGACGTCGGCGATCCGGAGCCCGTCGTAGGCGATGCGCAGCACGAAGCAGCCGGCGGCCGCGGCGGCGAGGGAGCCGACGGCGACACCGATGCGGCGGCCGGTGTAGCCGCCGGAGTGGTCGACCCAGGTGGTGCCGAAGAAGCGGATGGGCTCGGGCCGAGGGCCGGCAGGGGTCCCGGCGGTGTCGTTCTCTGCTGCGCTCACCCGACGATTGTGACTCCTCCCCGGGCGAACGGGCCCCCCTCCCCTGCCGGGGCCCGCGGCCCCGGCAGGATCCGAACGGCAGTCCCTAACAGCGCGGGGCGACGTATCCGTCGCTGCCGGTGCGGATGTACGCGTCGGAGACGTACTGACCGCTGCCGATGTTGTCCCAGATGTTCGAGGTGCCGTACGGGCCCGACACCCAGGTGCCCGGCGTCTGGCAGTTGATCCGGACCCGGGCGCCCTCGGCGAGGACCCGCACGATGGGGTAGCCGGTGCCGGGACCGCTGCGGACGTTGAGCCGGTAGCCCGGTGCCACCGGGTAGGAAGCCGCGGCGGCGGCCGTGGTCGCCTTCTCGTCCCCGCCCGTCATCTGCTGAGTCTGTTCGGACATGAAAAAACCTCCCCCGTTGCGCCCCACGAATGTCGCGGGGCCACAGTGATTCCCCTGCAACACGTCATGAAACACCAGTTCTTGGCTCGTACGCACAGGCGGGCAAGCCGCCTCGGTCCCGTACACGGCATCGACTAGGCTCCGAGCGCGCGCGAACGAACAGCACGGGGGTGGTGCCATGGCGCCGCAGACGAACGCCGGAGCGGGCGCGGAAGCGGAGCTTCCGGAGTACGCCGGTCACTACCGTCTGGAGTCCTGCCTGGGCTCGGGTGGCATGGGCGTGGTGCATCTGGCCCGGAGCACGTCCGGGATGCGGGTCGCGGTGAAGGTCGTGCACGCCCGGTACGCGAGGGACCCCGAGTTCAGGGGGCGGTTCCGGCAGGAAGTGGCTGCGGCGCGACGGGTGAGCGGGGCGTTCACGGCGCCGGTGGTCGACGCCGATCCGGAGGGCGGGCGGCCCTGGATGGCCACCCTGTACATCCCCGGCCCCACGCTCTCCGAGCAGGTGAAGCGGAACGGCCCCATGGACCCGGACCAGTCGCGCCGGCTGATGGCCGGGATGGCGGAGGCACTGCGCGACATCCACCGGGTGGGGGTCGTGCACCGGGACCTGAAGCCGAGCAACGTCCTGCTCGCCGAGGACGGGCCGAAGGTCATCGACTTCGGCATCTCCCGGCCGAGGGACAGCGAACTGCGCACGGAGACCGGGAAGTTGATCGGGACGCCGCCGTTCATGGCGCCCGAGCAGTTCCGGCGGCCCCGCGAGGTGGGCCCCGCGGCCGACGTGTTCGCCCTCGGCTCGCTCATGGTGCACGCGACGACGGGACGCGGTCCGTTCGACTCCGACAGCCCCTACATCGTCGCCTACCAGGTCGTGCACGACGAGCCCGATCTGACCGGCGTACCGGAGTCGCTCGCACCGCTGGTGCTGCGGTGCCTCGCCAAGGAGCCCGAGGACCGGCCGACGCCGGACGAGCTGATGCGGGAGCTGCGGTCGGTGTCCGCGGCGTACGACACGCAGGTCTTCGTGCCGGCGCCGCGGACGCCCGAAGCACCGAAGTCGCCGGAGCAGGCGGACGCGCCGGGGTCGCCGACGGACGCGCCCGGGGAGCGGCCCGCGCGGCGTCTCGGTCGGCGGACGGCTCTGGTGGCCGGGGCGCTCTGTCTCGCCGTGCTCGGCGGGCTCACGGCGGTTCAGGTGCTCGGCGGCACGGATTCCGCGCGGAAGGCCCCCGCGGCGCAGAGCTCGGCGGGCGGCTTCGGCGGGTGGGAGGCGGCGCCCGCCCAGGACGGCGGCGGCATGCCGCAGTGCACCCACGGGACACGGGGGCTGCTGTGTGCGCTGCCCGGCCTGGTCGTCGCCCTCGATCCGGCCGACGGCCGCACCCTGTGGCGGCACGACGTGGCGGGGACGACCCGGAGCGAGCCGCCGGTCGTGGCGGGCGGCCTCGTCCAGCCCTCCCTCGACCGGATCGGCGACCTGGAAGCACTCGACCCCGCCACAGGCAGGCAGGTGTGGCGGAAGGACGCCCCCGAGTACCAGGGCGTGCGGGCGGTCGGCGGCATGCTCCTGCTGACCCGCGCCGACGGGACGGTCACGGGCCTGGACGCCGCCTCGGGCGAGACCAGGTGGTCCCATCGGATCCCGGGCCAGGCGGTGCCGTACTTCTCCTCGTTCGCCGGGGAGACGGGCAGGCGGGGGAAGCCGGGGAAGGCCGGGAAGCCGTCGGCGTACGCGACGAGTCCGTCCCGGGACGGGAGCCGGACCCGGGTCACCGCGGTGGATCCCGCGACCGGTGAGGTGCGGTGGGACGCGGAGCTGAAGGGGTCGCTGACGCCCGTGGGAGCCGCGGACGGGGCCGTGTACCTCGTGGCCGGCGGCGACGTCCACGGCGACGTGAACGCCGTGCTCCGCTACACGCCCGCCACCGGGGACACGCGCCGGGTGAAGCTGCCGGTGCCGGTCGCGCAGGCGGAGGCCGGTGTGCACGGCGACACCGTGCATCTCATGGGCGCCGGCGGTTCGCTGGTGGCCGTCGACATGGCCGCCGGGAAGCAGAAGTGGCGGCTGGAGACGGGCGTGAGCCGGGGCTCGGTGCCCGTCTCCGACGGACGGCATGTGTACGTCACCGCTCCCGACGGGCGGCTGCTGGGCGTCGACGCACGTGAGGGGAAGCTCCTCGGGCAGACCCGGCCGCGTCTCGGCGCCGCGTCCGACCGCGTCCCCGCCGCGCTGCCGGCGCCCGTGCTCGCGGGCGGCCACGTCTACGCCGGGGCACCCGACGGAACCGTGTTCGGCGTGGCGGGGCGCGACCCGGCCGACTGGTGACCCGGCGGGGGCGGCACCGGCCGGGCGGTCAGCCCAGCTTGCTCACGTCCCGCACGGCGCCCTTGTCCGCGCTGGTCGCCATCGCCGCGTACGCCCGCAGGGCCGCCGAGACCTTGCGGTCGCGGTTCCTCGGCACGTACCGGCCGCCCAGCGCCTGCTCGCGGCGGGTGAGCTCGGCCTCGTCGACCAGCAGCTCGATCGAGCGGTTCGGGATGTCGATGCGGATGCGGTCGCCGTCCTCGACCAGGGCGATGGTGCCGCCCGAGGCCGCCTCCGGGGAGGCGTGGCCGATGGACAGGCCGGAGGTGCCGCCGGAGAAACGGCCGTCGGTGATCAGGGCGCAGGCCTTTCCGAGGCCGCGGCTCTTCAGGTACGACGTCGGGTACAGCATCTCCTGCATGCCGGGGCCGCCCTTGGGGCCCTCGTAGCGGATGACGACGACGTCGCCCTCCTTGACCTGCTTGGTGAGGATCTTCTCGACGGCCTCCTCCTGCGACTCGCAGACGACCGCCGGGCCCTCGAAGGTCCAGATGGACTCGTCGACACCGGCCGTCTTGACGACGCAGCCGTCGACCGCCAGGTTGCCGCGCAGGACCGCGAGGCCGCCGTCCTTGGAGTAGGCGTGCTCGGCGGAGCGGATGCAGCCGTCCTCGGCGTCCTCGTCCAGGGAGTCCCAGCGCTCGGACTGGGAGAAGGCCTCCGCCGACCGCACGCATCCCGGGGCGGCGTGCCAGAGCTCCACCGCCTCCTGGGAGGGCGACCCGCCGCGGACGTCCCAGGTCTTCAGCCAGTCGTCGAGGGACGGGCTGTGGACGGAGTGGACGTCCTCGTTGAGCAGGCCCGCGCGGTGCAGCTCTCCCAGCAGGGCGGGGATGCCTCCCGCGCGGTGCACGTCCTCCATGTAGTACGTGCGGTTCCTGGCGACGTTCGGGGCGACCTTGGCCAGGCAGGGGACGCGGCGCGAGAGGGCGTCCATCTCGGTGAGGCCGAAGGGGACACCGGCCTCCTGGGCGGCGGCCAGCAGGTGCAGGATCGTGTTGGTGGAGCCGCCCATCGCGATGTCGAGTGCCATGGCGTTCTCGAAGGCCGAGGCGGTGGCGATGTTGCGGGGCAGGACCGAGTCGTCGTCCTGCTCGTAGTAGCGGCGGGTCAGGTCGAGCACCGTGCGCGCGGCGTTCTCGTAGAGCGCCTTGCGGGCGGTGTGGGTGGCCAGGACCGAGCCGTTGCCCGGGAGGGAGAGGCCGATGGCCTCGGTGAGGCAGTTCATCGAGTTGGCGGTGAACATGCCGGAACAGGAGCCGCAGGTCGGACAGGCGTTCTCCTCGATGCGGAGCACGTCCGCGTCGGAGACCTTGTCGTTGGCCGCCTCGACCATGGCGTCGACCAGGTCCAGCGTGCGGACCGTGCCGTCGACCAGGGTGGCGCGGCCGGACTCCATCGGGCCGCCGGAGACGAAGACCGTGGGGATGTTCAGGCGCAGGGCCGCGTTGAGCATGCCCGGCGTGATCTTGTCGCAGTTGGAGATGCAGATCAGGGCGTCCGCGCAGTGCGCCTCGACCATGTACTCCACGCTGTCCGCGATCAGGTCGCGGGAGGGCAGGGAGTACAGCATGCCGCCGTGGCCCATCGCGATGCCGTCGTCGACGGCGATGGTGTTGAACTCGCGCGGGATGCCGCCGGCCGCCGTCACCGCCTCGCTGACGATCCGGCCGACCGGGGCGAGGTGGGTGTGGCCGGGCACGAACTCCGTGAAACTGTTGGCGACCGCGATGATCGGCTTGCGGCCGATGTCCGCGCCCGGTACACCGGAGGCGCGCATAAGGGCGCGGGCGCCCGCCATGTTGCGGCCGTGGGTGACTGTGCGGGACCTCAGCTCGGGCATCGTCGCTCGCTCCTTCGGAGAGTTCTGACGGGATCGAGCGTACGCCGGTCATCCAGAGGGCGGGACGAGGTGTCCGGAATGCGGGACGAATGTCTCAGTGGCGCCCGTGTGCGTCCCGGCACGCGGGCGGGTCTCCGCCCGGCCGGCGTCAGCGGCCGGTGAGGTGCCCCTGCACCACCGGCGCCACCCGTCGGATGATCTGCTCGGGGTCGGCCGACGCCAGCGGCTCCACCTTGATCACGTATCGGATCATCGCGATCCCGACCAGCTGGGCGGCGGCCAGCTCGGCGCGCAGTTCCGCGTCCGGCGCGTCGAGCCGCCCCGCGATCCGGCGCAGCAGCTGGCCGGCGATCAGGCGGCGGAAGACGCCGGCCGCCGTCTCGTTGTTCACGGCGGAGCGGACGATCGCGAGCAACGGCGACCGCGTGACGGGGTTCTCCCAGAGACCGATGATCGTGCGGGTCATCCGCTCGCCCGCCTCCTCGATGGGACCGTCGAAGATCGTGTCCCGCACGGCGAACGCCGGAGCGAAGGCGACCTCGACGGCGGCCTCGAACACCTGCTCCTTGGTGCCGAAGTAGTGGTGCACCAGCGCGGAGTCGACCCCGGCCGACTTGGCGATCCCCCGGACGGACGTCTTCTCGTACCCCCGCGCGGAGAACTCCTCGCGGGCCGCGTCGAGGATGCGGTCCCTGGTGCCGGCCGATTCCGTACGGGGAGGGCGGCCGCGGCGCCGGGTGGTCCCGTTGCCCCGCGCGGAGGCGCCCGGACCGTCGCTCGCGGTGATGCCGGTCACCGGCGGGGCACCCGGATCGAGGAGGAATCGGAGGCCAGATGGAGGCGCGTGAAGGCCAGGGCCTCGGCCAGATCGGCCTCCCGCTCCGCGCTCGACATGGCCCGGCGCGTGTTGACCTCGATGACGACATGGCCGTCGAAGCCGTTCGACGCGAGGCTCTCCAGCACCTCGGCGCAGGGCTGGTCACCGCGGCCGGGGACCAGGTGCTCGTCCTTGGCGGAGCCCTTGCCGTCGGCCAGGTGCACATGGCCGAGGCGGTCGCCCATGCGGTCGATCATCTGGAGGGTGTCGGTGCGGGCGGTCGAGGCGTGACTGAGGTCGATCGTGAAGTGGCGGTAGTCCTCTTTGGTGACGTCCCAGTCGGGGGCGTAGGCGAGCATCTCGCGGTCGCGGTAGCGCCAGGGGTACATGTTCTCCACGGCGAAGCGCACGTCCGTCTCGTTCGCCATCCGCCAGATGCCGTCCACGAAGTCGCGGGCGTACTGCCGCTGCCAGCGGAACGGAGGATGGACGACGACCGTGCCGGCCCCGAGCTTCTCGGCGGCGGCCTGGGCCCGCTGGAGCTTGGTCCAGGGGTCGGTGGACCACACCCGCTGCGTGATGAGCAGGCAGGGCGCGTGGATGGCCAGGATGGGGATGCGGTGGTAGTCGCTGAGTCTGCGCAGTGCCTCGATGTCCTGGCTGACCGGATCGGTCCACACCATGACCTCGACGCCGTCGTACCCGAGGCGCGCGGCGATCTCGAAGGCCGTCGCCGTCGACTCCGGGTAGACGGAGGCCGTCGACAGGGCGACCTTCGCATCCGGGATGCGGACTACGTCCCTTGGTTCTGCCACGAGCCTCAGGTTACGGGGTGGGGTCGGGTGGGTGCGGGGTGCCTCTTCGCCGTTGTGGTGATTGCCATAGGCGCATGCGCCGCTAGACCTGGTCCATGTGGTCCAGGCGGCGGAGTATGACGCCCTCCCTGAGCGCCCAGGGGCAGATCTCCAGGCGTTCGACGCCGAACAGGTCCATCGCACCCTCCGCGACCAGGGCCCCGGCGAGCAACTGTCCCGCGCGGGCCTCGGAGACGCCGGGGAGTTCGGCGCGCTCGGCCGCGGTCATGGCGGCGAGCCTCGGCACCCAGGCCTCCAGGGACTCGCGTTTCAGCTCGCGCTGGACGTAGAGGCCCTCGGCGGAGCGGGCCGCGCCGGCGAGGCGGGCGAGCTGCTTGAAGGTCTTGGACGTGGCCACCACGTGGTCGGGGGCGCCGAGGCGGCTGAAGTCACCCACCGTGCGGGCGATCTCGGTGCGCACGTGGCGGCGCAGCGCGCGGACGTCGTCCGGCTCGGGCGGGTCGCCGGGCAGCCGGCCGGCGGTGAGGCGGCCGGCGCCGAGCGGCAGCGACACCGCGGCGTCGGGCTCCTCGTCGAGGCCGTAGGCGATCTCCAGGGAGCCGCCGCCGATGTCGATGACGAGCAGTTTCCCGGCCGACCAGCCGTACCAGCGGCGGGCGGCGAGGAAGGTGAGCCGGGCCTCCTCCTCGCCGCTGAGCACCTGGAGCTCGACCCCGGTCTCCTCGCGCACCCGCGCGAGGACGTCGTCGGCGTTGCCGGCCTCGCGCACCGCGGAGGTCGCGAACGGCAGCAGTTCCTCGACGCCCTTGTCCTCGGCGGCCTGGAGCGCCTCGTGGACGACCGCGATCAGCCGGTCCACGCCGTCGGGGCCGATGGCTCCGCCGTCGTCGAGGAGCTGGGCGAGGCGCAGTTCCGTCTTGTGCGAGTGCGCGGGCAGCGGGCGTGCGCCGGGGTGCGCGTCCACCACCAGCAGGTGCACGGTGTTCGACCCCACGTCGAGGACTCCGAGTCTCATGTACGGAACGCTACTGCCCGCAGCGCGGCGTGTTGCCCCCTCTGCGGTGGCCGAGCCGGTCCCGGTCGCGGGTGCGGGCGACTTACCCTGGACGGGTGCCAAAGACGAAAAAGGCGAAGGACGAGAAGACGGACAAGAAGGCCAAGAAGGACAAGAGGGCCGGACTGGCCGCGGATTCTTCGCGGGTGACAGCACCGCAGATGCCGGGGAAAGCGCCGGTGGACGACGAGAAGGGTCTCGATTTCGCTCGCGCATGGGTGGAATTCCCTGATCCGGCGGACGACGAGCAGGTCTTCCGCTGCGATCTGACATGGCTGACCTCTCGCTGGAACTGCATCTTCGGCAGTGGCTGCCAGGGCATCCAGGCCGGCCGCGCGGACGACGGGTGCTGCACCCTGGGTGCCCACTTCTCGGACGAGGACGACGAGAAGCGCGTCGCCGAGCATGTGGCGAGGCTCACGCCCGACATCTGGCAGCACCACGACGAGGGCCGGCGGGGCGGCTGGGTCTCGGAGGACGAGGACGGCGACCGTCAGACCCGGCCGTTCCAGGGCTCGTGCATCTTCCAGAACCGGCCGGGGTTCGCGGGCGGCATGGGCTGCTCGCTGCACATCCTCGCCCTGAGGGAGGGCCGCGAGCCGCTGGAGACCAAACCGGACGTGTGCTGGCAGCTGCCCGTGCGGCGGACCTACGACTGGATCGACCGGCCGGACGACACCCGCGTGCTGCAGGTGTCGATCGGCGAGTACGACCGTCGCGGGTGGGGCCCGGGCGGTCACGACCTGCACTGGTGGTGCACCTCGGCCACCTCGGCGCACGGCGCCGGGGACCCGGTGTACGTCTCCTACCGCGCGGAGCTGACCGAGCTGATGGGCAAGCCGGGCTACGACCGATTGGTCGAGCTGTGCGAGGAACGCCTGGCCTCCCAACTGCCACTGCTCGCTCCCCACCCGGCGGATCCGACGGGGGAACGGGGCGCCTGACGCGGGGACGGCGGGCGCGGGGGGCGCATCGCGCGGAACGCGCCCGACGCCGGTCGATGACACGAGGGGGCCCGACGCCGTGCCCGGCATAAGGGCGCCCGACGCCGGGACAGCCGTGCGGAGGCGCTCCGCGCGGGTGTGCCGGCGTTCACGGCCCGGCGCCGGGGAGGGCGGGGTGTCCGGCGTCCGTGCGTTGCGCAGCAAGTGGGGTCTATGGGGTGGCCTGGTTCGGAGTGCCGGTGTCGGGCGGTGGCGACGGGTTCTCCGGGGCGGCCGTGCCCGGGTCGGTGGGCACCGGCTCGCTCGGGGTCGGGCCGGTGGGCGTGGGCCCGCCGGTCGTGGGCTCCGGGCCGGGCGAGGCCGGCGGCTCGCTCGGCGCGGGCTCCGACGGCGGCGGTGTCGTGGGCGTCGGGTCCGGGTCGGGCGACGACGCGGGAGGGTCGCTCGGGGTGCCCGGATGCACGGTGCCCGGGCCGCCGGGGTGGCCGGAGGGCGTGCCGGGGGCGGAGGGGGCGGTGCCGTAGCCGTCGATGGTCACGACCGAACCCGCGGGGGCGATCGCCACGGTCGCGCGCCAGTGGCCGGACGGCTCGCGCAGCTGGTCGACGTACACCCTGACGGTCACCGACTCGCCGGGGGCGAGGGTTCCCGACGACTCGCTCAGATAGAGCCAGGACGCGTCCGTCGCGGCCGACCAGTGGACCGGTCGGGCGCCCGTCGCGGTGAGGGTGATCAGCGTCGTGTCACCGCTGTGGCCGGCCGTGACGTCCATCGCCGCCGCACCCTTGTGTCCTGCCCCGGGAACGCCGACGACCTCCACGGACACGTCCGCCTCGCCGTCCTCGTCGAAGCGGCCACCCGGGCGGGTGCCGGCGTTGCCGGTGTTCTCGAAGCCGGCGCCCGCTTCCTCGCCGTCGAGCTCGACGGTGCCGCCGTCCTCCCGCGCGGAGGCCGAACGGCCGTCCTGGGCCTCCCCGACCGGAGTGCCGCGGTAGGCGGCCCACAGCGCGAGCACGGGCGCGGCGACGACCGTGGCGACGACGGTCGTCGTCATGACCCGTGCGCGCAGCCGGTCCCGGCGCGCCACCCGGTCCTTGGGATCCATGGGGAAGCCCCGCCGGTCGAAACGGGGCGCGGCGCCCCGCGCGCGCGGGTGGTGCGCCAGGGCGGCGCGCAGGGCCGCGCCGGGCACCGGCAGGACGGGCAGGGCGTCCGGGGTGACGCTGGTGCCGGGCCAATGGCCCGGGACGGCCCGCTCGGCGGTGCGGCGGCAGCGCGGGCAGTCGTCGACGTGCCGGACGAGTTCGCGGCGCAGCGTCGTGCTGAGCACGAGCTGCCGGTCGCCGGTGAGATGCGCCACGCCCGGACAGGTTCCGGTCTCCACGACGGCAAGCGCCGCGCGGGTGCGTTCCACCTCGCAGGCCGCGGTGGCGAGCAGCTCACGCGCGGCGGCCGGCTCCATGCCGAGCACGGAGGCGACCTCATGGGCGGCGAGACGGTGGCGCACGGCGAGTTCCAGCGCCTCGCGCTGCTCCGGGGTGGTGCCGGCGGCCTCCGGCCAGGCCAGCTCGGCCAGTTCCCGGCGGCGCAGCTCCCGCACCTCTTCGGAGACGGCCGGGGCGGTGGGCGTCCTGACCGCACGCCGACGGCCGGCGCGGCCGCCGGCGTGTGTGGCCTGGTTCCTCTCCCTGGCCTCCGCCAGCCGGCGCAGACACGCCCAGCGGGCCAGCGCGTACAGCCAGGCCCGGCGGCTTCCGAGCTCGTCCGGGACGTGCCGGCCGCGGCGCTCCGCGAGCGCGAGGACGTCGGCCAGGGCGGCGGTCGCCGCGTCGTGGTCGCACAGCACGGACAGGCAGTAGGTGAACAGGCCGTCCAGATGGGGCTCGTAGCGGGTGGCAGGCCGCTCGGCGAGGGTGCGTGCGGCGCCGCGGTCGCGCACTTCCCGGTGCGTCCGGCGGGTTCCGGTCGTGCGGGTCGAGGTCTGCGGGCCACTGCTTGTCATCCGGCGACCGTAGGCGGCCCGGGGCGGCCCCTTCCGGAGCCCTGAGCACTTTTAATCCGTACGGGTGAAACGATCCCTCAATCGGGGACAGGAACCTTTCCTCACCCGTGCGCCGCGCCGCCCGGCGCTGCCGGCGAGGCAGCGGGCGCCGTGTTGTCAGAGCCTGCCGCTACCTTTTCCGCATGGCTGCTCGTACGAAGACCACCAAGGACCGTCCGTCCTACCGCTGCACCGAATGCGGCTGGCAGACGGCCAAGTGGCTCGGCCGCTGCCCCGAGTGCCAGGCCTGGGGGACGGTCGAGGAGTACGGCGCGCCCGCGGTCCGTACGACGACACCCGGGCGGGTCACCACCTCCGCCGTGCCCATCGGCCAGGTCGACGGCCGTCAGGCCACCGCCCGGTCCACCGGTGTGCCCGAGCTGGACCGGGTGCTCGGCGGCGGGCTGGTGCCCGGTGCCGTGGTGCTCGTGGCGGGTGAGCCGGGCGTGGGCAAGTCCACGCTGCTGCTGGACGTCGCGGCCAAGTCGGCGAGCGACGAGCACCGCACGCTCTATGTCACGGGCGAGGAGTCGGCGAGCCAGGTCCGGCTGCGCGCCGACCGCATCCACGCCATCGACGACCACCTGTATCTGGCCGCCGAGACGGATCTGGCCGCCGTGCTCGGCCACTTGGACGCGGTGAAGCCGTCCCTGCTGATCCTGGACTCGGTACAGACGGTGGCGTCCCCGGAGATCGACGGCACCCCGGGCGGCATGGCCCAGGTCCGCGAGGTGGCGGGCGCGCTGATCCGGGCCTCCAAGGAGCGCGGGATGTCCACGCTCCTTGTGGGACACGTCACCAAGGACGGCGCGATCGCCGGACCGCGCCTGCTGGAGCACCTGGTGGACGTCGTCCTGCACTTCGAGGGCGACCGCCATGCGCGGCTGCGTCTGGTGCGCGGCGTCAAGAACCGCTACGGCACCACGGACGAGGTCGGCTGCTTCGAGCTGCACGACGAGGGCATCACGGGCCTTGCGGACCCCAGCGGACTTTTCCTGACGCGTCGTGCCGAACCGGTACCGGGCACCTGCCTGACCGTCACCCTGGAGGGCCGCCGCCCCCTGGTCGCCGAAGTGCAGGCGCTCACGGTCGACTCGCAGATCCCCTCCCCCCGGCGCACCACGTCCGGTCTGGAGACCTCCCGGGTGTCGATGATGCTGGCGGTGCTGGAACAGCGCGGCCGGATCAGCGCCTTGGGCAAACGGGACATCTACTCCGCGACGGTCGGCGGGGTGAAGCTCTCCGAACCGGCCGCCGACCTGGCCGTCGCGCTGGCCCTGGCGTCGGCGGCGAGCGACACCCCGCTGCCGAAGAACCTGGTCGCGATCGGGGAGGTCGGCCTCGCGGGCGAGGTGAGACGCGTCACGGGTGTCCAGCGCAGGCTCTCCGAGGCCCACCGTCTGGGCTTCACGCACGCTCTCGTTCCGGGCGATCCGGGCAAGGTTCCGGCGGGCATGAAGGTGCTGGAGGTAGCGGACATAGGGGACGCCCTGCGCGTCCTTCCGCGCTCGCGTCGCCGAGAGGCCCCACGGGAGACGGAGGACCGCCGGTAGACTTTGCCCAGGTCTCGCCCGTCCGTACGAACCGAGTGCGCGAAACGGGGGCGCCCAGAACCTGCGACCGGAGGAGTGCAGTGGCAGCCAACGACCGGGCAGCAGCTCCCGGAAAGTCCGGTGGGAGTGCCGGTTCCGATGGCCTGATGCGCGCCTCACTGAGCGCCGTGGCACCCGGCACCAGCCTGCGTGACGGCCTGGAGCGCGTGCTCCGCGGCAACACCGGCGGGCTCATCGTGCTCGGCTCCGACAAGACCGTCGAAACGCTGT
The DNA here is from genome assembly GCF_055571035.1 of Streptomyces malachitofuscus. Classification (NCBI taxonomy): domain Bacteria; kingdom Bacillati; phylum Actinomycetota; class Actinomycetes; order Kitasatosporales; family Streptomycetaceae; genus Streptomyces; species Streptomyces malachitofuscus. The sequence goes on along the minus strand of NZ_JBVIGA010000012.1, from coordinate 232,682 downwards.
GCAGCGGCGGCTTCGTCCTGGACGTCGAGTTCACCGCGACCCGGCTGCGCGAGCTGTGCAAGCTGGACGGCGGCATCGTCCTGTCGTCCGACCTGTCGAAGATCCTCCGGGCGGGCGTCCAGCTGGTGCCGGACCCGACGATCCCCACCGAGGAGACCGGCACCCGGCACCGCACCGCCGACCGCGTCTCCAAGCAGGTCGGCTTCCCCGTCGTCTCGGTGTCCCAGTCGATGCGCCTGATCGCGCTGTACGTCGACGGCCACCGCCGGGTCCTGGAGGACTCGGCGGCGATCCTGTCCCGCGCCAACCAGGCGCTGGCCACCCTCGAGCGCTACAAGCTCCGCCTCGACGAGGTCGCCGGCACGCTGTCGGCGCTGGAGATCGAGGACCTGGTGACCGTCCGGGACGTGTCGGCGGTCGCGCAGCGACTGGAGATGGTGCGCCGCATCGCCACCGAAATCGCCGAATACGTGGTCGAACTGGGCACCGACGGGCGTCTCCTCGCCCTCCAGCTCGACGAGTTGATCGCGGGCGTGGAGCCGGAGCGCGAACTGGTCGTCCGGGACTATGTGCCCGAGCCCACCGCCAAGCGCTCCCGCACGGTCGACGAGGCGCTGCACGAGCTCAACGTGCTCACTCACGCGGAGCTGCTGGAGCTGTCGACGGTGGCCCGTGCCCTCGGCTACACCGGTTCGCCGGAAACCCTGGACTCGGCGGTGTCGCCGCGCGGTTTCCGTCTGCTGGCCAAGGTGCCGAGGCTGCCCGGCGCGATCATCGACCGGCTGGTGGAGCACTTCGGCGGTCTGCAGAAGCTGCTCGCCGCCAGCGTGGACGATCTGCAGACGGTGGACGGCGTCGGCGAGGCCCGGGCGCGCAGCGTGCGCGAAGGGCTGTCGCGGCTGGCGGAGAGCTCGATCCTCGAGCGGTACGTCTAGGGCACGTTCAGGCACCGCTGGGTGCCCGTCGCCGTTGTGGCGCCGGGCGCGGCCGCGTCAGTCCGCCTTCAACACGAAGGACGTCCGCACCTTCTCGAATCCCGGCGCCTTCGCCTCCACCAGGTACGTCCCCGGCTTCGCCGTCCCCGCCTCCGGCGTCGCGCACTTGGGCGCACTCGCCTTGCGGTCCCACTTCACGGTGTAGGTGATGCTGTCCTCCGCCGGCACCCGGAACACCAGGCTCCGCGCCCCCTTCGGACAGTCGTCCGACGCCCAGTAGGTGTCGTCCTCGCTCGCCTGAGCCACCGTCAACACGGCGTTCTCCGGCCCGAGATCGATCTTGCAGTCACTGCCGGAGGTGTTGCGCGCGGTCAGCAGGAACGTGGGCGTCTGCCCGGGTTCGTAGGCGTTGCGGGCGCTGCGCAGACTGAACGTGACCGCGTTCGCAGTGCAGTTGGGCAGACCCGAGCCCGATCCGGCCGGCAACGCGTCCCCCGCGCCCACCCCGGCCGACGTACCGCCGTCGGAACCGCCTCCGGCGCTGCCCCCGGCTCCGCCGCCTCCGCCGGAGTCCGCGGGGTCGCCGTTGGTGTCGTCGTCGCCGGTACCGGACGACGAACCACCGGAACCGCCGGAACCGCCGCCGTCGGACCCGCCGTCGCCCGACTCGTCCCGTCCGCCCGGCGCCTGACTGATCGCCGGCCCCGAACTCGACGGGCCCGGAGTGATGGACGGCGCGGGATTCTTGCCGTTGGCCCCGTTGTCACGGTCGCCACCACCCCCGCCGCCGGAGACGACGACCCAGGTGGCCAACAACGCCAACAGGGCCAGCACGGACAGCAGTACGGCCCTCCGTCGCCAGTAGATGGAGGAGGGAAGCGGCCCGACCGGATTGCGCAGAGATCCCACGGCGCAAACCTTACGAGAGATCGGTGCGTTCGCTTGCCCCACCCGCCGCTCCGAGCCACAACTTTTCAGGATCATCATCCCGGAAACCGCTGCGTCACCCCTGACTTTCGTCAGGTACGGCACACGACGATCGCTGGGTGTGACCATTCCGGCTTCTCACCTACCGTCCGTGACCATGGACTTCGTGGACAGCGGGCTCTACCGCGACATCACCGACCACGCACACGACACCCCGGGGTGGGTGCAGCACACGGCCGAGATCGGGACGGAGGCCGGACTGCTGGTCTTCGTCGCGCTGTTCGTGGCCGGCTGGTGGCGGGCCCGGCACGCGGGCACCCGCACGTTCGCGATCGCGGCCCTCGCACCTGTGGCCACGGCTGTGGCGTACGTGTGCAGTGAAGTACTCAAGTCCGGTGTGACGGAGGAGCGTCCGTGCCGCGCGGTCGCCGGCGCCGCCCCCTCCCTCGCGGAGTGCCCGCCGCACGGCGACTGGTCGTTCCCGAGCAACCACGCGACCATCGCGGGCGCCTCGGCCCTCACCCTGATGCTGGTCCGGCGCGCGCTCGTCCGGCTGACCGCGCCCCTGGCACTGCTCATGGCGTTCTCACGGGTGTTCGTCGGCGTGCACTACCCGCACGACGTGGTGGCCGGGCTGCTGCTCGGCACCGTCGTCGCGCTGACCGCCGTACGGCTCGCCACGCGTCCGGCACTCCGGCTCACCGAGGCGATGCGGGCCTCCTCGGTGCCCGCCGCGCGGTGGCTCGCCGGGCCGGGACCCCGAATGGCCGCCCGCGCGGTGCCGCCCCGTGCCACGCACCGGCGCCGCTGAGCGGGCTCAGTCCGCCACCAGACCCGCCTCGTAGGCGACGATCGCCGCCTGTACGCGATTGCGCACACCGAGCCGGTCGAGGACCGCGCTGACGTACGCCTTCACCGTGCCCTCCACGAGATGCAGCCGGGCGGCGATCTCCGGGTTGGACAGCCCCGCCCCGACCAGGCCCAGCACCTCGCGCTCGCGCGGGCTCAGCGCCGCCACGCGCGCGTGCGCCTCGGCTTCCCGCGCGAGACGTCCGCCGCCGTCGGCACCTCCGAGGCCCTCGATGACGTACCGGGCCACCTTGGGCGACAGGAAGGCCGCGCCGCCGCCCACCGCCCTGACGCCCGCGATCAGTTCGTACGGGTCCCCGGACTTCAGCAGGAAGCCGGTGGCGCCGCCGCCGAGGGCGCGGGCCACGTGGGCGCGCTCGGAGAACGTCGTGAGCATCGCGACGGCCGTGCCGGGAACGGTGCGGACGATCTCCTCGGCCGCCGCGAGTCCGTCCAGGCGGGGCATACGGATGTCGAGCAGCGCCACGTCGGGGCGGCGCGCCCGGGTCAACTCGACGGCCTCGCGCCCGTCGCCCGCCTCGGCGACGACCTCCGTCTCCCCGCTGCTCCCCAGGATGGCGCGCACCCCCGCGCGGACCATCGCCTCGTCGTCGGCCAGCAGGACCCGGATCATCGTGCGAACTCCTCGTCTTCCCTGTGCACTTCGCCGGACAGACCGACGCGCGGGATCACGTTCTTGGCGGCCAGGCGGCCCTCGTCGTCGAAGCACAGCCGGAAGTGGTCGACGGAGACGAAGAGCTCGCCGCTCGCGCGGTAGTAGCGGCACCGCGTGCGCTCGGGCGGCGCGGGCGCGCGTTCCGTCGGCGGGTCCTGGATCTGCCGGTCCGGCAGCATCGGGGCGATGTCGTCGAACGGTGTCCCCAGGCGCAGTCCGGCGTACGCGGCGGGTTCCAGCACCGAGTGGGTCTCGGTGTACGCGTACCAGCCGACGCCCGAACCCACCAGCACGACCCCCGCGCAGGCCGCGGCACCCAGACCGGCGGCGACACGGCGCCGGGCGCGGGTGAAGGGCGCGGAGGGCGGACGCGGCGGCCCGGCGGACGGTGCCGCCTGCGCCGGGACGTACGCCCTGACCCGGTACCCGTCGGCATACGGGCCCGCCTCGAAGGTGCCGCCGACCGCGGCGACGGCGGCACGCAGCCCGATCAGGCCCGAACCTCCCCCGGACGCCGGGGAATCCTCCCGTTCCGGCCGGCCGTTGGTGACGGTGACGGTCGCTCCCCCGCTGTCGTCCCCCGCCACCGCCACGGCGACGGACGCACCCGGTGCGTGCCGTGCCGCGTTGGTCAGCGCCTCCCTGGTCACCCGGTGCAGCATCCGCTCGGCGACCCCGCCGGCTGCCACGTCCGCGCCCCGGGGGCCGTGCTCCCAGCGCACCGGCAGCCCGGACTCGGCGGCGCGGGCCACGAGCTGCTCGACGTTCTCACCGGCCGGGGAGAGAGGAACGGGCTCGTCGTCCTCCTCCCGCAGGATGCCGATGATGCCGTGGAGCCGGTCCGTGGCATCCGCGGCCGCCGCGCGCAGGTCGGCCACGGCGGTGCGGTGGTGGCCGGGGAGGTCGGGAGCGACCTGGAGCACGCCCGCGCGCAAGGCGATCAGGCTCAGTTCGTGGCCCAGGGAGTCGTGCATGTCCTGGGCGATCCTGGCCCGTTCGCGCAGGCGGGCGCGTTCCTCGGTGAGGCGCTGCTCCTCCTCCAGCCGGGCCGCCCGCAGCCAGCCCGCGGCGGTGAGCTCACGGCTCTGCCGCCAGTAGCGCCCGCCGAGCCAGGGGAAGACACAGCCGAAGAGGAGGGTGCCGGTCAGGACCAGCCACCCGGGGACGGGATCGGGCCCCGCGAACACGATCTTCAGGGTGCCGGCGCAGCCGACGGCGGCGAAGCAGAGTGCCGCGGGGGCGGTACGGGCCGCCCGCAGGCCGAGCAGCAGGGCGAACACGCCGAGCGCCGGGCCGTAGGAGAGGCTGAACAGGGCGGGGGCCAAGGCGAGGCTCAACGCGGCCGTCAGGCCGCACGCGATCAGGGGCCGGCACCGGGCCAAGGCGGTGGCGGCGGCCAGCACGGCCAGTCCGGCGAGCTGCTGCGCGATCGGGCGGGGCTCGTTCAGCCCGAGCCGGTCGGCGGAGATCGCCGGCAGGGCGAGGGCTGCCCAGAGCAGACACCCCCGGCCGGTCGCGGCGAGACGAGCGCGTTCCATCCCTCGACGCTACTGGCGGACGCCACCCCGCCACTGCTGCCGATCGTCAGGTGCTCCGTCACCTTTTCGGTCGCCCTTGGCGGCCTCGGGGCGGGACGGCGCTTCGCACAGCGGACGGTGCTCCGCGGCGAACGGCGCTCTTGCGGGTGTCTCGCGGTCGCGGGCCGTGGCGCTCACCCCGGAGGCGGGGCCCGGCGTGGCAGGATCGGTGGGTCATGACTGCTCCCACGAAGCCCCCGTACGGCAACGCAGCCGATTCCGCGTCCGAGCGCGCTCCCGGTGAGCCGCTGCACTCCCCCGTCATCGACTGGTTCGACGAGCACGCCCGGGATCTGCCGTGGCGGCGCCCGGAGGCCGGTGCGTGGGGAGTGATGGTCAGTGAGTTCATGCTCCAGCAGACCCCGGTGAACCGGGTCCTGCCCGTCTACGAGCAGTGGCTGGCCCGCTGGCCGCGCCCCGCCGACCTCGCCGCGGAGGCGCCCGGCGAGGCTGTCCGCGCCTGGGGCCGGCTCGGCTACCCGCGCCGCGCGCTCCGCCTGCACGGCGCCGCCGTCGCCATAACGGAACGGCACGGCGGCGACGTACCGGCGGACCACGCCCAGCTGCTGGCGCTGCCCGGCATCGGCGAGTACACGGCCGCGGCCGTGGCGTCGTTCGCGTACGGGCAGCGGCACGCGGTGCTGGACACCAATGTGCGCCGGGTGTTCGCCCGCGCGGTCACCGGTACGCAGTACCCGCCGAACGCCACCACCGCCGCCGAGCGCCGGCTGGCCCGGACCCTGCTTCCGGAGGACGCCCCGACCGCCGCGCGGTGGGCCGCCGCCTCCATGGAACTGGGCGCGCTGGTGTGCACGGCGAAGAACGAGTCCTGTCAGCGCTGCCCGATCGCCGCCCTCTGCGCCTGGCGGCTGGCGGGCAAGCCGGCCCACGACGGTCCGCCGCGGCGGGGTCAGACGTACGCGGGCACGGACCGTCAGGTCCGCGGGCGGCTGCTGGCCGTGCTGCGGGAGGCGCCGGGGCCCGTTCCGCAGGCCGCGCTGGACCGCGTGTGGCACGAACCGGTGCAGCGCGCCCGCGCGCTGGACGGTCTGGTCGCCGACGGGCTGGTGGAGCCCCTGCAGGGGGGTCTGTACCGGCTGCCGCTGACCTGACCCGGGCCGCACACCGGAGCCACTGGGGTGCGCTCCGGTTCACCCCGCTTCACTCCGGTTCACTCCGGTGCGCTCCGGTTCACTCCGGTTCACTCCCGCCACAGCCGCGCAATCGGCCATAACGGCCCGATACCGCCCTTGTCGGGCGACCGCTTTACCCCCTTCCTCCTTCCGTTACACAACCGACGGACAGCCGAGGGCTGCCCGCAAGCTGCCTCGGACAGTGCCGTGACAACGCCTCCGTACCTTCGGTCGCGTGCTCGACAAGGGCACGACGAGCAAGGAACACAAGCAGTGCGACCGGTCCGCGCGGGCGGCCCGGAACGGGGAGCGGAAGGCGGTTCACCATGGCGCAGGGCGAGGTGCTCGAGTTCGAGGAGTACGTCCGCACCCGGCAGGACGCGCTGCTGCGCAGCGCCCGCCGCCTGGTTCCGGACCCCGTGGACGCGCAGGACCTGCTGCAGACCGCGCTGGCCCGGACGTACGGCCGCTGGGAGACCATCGAGGACAAGCGGCTGGCCGACGCCTATCTGCGCCGCGTGATGATCAACACGCGGACCGAGTGGTGGCGGGCCCGCAAGCTCGAGGAGGTGCCCACCGAGCAGCTTCCGGAGTCCTGTGTGGACGACGCCACCGAGCAGCACGCGGACCGGGCCCTGCTGATGGACGTCATGAAGGTGCTCGCCCCGAAGCAGCGCAGTGTCGTGGTGCTGCGACACTGGGAGCAGATGTCCACGGACGAGACGGCCGCCGCCCTCGGCATGTCGGCCGGAACGGTCAAGAGCACGCTGCACCGGGCGCTCGCCCGGCTCCGTGAGGAGCTGGAGGCGCGCGATCTGGACGCGCGTGCGCTGGAGCGTGAGGAGCGGGAGCGTTGCGCGGCCTGACCGGCCCGAGGTCCACACGGATCCGGTCCACCGCCCGGGCGGCGACCACGGCGACGGCCGTGCTCGCCGCCGTCGTGCTGTTCGCCGGCGGTTGCGGCACGGGCGGGACCGGGGCCCGGGACGAAGGCCCGGCGCACGCGGACTCGGTGGCGAGCGCGGCCGCGCCGTCGGCTCCGCCCTCGGGAACTCCCGACCGGATCGACGCGGTGCGCCTGGTCAAGGCGGATCCCGCGGTCTCCGCGGAGGTCAAGCGGGAGCTCAAGCCGTGCGTGGCCGACGAGTACCCGGTCGACGTGAGCTACGGCAATCTCACCGGCGGGGCCGTCGACGACGTCGTCGTCAATGTGCTGACCTGCGGGGACGCCGTGGGCGTCGGCTCGTATGTGTACCGCGACCAGGGCGGCGCGTATGTGAACGTGTTCACCGCCGAGGACACCCCGGTGTACGCGGAGATCGACCGCGGGGACCTGGTGGTGACCAAGCAGGTGTACGACCGCGGCGACCCGTTGTCGAGCCCGTCCGGCGAGAACGTGATCACGTACCGCTGGGCCACGGACCGGTTCGACGAGGAGTACCGCACGCACAACGACTACGGGCAGGTGGCCGGTGCGCAGCCGTCGCCGATGCCCGAGGGCTGAGACATGGCTCACGGTGTGAACCGGCGGGACCGCCCCGGCCGATGAGGGGGTGAACCCTTCGCGCGGCTCACGCGTCCGTTGGGTGGGCCGGTAAAGGCCCGCTGCGCGGACCTGAGGGGCCGCGTGCACACCGACCCGAGATCACACGAGGACTGAGAGCACCGGGATGGCAGACCAGACCCACGTCCTGTTCGTCGAGGACGACGACGTCATCCGCGAGGCCACCACGCTCGCCCTGGAGCGGGACGGCTTCGTGGTGACCGCGATGCCCGACGGGCTGTCCGGCCTGGAGGCGTTCCGCTCCGACCGGCCGGACATCGCGCTGCTCGACGTGATGGTGCCGGGGCTCGACGGGGTCAGCCTGTGCCGGCGCATCCGGGACGAGTCGATGGTGCCGGTCATCATGCTGTCCGCGCGGGCCGACGCCATCGACGTGGTGCTGGGTCTGGAGGCGGGCGCCGACGACTATGTGACCAAACCGTTCGACGGGGCCGTTCTGGTGGCCCGCATCCGCGCGGTGCTGCGTCGCTTCGAGCGGGCGGGCAGCGGCCGGGAGGAGGCCGCCCCGGACGGCGGGGGTGTGCTGGCCTTCGGCGAGCTGGAGATCGACACGGAGGGCATGGAGGTGCGCAGGGCCGGGCAGCAGGTGGCGCTGACGCCGACCGAGATGCGGCTGCTGCTGGAGTTCTCCGCGGCGCCGGGCACCGTGCTCTCCCGGGACAAGCTGCTCGAACGGGTGTGGGAGTACGGCTGGGGCGGTGACACCCGGGTGGTGGACGTCCATGTGCAGCGGCTGCGTACGAAGATCGGCCAGGACCGTATCGAGACGGTCCGTGGCTTCGGCTACAAGTTGAAGGCCTGAGTGAGCGGATGCCGGGGAGTTTGCGAGGCCTGGTGGCGGCGGGCGTGCACCGGGCGGGCATCGGGGCGGGTCTGAGGTGGAAGCTCAGTGCGGCCATCGCCCTGGTCGGGGCGCTGGTGGCCGTGGTGCTGAGCCTGGTGGTGCACAACGCGGCGCGGGTGTCGATGCTGGACAACGCCCGCGATCTGGCCGACGAGCGCATCATGATCGCCCAGCGCAACTACGAGATGTCGGGCCGGCTGAATTTCCCCAACACCAAGATCGACGATCCTCAGCTGCCGAAGGAGCTGCGGGAGAAGGTCGAGGCGGGGCGGCGGGCGACCTATGTGGCCGACCGGAGCGGGGCGCCGGACATCTGGGCGGCCGTGCCGCTGAAGAACGGTCATGTGATGTCGCTGCACTCCGGCTTCACCGACCGCAGCTCGGACATCCTCAAGGACCTCGACCAGGCCCTGGTGATCGGTTCGATCGCGGTGGTGCTGGGCGGGAGCGCGCTCGGGGTGCTCGTCGGCGGGCATCTGTCGCGGCGGCTGCGCAAGGCGGCCAGCGCCGCCAACCGGGTCGCCAAGGGCGAGACGGACGTGCGGGTGCGGGAGGCCATCGGCGGGGTGGTGCGGGACGAGACCGACGACCTGGCCAGCGCGGTGGACGCCATGGCGGACGCGCTGCGGCAGCGTCTGGAGGCCGAGCGCCGGGTCACCGCCGACATCGCGCACGAGCTGCGCACACCGGTGACCGGTCTGCTCACCGCGGCCGAGCTGCTTCCGCCGGGCCGGCCGACGGAGCTGGTGCTGGACCGGGCCAAGGCGATGCGCACCCTCGTGGAGGACGTCCTGGAAGTGGCCCGGCTGGACAGCGCCTCGGAACGGGCCGAGCTGCAGGACATCCTGCTCGGGGAGTTCGTCACCCGGCGGATCGCGGCGAAGGACCCGGACGTCACGGTGCACGTGGTGCACGAGTCGGAGGTGACCACCGACCCGCGGCGTCTGGAGCGGGTGCTGTTCAACCTGCTCGCCAACGCCGCCCGGCACGGCAGGCCGCCCCTCGAGGTGACTGTCGAGGGGCGGGTCATCCGGGTCCGGGACCACGGGCCCGGCTTCCCGGAGGAACTGCTCGCCGAGGGGCCGAGCCGGTTCCGCACCGGGAGCGCGGACCGGGCCGGCCGCGGTCACGGTCTGGGGCTGACCATCGCGGCCGGACAGGCCCGGGTGCTGGGCGCGCGGCTGACCTTCCGCAACGTACGGCCGGCGGGGGCGCCGGACGGTGTGCCGGCCGAGGGCGCGGTCGCCGTGCTGTGGCTGCCGGAGCACGCGCCGACCAACACCGGGAGCTATCCCGTGCTGGCGCCCTAGAACCAGTTCTGGCGGGGGTGGCTCAGCGGGACCAGTCCTTGTCCATGTCGAGGCCGCCCTCGCGGGGCTGGGTGAAGGAGAACCAGTTGCCGGAGTCGTCGCGGAACAGCGCCTCGGTGCCGTAAGGGCGCTCCTGCGGCTCCTGGATGAACTCCACGCCGCGTGCCTTGAGCTCGGCGTAGTCGCCGTGGATGTCGTCGGTGGTCAGGACTCCGGGGCCGAGTGCTCCCTTGGCGACCAGCTTCTTGATCATCTCGGCGGACTCGGGGTCCATGCCGGTGCCGGGCACCATCAGGGTCAGCTCGACGTCGGGCTGCTTCGGCGAGCCGACGGTGAGCCAGCGCATGCCGCCCTCGCCCAGGGTCATGTCGGTGCGGACCTCCAGGCCGAGCTTCTCGGTGTAGAACTCCTTCGCCCGGTCCTGGTCGAGGACCCAGACGGTGGTGATGGCGAGACCCTTGATCATGGCGTACTCCTGCTCCGCGGCCGTTCCTTCAGTGCCCTGTCACCGTAGGCAACGCCGCCGTCAGTCCGCTTCTCCGGAATTGCGCTGTGCCGCCGCCCTGCCCGGTCCGGCCCTGTGGCCGCCGAGCCAGTGCATGGCGTAGCAGCCCGGGATCAGGGCGGCGCCGCGGCCCACGTGCCGGCTGCGGTACTCGCTGGGGGTGAGGCCGGTCCAGGCCTTGAACCGCGTCGAGAAGGTGCCCAGGCTGCTGAAGCCGACCAGGTGGCAGATCTCCGTGACCGTCAGGTTGGCGGTGCGCAGCAGGTCCTCGGCGCGCTCGATGCGGCGGTGTGTGAGGTACTGGCCCGGGGTCTCGCCGTAGGTCTCCCTGAAGGCGCGTATGAAGTGGTAGCGCGAGTAGCCCGCGTGGGCCGCGACCGCTTCCAGGTCCAGGTCCGGGTCCGCCCAGTCCCGGTCCATCGCGTCCTTGGCCAGCCTCATCCGCCGCGCCTTGTCCATGCCCCGATGGTGGCACGGAGGTCCGACATCGGTCCGGGCCCGCAGGTGCGGAAGGCCCTCCAAGGAGTTGCTCCGAGGGCCTTCCGCCGCGGTCGTCAGACGGGCTCGGTCACCGCCGCGGCCGCCGGGGCGCCGTCGTCGGTGTCCTTGCCACCGGGCCCCTCGCCCTTCAGCGGGACCTCCTTCACGAACACGGCCGCCGCCAGCGAGAGCACCGCGATCACGGCCCCGAGGAGGAACGCCGAGTGCGTGCCCGAGGACACCGCGTACTGATAGGCCTCGCGGGCCGCGTCCGGCAGCTTGGCCAGGCTCTCCGCGTCCAGCTGGGCGGACTGGTCGGTCACCTTGGAGCCCAGCGTGCCCGCCCTCTCGCTCATGACGTCCTGGACGCGGCTGTTGAACAGCGCGCCCATGATCGCGACACCGAAGGACGAGCCGAGGGTGCGGAACAGGGTGGTGGACGAGGACGCCACTCCCATGTCCTTCATCTCCACGCTGTTCTGGGCGACCAGCATGGTGATCTGCATCAGGCAGCCCATGCCGAGGCCGACCACGGCCATGAAGACCCCGGAGGTGAGGCGAGAGGTCCCGGTGTCCATCGTGGACAGCAGATACAGGCCGACGATCATCAACGCGCTGCCGAGAACGGGAAAGACCTTGTACCGGCCGGTGTTGGTGGTCACCCGGCCCGCGACCATCGAGGTGACCAGCATCGCGGCCAGCATCGGCAACAGCAGCAGACCGGAGTTGGTGGCCGAGGCGCCCTGCACGGCCTGCTGGTACAGCGGCAGGAAGAGGGTGGCGCCGAACATCACGAAGCCGGTGATGAAGCCGATGAGGGACATCAGCGTGAAGTTGCGGCTGCGGAAGATGTGCAGCGGTACGACCGGCTCGGCGGCCCTCGTCTGCCAGAACACGAAGCCCACGAGCGAGGCGACACCGAGGCCGGTCAGCTCCATGATCCGGGCGGAGGTCCACGCGTACTCCGTGCCGCCCCAGGTGGTGACCAGCACGACGGCGGTGATGCCGACGGTCAGCAGCGCGACTCCGAGGTAGTCGATGCCGGCCTTGGCACGCTTCTTCGGCAGGTGCAGTACGACCCCCACGGCGGCCAGCGCGACCGCGCCGAGCGGCAGGTTGATGTAAAAGGCCCAGCGCCAGCCCCAGTTGTCGGTGATGGTGCCGCCGACCAGGGGTCCGCCGATCATGGCCAGCGCCATGACGGCGGCCATCATGCCCTGGTACTTGCCGCGCTCCCGGGGCGGGATGAGGTCGCCGATGATCGCCATGACGCCGACCATCAGACCGCCGGCGCCCAGGCCCTGCACCGCGCGGAAGCCGATCAGCTCGCCCATGTTCTGCGCCATGCCGCTGAGCGCGGAGCCGATCAGGAAGATCACGATGGACGTCATGAACGTGGCCTTGCGCCCGTACATGTCGCCGAGCTTGCCCCAGACCGGGGTGGAGGCCGCGGTCGCGAGGGTGTAGGCGGTGACGACCCAGGACAGGTGCTCCAGGCCGCCGAGTTCGCCCACGATCGTCGGCATCGCGGTGCCGATGATCATGTTGTCGAGCATCGCGAGCATCATCGCGATCATGAGTGCGAGGAGGACCACCCGCACGCTGCGCGGCTGTTTGCCGCCGTCCGTCCCGGCGGCCCCCGCCGCCCCTGTCTCCGCCATGGGTTCCACTCCCCCGACCACGGTTGCGTGGCCACCGCTACTTACTTGCCGCCCGGCTAGTACCTACACTGGGAAGCTAGTCGCGCAACTAGCCGGGCGTCAAGTAAGTTTTCGTCAAGGGCGTGTCGAGTAGGAGGATGGGCGGCACCATGGACGGCACCACACATCGGCGCCGCGGGAACACCCGCCAGCGCATCCAGGACGTAGCGCTCGAACTCTTCGCGGAGCAGGGCTACGAGAAGACCTCGCTGCGCGAGATCGCCGAGCACCTGGACGTCACCAAGGCGGCCCTCTACTACCACTTCAAGACGAAGGAAGAGATCCTCGTCAGCATCTTCGAGGACCTCTCGCGGCCGATCGAGGATCTGATCGAGTGGGGCCGGCAGCAGCCGCACTCGCTGGAGACGAAGCAGGAGATCATCCGCCGGTACAGCGACGCGCTGGCGGGTGCGGCCCCGCTCTTCCGCTTCATGCAGGAGAACCAGGCCACGATCCGCGAGCTGAGCATCGGCGAGATGTTCAAGACCCGCATGCTCGGGCTCCGGGACATCCTCATGGACCCGGACGCCGACCTGGTGGACCAGGTGCGCTGTGTCAGCGCCCTGTTCACCATGCACGCGGGGATGCACGTCCTCGCGGACGTGGAAAGCGACCCCGAGGAGAAGCGCAAGGCCGTCCTCGAGGTCGCCATCGATCTGATCACCCAGGCCCACCGGGCCTCCCCGCAGGCCTAGGCGCTGTCACGCGCCCGGGGTTCTCCGGGTCAGAGGCTGACGCCGTTGGCGCGCAGGAACTTCGCCGGGTCCACGGCGGTGCCGTAGTTCGGGGTGGTGCGGATCTCGAAGTGCAGGTGGGGACCGCTGGAGTTGCCGGTGTTGCCGGACAGGGCGATCTTCTGGCCGGTCTTGACGACCTGGCCGACCTTCACGTTGACCGAGGACAGGTGGGCGTACTGGGAGTACGTCTTGTTGCCGTGCTTGATGACGACGGCGTTGCCGTAGGCGGGGCCGTCGCCGGCGCCGTTGCCGCCGGCCTTGACGACGGTGCCGCCGTGGGTGGCGACGACCGGGGTGCCGGTCGGGACGGCGTAGTCCTGGCCGGAGTGCTTGGAGGCCCACATGCCGCCGTTCTGGGCGAAGCTCGCGGACAGCTTGTAGCTCTTCACCGGGGAGACCCAGGACGCCTGCTTCTTCGCGGCGGCGGCCTTGGCCGCCTTCTTCGCCTGGGCCGCCTTCGCCGCCGCGGCCTTCTTCGCCTGGGCCGCCTTCGCCGCCGCGGCCTTCTTCGCCACGGCCGCCTTCTCGGCCTGGGCGGCCTGGGCCTTCGCGGCCTTGGCCTGGGCGGCGGCCTGCGCCTGAACGGCACTGGCGGCGCCGGACGCGGCCGTGGTGTCGGCAGCGGCCGCGACCCCGGCTCCCAGTGCGACCGAGGCCCCCAGGCCGGCGGCCAGCACGGCCGCACGGGTGCGGATCAGGGACGTACGGGAGGAACGGGACGTGACGCGCTCGAACATCGAAACCTCGTAAGGGAGGGGACAGAGGAAAACCACCAGGCGGATGGTCCGCACCTCGGTGGTGAGTCATTGGTAGCCCCTCCGGACATAACAGCGCAAAGGTGTGATCTACGACGGTAAGTCGTACTTCTGCACTGAGATGCATGTCTCTTGACAGAGCATTCCTATAGGGCGATACCCCCCATTTAGAGCTGATCGATCAGAATGCCGGGGGAAATGTCCGTTTTGATGCTGAGGCTTTGCCACTATTCCGACTAGTACCGGACAAGCCGCCTGTGCCCCATGTCACCGGCGAGCGGCTTCGGCCATTCCATAAATGTGGCGCAGGCCTCTAGGCGCCTACCGCCCGGTAACCCTACGGTTCACCTCGCGTCACCCTCGCAGACGAGCATGCACACGCCATGTTGGCAGCGTTACGGACGTGAGAGGACCCCCACGACTATGAGAAGCCGACACCCCTGGCTCCGCCGCGTATCGGTCACCGCCGTCTCCGCGGCCGCCCTCGTGGCCCTGGCCGCACCCGCCGAGGCCGCGGCCCCCACAGCCGCAGCACCCGCCGCTCTCCCGGTGGCGGCCTCCACGGCGGCGGACGTGGACTACGACACCTGGCAGCGGGACTGCCGGGCGGTCATGGACCAGGCCCTGCCCTATCTGAAGGAGCGGATCGGGGACACCGCGCCCGGCGAGAAGCCGGCGATCGTGCTCGACATCGACAACACGGCGCTGGAGACCGACTTCGGGTTCAGCTTCCCGCAGCCCGCGAACCGGCCGGTCCTGGAGGCCGCGGAGTACGCCCAGGAGCACGGGGTCGCCGTGTTCTTCGTGACCGCCCGCCCGAGCATCATCCACTGGCCCACCGAGTACAACCTCGACCACGCCGGCTACGAGTCCGCGGGCCTCTACGTGCGCGGCTTCGTCGACCTGTTCCGGGACGTGGCCGAGTACAAGACGGCCCAGCGGGCGCACATCGAGTCGAAGGGCTACACGATCGTCGCCAACATCGGCAACAGCGCCTCCGACCTGTCGGGAGGCCACGCGGAGAAGACGTTCAAGCTGCCGGACTACGACGGTCAGCTGTCCTGAAACAGCCGCGAACGCCGAGAAGGGGCTGCCCCGGGACAGGTGTCCCGGGGCAGCCCCTTCTCGTGCCGGCTGAACGCGGTGGCTACGCGTCCTTGCTCAGGTTCGGTCCGGCTCCGCCGGCCGCCTGCTCGATCGGCGGGACGTCGGGCAGCGCCGACTTCTCCTCACCGCGGAAGGTGAAGGTCGCGGAGTCGCCCTCGCCCTCGGTGTCCACGACCACGATGTGACCGGGACGCAGCTCGCCGAAGAGGATCTTCTCCGACAGCGAGTCCTCGATCTCCCGCTGGATGGTCCGGCGCAGCGGCCGGGCGCCCAGCACGGGGTCGTAGCCCCTCTTGGACAGCAGCTCCTTGGCGGACTGGGAGAGCTCGATGCCCATGTCCCGGTCCTTCAGGCGCTCGTCCACCTTGTCGATCATCAGGTCGACGATCCGCAGGATGTCGTCCTGGCTGAGCTGCGGGAAGACGACCACGTCGTCGACACGGTTGAGGAACTCGGGCCGGAAGTGCTGCTTGAGCTCGTCCTGGACCTTGTTCTTCATCCGCTCGTAGTTGGTCTTCGTGTCACCGGCGGCGGCGAAGCCCAGGTTGAAGCCCTTGGAGATGTCCCGGGTGCCGAGGTTGGTCGTCATGATGATGACCGTGTTCTTGAAGTCCACGACCCGGCCCTGGGAGTCGGTCAGACGACCGTCCTCCAGGATCTGCAGCAGCGAGTTGAAGATGTCCGGGTGGGCCTTCTCGACCTCGTCGAAGAGGACGACCGAGAACGGCTTGCGGCGCACCTTCTCCGTCAGCTGACCGCCCTCCTCGTAGCCCACGTAGCCGGGGGGCGAACCGAAGAGACGCGAGACCGTGTGCTTCTCGCTGAACTCCGACATGTCGAGGGAGATCAGCGCGTCCTCGTCGCCGAAGAGGAACTCCGCCAGGGCCTTCGACAGCTCGGTCTTACCGACACCGGACGGACCGGCGAAGATGAACGAGCCACCCGGACGCTTCGGGTCCTTCAGACCCGCACGGGTACGGCGGATCGCCTTCGACAGCGCCTTGACGGCGTCGTTCTGGCCGATGACCCGCTTGTGCAGCTCGTCCTCCATGCGGAGCAGACGGCTGGACTCCTCTTCCGTGAGCTTGAAGACCGGGATGCCGGTGGCGGTCGCGAGGACCTCGGCGATCAGCTCGCCGTCGACCTCCGCGACGACGTCCATGTCGCCGGCCTTCCACTCCTTCTCCCGCTTCGCCTTGGCGGCCAGCAGCTGCTTCTCCTTGTCGCGCAGGGAGGCGGCCTTCTCGAAGTCCTGCGAGTCGATCGCGGACTCCTTGTCGCGGCGGACGCCGGCGATCTTCTCGTCGAACTCGCGCAGGTCCGGCGGCGCGGTCATCCGGCGGATGCGCATCCGGGAACCGGCCTCG
This sequence comes from Streptomyces malachitofuscus, assembly GCF_055571035.1. Lineage (NCBI taxonomy): Bacteria > Bacillati > Actinomycetota > Actinomycetes > Kitasatosporales > Streptomycetaceae > Streptomyces > Streptomyces malachitofuscus. The sequence continues at coordinate 216,216 of NZ_JBVIGA010000012.1, read as the reverse complement.
TCGATCAGGTCGATCGCCTTGTCCGGCAGGAAGCGGTCCGAGATGTAGCGGTCGGCGAGCGTCGCCGCCTGGACCAGGGCCTCGTCCGTGATGGAGACGCGGTGGTGCGCCTCGTAACGGTCACGGAGACCCTTGAGGATCTCGATCGTGTGCGGCAGGGACGGCTCGGCGACCTGGATCGGCTGGAAGCGGCGCTCGAGGGCCGCGTCCTTCTCCAGGTGCTTGCGGTACTCGTCCAGCGTGGTCGCACCGATGGTCTGCAGCTCACCACGGGCCAGCATCGGCTTGAGGATGCTCGCCGCGTCGATGGCGCCCTCGGCGGCGCCCGCGCCGACCAGCGTGTGCAGCTCGTCGATGAACAGGATGATGTCGCCGCGGGTGCGGATCTCCTTGAGCACCTTCTTCAGGCGCTCCTCGAAGTCACCGCGGTAGCGGGAGCCGGCGACCAGCGCGCCGAGGTCCAGGGTGTAGAGGTGCTTGTCCTTGAGGGTCTCGGGCACCTCACCCTTGACGATGGCCTGCGCGAGGCCCTCGACGACGGCGGTCTTGCCGACGCCCGGCTCACCGATCAGCACCGGGTTGTTCTTGGTACGGCGGGACAGCACCTGCATGACCCGCTCGATCTCCTTCTCGCGCCCGATGACCGGGTCGAGCTTGGACTCACGAGCGGCCTGGGTGAGATTCCGGCCGAACTGGTCGAGGACCAGGGACGTGGAGGGGGTGCCCTCGGCAGGACCGCCGGCGGTGGCGGTCTCCTTGCCCTGGTAACCGGAGAGCAGCTGGATCACCTGCTGCCGCACGCGGTTGAGATCAGCGCCCAGCTTGACCAGGACCTGGGCGGCGACGCCCTCGCCCTCACGGATCAGGCCGAGCAGGATGTGCTCCGTGCCGATGTAGTTGTGGCCCAGCTGAAGGGCCTCGCGGAGCGACAGCTCCAGGACCTTCTTGGCACGGGGGGTGAAGGGAATGTGGCCGGACGGGGCCTGCTGGCCCTGGCCGATGATCTCCTCCACCTGCTGGCGGACCGCCTCGAGCGAAATCCCGAGGCTCTCAAGGGCCTTGGCGGCGACACCCTCACCCTCGTGGATCAGGCCCAGGAGGATGTGCTCGGTGCCGATGTAGTTGTGGTTGAGCATCCGGGCTTCTTCCTGAGCCAGGACGACAACCCGCCGCGCGCGGTCGGTGAACCTCTCGAACATCGTTAATCGCTCCTCAGAGCGGTCAGGCAGTGGGGGGAACTTCCCCTCCCTGTCCTTCCGCAGCTTAGTCCCGCAAGCGGGGACCGCTCATTCCAACTGCCGACACCGTCGATGGCCTCCTGACCCCGCTAACGCCGACATCTGCTCCAACCCGATGGTGCGAGACGATGTTCCCGCAGGCCAGGCAGTTACCCCCATCGCCAGTACGCCCATGGCGAACGGGAGACGTGCCGCCCTGCGTGTCGCCCCCTCCCACTAGGGATGTCTTACCCGCTGCTACGGACAGTCCATGCCGAGTGCACGGGTTCCCTCCGCTACGGGCGAACAACCTTGCGCCTCCCCACACCCCCACGCGCCCCCTTGTTCGACACTCTGTGCTCACACAGGGAGACCCAGCGTAACTTGCCGGTGCTTCGGATGGTTGCGCGGGTCATGGTTGGCACCTCCTCCGCCGGCGTACCGCGCCCCCGTCGACCGCTCACGCCGAGTGACGACGAGGTGAGGCTCTGGTACGAGAACGTGCTGGGCTGGCCCACGGTGCCCGGGGATCCGGTGCGGCTCGTGGTGGGAGTGCGGTTCGACGTACTCGACGTGCCGGTGGAGGCGGGGGTCGCCGCGCTGGAGCGGCTGGAGGCGTCGCGGTGCGCAGGGTTTCCTGTGGCGCTCTGCGGTGGGCGGATGCGACTGCTGGTGGCCGCGGGCAGCGCGGCGGAGCTGCCGGGGCTGCTGGAGTGGCTGGAGTGGGGGACGCCGCTGGAGCTTGACCTGACGGCGGTGGGGGCCGGCGGGGTCATGGAGGCTCCCGCTCCCGCTGCCCCGTCCGTCGGCTTCGGCGCCTGCGCCCGGGACATCTCGCAGGGGGCCGCCGTGTGGCTGCGGCCCCCCGGGCCGGAACGCGGGGCCGAGGCCACGCTGCCGACGCTGTCGGCGATGGGCACGAGGAGTGCACTGGGGGACTGTGACAGCCCCCCGGACCTCGTGCGGCTGGTGAACACGGTGGCCACGCAGATCCACCGTGTTCGGCTGCGGCGCGCTGGTGCGGCCGCCGCCGCCGTGAGGACCGACAGTCAGCCGTTGGCCTTCTCGTAGGCCTCGCGGATGGACGCCGGAACACGGCCGCGGTCGTTGACCTCGTATCCGTTCTCCTTCGCCCAGGCGCGGATGGCCGCGGTGTCCTGACTGCCGCCGGAAGAAGCACGCGCCTTTCCACGCCCACCCGAAGCACGGCCCCCGGTGCGACGGCCGCCCTTCACGTAAGGCTCGAGAAGGCCACGGAGCTTGTCCGCATTGGCGGTGGTGAGATCGATCTCGTACGTCTTGCCGTCCAACGCGAACGTCACGGTCTCGTCCGCCTCGCCGCCGTCGAGGTCGTCGACAAGAAGGACCTGAACCTTCTGTGCCACCGGATTTCCTTTCATCGATAACTTGAGGGCCGGGGTGTGCCGGCGTCCGCCGTATCGCCGTCCCTTGTTATATGCAGTACTGCAGTACCCCGGAAAGCAAACCGCTTTTGCCGTAAAAACACAAACCCCTGGCAGAGACCTGCTCCCCGCACCCGGTACGGAAACGTGCGCGTTTCGGACATAGGGAACCCCGCACAGATCACAGATGCAGAAGCATGCGACTGTTGCCCAAGGTGTTCGGTTTCACGCGTTCGAGACCGAGGAACTCCGCGACGCCCTCGTCATAGGAGCGCAGCAACTCGGCGTACACATCCGTGTCGACGGGCGTCTCGCCGATCTCCACGAAGCCGTGCTTGCCGAAGAAGTCCACTTCGAAGGTCAGGCAGAATACGCGCCGAACACCGAGCCAGCGGGCCGTCTCCAACAACTTCTCCAGCACCCGGTGTCCGACACCGGCGCCCTTCAGTCCGGGCTTCACGGCGAGGGTGCGGACTTCCGCGAGGTCTTCCCACATCACGTGCAGGGCGCCGCAGCCGACCACCTCGGCGTTGTCGTCCCGTTCCGCGACCCAGAACTCCTGGATGTCCTCGTAAAGGGTCACCGTCGCTTTGTCGAGCAGGATGCCCCCGCGGACGTAGGCGTCGAGGAGACGGCGCACGGCCGGCACATCGCTGGTGCGGGCCCGCCGGACCGTGACGGCATTTGCGGTGACTTCGGGGCTGTCTGCTGACATGAGCGGACGCTATCGTCCGGTGCGGTCCTCGGTGGAGCCGGGGTTCTCGTCGGAGGTTTCCGGGAGCTGGACGATCCGTACCGCGTCCGTGAGGGCCTGGCGCTGTTCCTCGCTCATCATGCCGAAGAAGGCCACGAGAGCGGCGGCGGCGTTGTCGCTCTGCGACCACGCCTCGTTCATCAGGGCGGCGGCGTAGGCGGCGCGAGTGGAGACGGCCTCATATCGATAGGCCCGGCCTTCGGCTTCTCGGCGCACCCAGCCCTTCTGATGGAGATTGTCCAGAACGGTCATCACCGTGGTGTAGGCGATGGACCGTTCCTTCTGCAGATCTTCCAGGACTTCCCGAACGGTCACCGGACGGTTCCACTTCCACACCCGCGTCATGACCGCGTCTTCGAGTTCTCCCAATGGGCGAGGCACAACTTCGACGATAGTGCGGGATCTTGGTAATGGCGTGCCGGACGGGCACCGGTGCGGCAAACGTGCACAAAAGGGGCGTACGACGGTGTGTCGTACGCCCCTGAGGTGCGTGTCGGGCTGCCGTGCAACGCGGGGTGTGCGTGCCACGCGGGGTGTGCGTGCCGCGCGGGGTGTGCGTGCCGCGCGGTGCTTGTCAGGCCTCGGTCTTGGGGGAGGCCTCGGCCCTTGCGAGGGCCGCGTCGACGGCGGCGTCCTCCTTGGTCTTGTTGGCGCCGCCCTGGGTCTTCACGATCACCCGGATCACGGCGATGAAGAGGACGGCCATGACGGCCGGGGGGAGGAGCGCGGAGACGTAGTCCATGGATCCAGGGTAGCCAGGGTGTGCCGTCAGCCCGCGGCCAGGTGCTGGTCGGGTGGCGGCGGTGTGGGCTTGCGGCGGGGGAAGACCTCGCCGGGGGTGGGGACGGGGCGGCGGGTGGGTTTGGGAGTGCCGGGGGCAGGGTGGGGGGTGGGTGCGGGGGCCGGGCTGGGGTTCGGGGCGGGGTGGGGGGTGGAGGGGTTCTCCGCGGGCTTCTTCTTCTCCTCCTGCCGGCCCTCGGCGGTGGCTCCCCGGCCGCCGGGGAGGGCCGTGAGGCGGGTGCGTTCGCAGTGGCGGAGGAGGGCTACGGCGGTGGGGTTGCCGCGCAGGGCGCGGAGGGCAGCCAGATCGTCGGGGTGGGGGCGGTATCCGGCGCCCAGCGCCTCCTCCAGGAGCGTGAGGTAGCCGGCGGCGGTGCCGGGGAGGGCGGCGCGGTAGCGGCCGAGGTCGGCCAGGAGGAAGGCGCGCAGCCTGGCAGTCTCCCGCGTTGCCTCGTCGAGGGAGTCGGCGAGGTGGAGGCAGTCCTGGACGTCGTCGGCCGAAGCGGGGGTGGGGTGCAGGGCGAGGGCGAGAGCGCGGCGGAGCACGCGCAGTTCCTCTGCGCCGAACGCCATGCCGCCGCGGGATCCGTAGGGCGTGGGCATGCTGAGACGATACGCGCTAATCAGACAAACACCGCGTATGGGACTCAGGTGTGGCGTGCGGCGCCACCCGGGTGGGTGGGATGCCTGCGGCGCAGCTGTCCCTCAGGTGGGGGTGCGCGTAGCGCCGACGGTGGGTGGGTGGTGCGGGGCCGGGACGGGGGTGTCCGTCCTCGGACTGGCGCGATGGGGCTTGTTGGTGGGGGGCGGGGTGCGGACGCGCCAGCCACTGCGGGCGGACACCCCCGCCCCGTCCCCTCCCCGCCGCAGGCGGCATACCTGCGCCCACCATGGTCCGCGCTGCGCGTCATGCGCGACCGCGGTCCGTCGCTCCCGCGGGCAGTCGTGCCTCCCCCAGGGCGATGGGGTCCCCCGCTCGAGCGGAGTCGAGAGTGGGGGAGGCACCCCGCATGCGCCGGGCTGCGCAAACCCACGCCGGGTACCTGCAGGTACCGGGGCACGCCCCACCCCGGACGCCGCGCATGCGCTACATGCGTGACACGTTGCGTTCGTACACCAGGCGGAGGCCGATCAGCGTCAGCCACGGCTCGTGCTCGTCGATGACCGAGCTCTCCCCCAGCACCATCGGCGCCAGCCCACCCGTCGCGATGACCGTCACGTCGTCGGGATCGTCCGCCAGCTCCCGCGCCATCCGGTTCACCACACCGTCGACCTGGCCGGCGAATCCGTAGATGATGCCGGACTGCATCGCCTCGACCGTGTTCTTGCCGATCACACTGCGCGGACGCGCCACCTCGATCTTGCGGAGCTGGGCGCCGCGGACGCCGAGCGCCTCGACGGAGATCTCGATGCCGGGCGCGATGACGCCGCCGACGTACTCCCCGCGCGCGCTGACCGCGTCGAACGTCGTCGCCGTGCCGAAGTCGACGACGATCGCCGGACCGCCGTAGAGGTCGACCGCCGCGACCGCGTTGATGATGCGGTCCGCGCCGACCTCCTTGGGGTGGTCGGTGAGGATCGGCACGCCCGTCTTCACGCCCGGTTCCACGAGCACGGCGGGGACGTCGCCGTAGTAGCGGCGCGTGACCTCGCGCAGTTCGTGCAGCACGGACGGGACCGTCGCGCAGATCGCGATGCCGTCGATGCCGTCGCCCAGCTCGTCGCCCAGGAGCGGGTGCATGCCCATGAGGCCCTGGAGGAGCACCGCCAGCTCGTCGGCCGTGCGGCGGGCGTCCGTGGAGATGCGCCAGTGTTCGACGATGTCGTCACCGTCGAAGAGCCCCAGGACGGTGTGCGTGTTTCCCACGTCGATGGTCAGCAGCATGGCTACTCCGCCGCTCGCAGGTCGAGGCCGATGTCCAGGATGGGAGCGGAGTGGGTCAGGGCACCTACGGCCAGGTAGTCCACGCCCGTGTCCGCGTACGCCTTCGCACGGGTGAGGGTGAGGCGGCCGGAGGCCTCCAGGGCGGCGCGGCCGTTCACGAGGGCCACCGCCTCCCCGCACTCGCCGGGCGTGAAGTTGTCCAGCAGGATCAGGTCGGCGCCGGCGTCCAGGACCTCGCGGAGCTGGTGCAGCGTGTCGACCTCGACCTCGATCGGGACGTCGGGGAAGCGCTCGCGGACCGCGCGGAACGCCTCGGCGACGCCGCCGGCCGCCACCACGTGGTTGTCCTTGACCAGGGCCGCGTCCGAGAGGGACATGCGGTGGTTGACGCCGCCCCCGCAGCGCACGGCGAACTTCTCCAGGCTGCGCAGACCCGGAGTGGTCTTGCGGGTGTCGCGGACCTTCGCCTTGGTGCCGTCCAGGGCGTCCGCCCACGCGCGGGTGGCCGTCGCGATGCCCGACAGGCGGCACAGCAGGTTCAGGGCGCTGCGTTCCGCCGTGAGGATGTCGCGCGTGCGCGTGGTGATCGACAGGAGCTTCTGGCCGGCCTCCACGCGGTCGCCGTCCTCCACGTGGCGCTCGACCTCGAACTCCTCCGTGCAGACGATCGACATCACCGCCTCGGCGACCCGGAGGCCCGCCACCGTGCCCGTCTCCCGCGCGGTGAAGTCGGCGGTGGCGACGGCGTCCTCCGGGATGGTCGCGACCGTCGTGACGTCCACTCCGTGGGCCAGGTCCTCCTGGAGGGCCACATTGGCGATGTCCTCGACCTCCACGGGGTCGAGGCCCGCGTCGGCCAGGAGCTGGGCGAGTGCGGGGTCGAGGCCGCACTCGAAATAGGTCTCCTCGTCGGCGCCGCAGGCACAGCCGTCGCCACAGCCGCCGGAGGAAACGAGGGGAAGGTCGGGGGTGGTCACTGCTGTCACTGCTCCTGGGGCTGAGGGAGGGTCGGGGGGAAGTCTGTGGTGTCGGTGGTGTGCGCCGCCAGCGTCCGGTCCGGATTCAGCCGTACGACGATGTGGCGGCGCCAGTTCGTGTCGTCCCGCTCCGGGCGGTCCTCGCGCCAGTGGCAGCCGCGGGTCTCCTCGCGCCGCTGCGCGGCGGCCACCAGGACCCGGGCCACGCACAGGAGGTTGGTGGCCTCCCAGGTGTCGACGCCGGGCTCGGCGGTCTTGCCGTTCTCGTCGAGGGCGTCGCGCGCGTCGGCGTGCAGTCGGTGCAGGCGCTGGGCGGCCTCGGAGAGGGACGCCTCGGAGCGCAGGACTCCCGCTCCCCGGGTCATGATCCGCTGGATGGTGAAGCGTGCCTCCGGGGGGAGGAGGGGGTGCGCGGGGCGCTCCGCAGCGGGCAGCGGCTGCGGCACGCGGGCGTGGCGCGTGTTTCCGGCGTCCGCGATGTCCTTGGCGATGCGTTCGGCGTAGACCAGGCCTTCGAGGAGGGAGTTGGAGGCCAGGCGGTTGGCGCCGTGCACACCGGTGCAGGCGACCTCGCCGCACGCGTACAGGCCGGGCACGGTGGTGCGGCCGTGCGAGTCCGTGCGGACCCCGCCGGACGCGTAGTGGGCGGCCGGGGCGACCGGGACGGGCTCGGTGACCGGGTCGATGCCGTGCGCGCGGCAGGCCGCGAGGATCGTGGGGAAGCGGCGCTCCCACATCTCGGCGCCGAAGTGGCGGGCGTCGAGGTACATGTGCTCGGTGTCCTGCTCCCGCATGCGGCGCATGATGCCCTTGGCCACGATGTCCCGCGGGGCGAGCTCGCCCAGTTCGTGCTGTCCCTGCATGAAGCGCACGCCGTCGGCGTCCACCAGGTGGGCGCCCTCGCCGCGTACCGCCTCGGAGACCAGGGGCTGCTGGCCCTCCGCCTCGGGTCCGAGGAAGAGGACCGTGGGGTGGAACTGCACGAACTCGAGGTCGCTGACCTCGGCGCCCGCGCGCAGGGCCAGCGCCACGCCGTCGCCCGTGGAGACGGCGGGGTTCGTCGTCGCCGAGAAGACCTGGCCCATGCCGCCGGTGGCCAGGACCACGGCGGGGGCGTGCACGGCCCCCACGCCGTCGTGCTGGCCCTCGCCCATAACGTGCAGGGTGACACCGGCCGTGCGGCCGTCGGCGTCGGTGAGGAGGTCCAGGACGAGGGCGTTCTCGATGGTGCGCAGCCCGCGCGCACGGACCGCCTCGACGAGGGCGCGGGAGATCTCCGCGCCGGTGGCGTCGCCGCCCGCGTGGGCGATGCGGCGGCGGTGGTGGCCGCCCTCGCGGGTGAGGGCGAGGCCGCCCTCACTGGACTCGTCGAAGTGCGCGCCCGTCGCGATGAGGCGGCGTACGGCGTCGGGGCCTTCGGTGACCAGGATGCGGACGGCTTCCTCGTCGCACAGGCCGGCGCCGGCGACCAGGGTGTCGTCCAGGTGCTGCTCGGGGGTGTCGCCCTCGCCCAGGGCCGCGGCGATACCGCCCTGCGCCCAGCGGGTGGAGCCGTCGTCGAGGCGTGCCTTGGTGACGACCACCGTGGTCAGGCCGGCGGCCTCGCAGCGCAGCGCAGCGGTGAGACCGGCGACGCCGGAGCCGACGACCACGACGTCCGCGTCGATGGACCACCCGGGCGCGGGCGCGTGCAGTCTTATGCCTGTGCTGGTCACGAGGCGGCTCCGAAACTTCCGAACGTCAGGGGGATGTTGTCGATCAGGCGGGTGGTGCCCACACGGGCGGCCACGGCGAGGACGGCCTCTCCGGTGAAGTCGTCGCCGATATCGGTGAAGTCGGACGGGTCGACCAGGGCCAGGTAGTCCAGGGCGAGCGGCGGGTCGAGGCGGACCGCCTCGTCGAGGACCAGGCGGGCGGCGGCGAGGATGGCCGCCGGGCCGCCGGCGGTGGTGGCGACGGCGTGCGCGTCGGCCGCGGCGCGGGACTCGCCGATGGCGCTGAGCGCCTCGGCACGCGCGCGGGTGGCCGGCACTTCGCGGGCACGCGCGCGCAGCGCCTGCTGGGCCGCGTGCCGGTCGCGGCCGGCGAACAGGGCCTGGGACAACGCGAGCGCGGTGCGCCGCTCGGGGGGCGAGAGGTAGCGGTTGCGGCTGGACAGGGCGAGCCCGTCCTCCTCGCGGACGGTGGGGACCCCGACGATGTCGACGCCGAAGTTCAGGTCCCGCACCATGCGGCGGATCAGGGCGAGCTGCTGGGCGTCCTTCTGGCCGTACAGGGCGATGTCGGGCCGGGTGAGGTGGAGCAGCTTGGCGACGACGGTGAGCATGCCGTCGAAGTGGCCGGGCCGGGCGGCGCCCTCCAGGCGTTCGCCCATGGGGCCGGCGCTGATCCGCACCTGGGGTTCGCCGCCCGGGTAGACCTCGTCCACGGCGGGGGCGAACACCGCGTCCGCGCCGGACCGCTCGGCGATCTTGACGTCGGCGTCCAGGGTGCGGGGGTAGCGGTCCAGGTCCTCGCCCGCGCCGAACTGCAGCGGGTTGACGAAGACGGTGACCACGACCTCGCCCTCGGGGCCCGCGATCCCGCGTGCCGTGCGGATCAGCGTGGCGTGGCCTTCGTGCAGCGCGCCCATGGTCATCACGACGGCGCGGCGGCCGGTACGCGCGCGTGCGCTCAGTTCGGCGGCGGTGCGCAGCACAGTGGCGGTCATCGGGCGACTCCGTTCCGGGACGCGCGGGTCGTGGTGCGGGCGGGACACGGGGCGGTGCGGCCGGTGGTCCTCATCGGCCCTCCCCCGGGCCTTCGGCTCCGTCGGCGAGCACCCCGAGGAGGTCCTCGGCGAGTTCCGGCTTCAGCAGGCCGTGGGCGAGGGCGCGGTCGGCCGTCGCGCGGGCCATCGCCAGATAGCCGGCCACGGCCCCCGGGGAGTGCCGGCGCAGCTCGGTGACGTGCGCCGCGACCGTGCGGGCGTCGCCGCGCGCGACCGGGCCGGTGAGCGCCGCGTCGCCGGAGCGCAGGGCGTTGTCCAGGGCGGCGCCGAGCAGCGGCCCGAGCATCCGGTCCGGGGCCCCGACGCCGGCGGTGCGCAGCAGTTCGAGGGACTGGGCGACCAGGGTGACCAGGTGGTTGGCGCCCAGGGCGAGGGCGGCGTGGTAGAGCGGGCGGTTCTCCTCGGCGATCCACTCGGGCTCGCCGCCCATCTCGATGACGAGGGCCTCGGCGGCCAGCCGCAGCTCCTCGGGCGCGGTGACGCCGAAGGGGCATCCGGCGAGCCGCTGCACGTCGACGGGGGTGCCGGTGAACGTCATCGCGGGGTGCAGGGCGAGCGGCAGGGCGCCCGCGCGCAGGGCCGGGTCGAGGACCTTCGCGCCGTACCGGCCGGAGGTGTGCACCAGCAGTTGTCCCGGCCGCACCGCGCCGGTGTCGGCGAGTCCGGAGACCAGCTCCGGCAGCGCGTCGTCCGGGACGGTGAGCAGGACCAGCTCGGACTGTCGGAGGACCTCGGCGGGCGGCACCACCGGCACGTCCGGGAGCATCTGCTCGGCGCGCCTGCGGGAGGCGTCGGAGACGGCGGAGACGGCCACCGGACGGTGCCCGGCGAGCTGGAGGGACGCGGCCAGGGCGGGGCCCACGCGTCCGGCGCCTACGACGCCGACGGTGAGCCGCGCGGGGCGGTCCCTGGGATCGGGTTGTGGGGTTGTGTTCACGCGACGGCGGCCTTCCCGTTCCAGTCCGCTCGGGGTACCGGACGATTTCTCGTCATGTTAACGCGATCGGTTGCGGGGGCGGTCGGTTGTCCACAGGCTGTGGGTTTCCGTGCGGCGTCGCGGCACACGCGCGTGCGGAAATGTGCGGCGGGCGCGCGTGCCCGTCTTCGGCGGGCGCGCATGCCGAAAGGGGAGTGCCCGCGCGGGCCGGGGCGCGGCATGATCGCGGGCATGAGTGATACGGCGGACGGCACCAACGACACGACGGCCGGGGACGAGCGGCGGCCCGGATCCGACGCGGACGGCGCACAGCGGCCGACACAGCGCGAACGGCGGATCGCCGCCTGGCGCAAGGCGCCGCGTGTGCTCGCGCGCCTCGGTTTCCTCGCCCCGCTCTCGGAGCGGCTGGCCGTGCTGGAGGCGGCGGGGAGCGTGTACGACCTCGACGAGGACTCCGACGTCTACGGCAACGGGGTCGTGGAGGCCCTGGAGAAGCGGGTCGCCGATCTGCTCGGCACGGAGGCCGCCGCGTTCTTCCCGACCGGCACGATGGCGCAGCAGGTCGCGCTGCGCTGCTGGGCCGGCCGTACCGGCGACCCGGCGGTCGCCCTGCATCCGCTCAGCCACCCGGAGGTGCATGAGCGGAACGCGTTCAGCCAGGTCAGCGGGTTGCGCCCGGTACGGATGACGAGCGAGCCCCGGCTGCCCACGGCCGACGAGGCGCGCGACTTCGAGGAGCCCTTCGGGGCGCTGATGCTGGAGCTGCCGCTCAGGGACGCCGGTTTCGTGCTGCCCACCTGGGAGGAGCTGACGGAGGTGGTGGACGCCGCGCGGGAGCGCGAGGCGGTCGTGCACTTCGACGGCGCCCGGTTGTGGGAGTGCACCGAGCACTTCGGGCGCCCGCTGGAGGAGATCGCGGGCCTCGCGGACAGCGTCTACGTGTCGTTCTACAAGTCCCTCGACGCCTTCGGCGGTGCCGCTCTCGCGGGTCCCGCGACGCTGGTGGAGGAGGCGAAGGTCTGGCGGCACCGGTACGGGGGCGCCGTGTTCCAGCAGTTCCCGACCGCGTTGTCCGCGCTGATCGGGCTGGAGCGGGAGCTGCCCCGGCTGCCGGAGTACGTACGGCACGCGCGCGTGGTCGCCGCCGCGCTGCGCGAGGGACTGGAGGCCGGCGGGCTGCCCTGGTTCCGGGTGCATCCCGAGGTGCCGCACACCCACGACTTCCAGGTGTGGGTGCCGTACGAGCCGGAAGTGGCCGCCGAGGCGGCGATCGGGGCGGCGGAGGAGACGGGGGCGGTGCTGTTCGCCAACTCGTGGGCCCCCAAGGGCCCGGGGCTGTCCTTCACCGAGGTGAATGTGCGGGCCGCGGCGCTGGAGTGGACGGGCGACGAGGTGCGGGCGGCGGCGGTGGATTTCGCCGAGCGGCTGCTCCGGGTCTGACCGCACGCCGGAGGGGCCGGCATCCGCCCCTCCGGGGGCGACACGGCGTCGTCGGTGCACCATGTGGGCATGGGTGTGCACATCGACATCGCGGGGCTGCGCCCGGAGAGGGTCGCCGTCGTGCCGTCCCCTCTGGCCGAGCTCGGTATGGCCCTGCACGCGCTGTCCGAGCCGTCGCACCACCCGGGGCTCCAGGCCTGGGTGGCGGGCGTGACCGCGCGTCTGGACCAGCACCTCGCGGACCGGATGTGCGAGGCGGACTTCCTGTGGCGGACCACGTTCTCGGACCTGTTCCTTGCGAGCGCCGGCGTTCCGGGCCGCGCGACGCTCCCGGGCGGGACCCTCGCCGAGGAGCTGGACCTGCTGGACAAGCTGTCCGACGAACAGTTCGTGGACGCCGCCCTGGAGTTCACCTGCGCCCTCCCCTACAGCCTGCCGGGTCCCGGTCCGCTGGCCGACGAGGGACTGCGGCGTCGTTCGCTGGAGCTGGCCGCCGCGCGGGGGCCGCGGCAGGTGCTGTTCACCGAGCGGCTGCTGGCCGATCCGCCGCGGATCAGGGACTGGCTGCGGCAGTTCCTCGAGGACTGCGACGTCGCGTTCTTCGCCGAGACGTGGGCCCGGCTGCGGCATCAGCTGGCCGCGGACACCCGCCTCAAGACCGACCTGCTCCGCCGCAAGGGGCTGTCCGAGGCGCTGGCCGCGGTGTCCCCCGCGGTGACACTCGACCAGGCGGCCGGCCGGATCACCGTGGACAAGCTGGGCGACGGCCGTACGGCCACCGGCGACGGCGGACTGCTGCTGATCCCGACCAGCCTCGGCTGGCCGCACCTCATGGTGCTGCACCGGCACGGCTGGCAGCCGGTGCTCCACTACCCGGTCGGCGCCCCCGAGCCGGCCGCCCCGCCGACGGTCGAGCAGCTGGCGCTGAGGATGACCGCGCTGTCCCATCCGGTCCGTATGCGCATGTGCCGCCACCTCGCCCGCAGCGCGTACACCACGAGCGAACTGGCCCAGGTGCACGGGATGACGGCGCCGGAGATCTCGCGGCACCTGGGCGTGCTGAAGAAGGCCGGACTGATCAGCACCCGGCGCCGTGGGCGGTATGTGCTGCACCAGCTGGACGTGACGGTCGTGGCCCGGCTCGGCAGCGACTTCCTGGAGGGGATCCTGCGCTGACGCCCGGACCCGCTCCCCGCGCGTTCGTCAGTCGAAGCGGATGTGCCGGATGCCCACGGCCGCCTGCCGCAGCCGCGTCCGCAACCGGCCCTCGTGGTTGGGGCGCAGGGTCAGCCCGGCCAGCACGGCGATGCGGTCGGCGGTCTTCGGCACCGTGGTGTGGTCCGTCCACAGGTGCTCGGCGAACTCCGGCTCGGCGAGGCGCTCCAGGCAGTGGTCGAGCCGCCGCACCGCCCAGCTCTCCCGCCGCAGGGCGGCCTGGCCCATGACGGTCCCGAGGACGTGGCCGAAGGTGCGCTCGCGCAGGCGCCGCAGCACGGTGTCGCGCTCGGCGAGAAGGGTGAAGTGACGGACGTCGTGGCCCATGTCGCGCAGCCGGCCCACGGTCTCCGCGAAGTACCCGGGGTCGGTGACGGTCATGGGGGCGATCACCACGCCGTCGTGCTGCGTCAGGGTGAGGTCGAGGACCTCGACGACGCCCTGCCGCCAGGCCGTCAGATCCTGGAAGTCGCCCCGCAGTCCGGGCGGCAGCATGCGGTGCAGGCCGAACCCGGGGTACTCCGGGTCGCAGACGACGCTCCCCGGCAGGCGGCGCCGTATCTCGTGTGCGGTCTGTGTCTTGCCGCCCCCGAAGGGCCCGTTGATCCACAGCAGCATGCGCAGACCCTACCGGCGCGCGGCCGTCCGTTCAGCCGTGTCCGCCGGCCCGTACCAGTCCCGTCTCGTAGGCGAGGACGACCACCTGCACCCGGTCCCGCAGGCCCAGTTTGGTGAGGATGCGGCCCACGTGGGTCTTCACGGTCGCCTCGGAGAGCACCAGCCGGGCCGCGATCTCGCCGTTGGACATGCCCTGGGCGACCAGCACCATGACCTCGCGCTCGCGCTCGGTGAGCCGTTCCAGCGCCTTGTGCTCGGGCTGCTTGCCGGCGCTCGGCAGCATCGGCGCGAAGCGGTCCAGGAGCCGGCGGGTGGTGGAGGGGGCGACCACTGCGTCGCCGCTGTGCACCGCGCGGATCGCGGCGAGCAGCTCGCCGGGCGGCACGTCCTTGAGCATGAAGCCGGACGCGCCCGCCTTCAGCCCGGAGAAGGCGTACTCGTCGAGGTCGAAGGTGGTGAGGATCAGCACCTTGGGCGGGTCGGTGTCCGCGCAGATCCGGCGGGTGGTCTCCACGCCGTCGAGCTTGGGCATGCGGACGTCCATCAGCACCACGTCGACGGCGGTGGAGCGCAGCACCTGGAGGGCCTCGACGCCGTCGCCCGCCTCCGCCACGACCTCCATGTCCGGCTGGGCGGCGAGCACCATCCGGAACCCGGTGCGCAGCAGCACCTGGTCGTCGACGAGCATCACGCGGATCGTCATCGGGGCCTCTTCCGTTCGGTTCGGTCGTCGGTTCGTCACAGGGGTTGTGACAGGTGTCAACAGGGAGCGTGCGACATCGTCAGTGCGCGGGTTTGAGCGGCAGCAGCACGCTGATGCGGAATCCTCCGCCCGGGCGCGGTCCCGCGTCCAGGGTGCCGCCGACCATGCCGACCCGTTCGCGCATGCCGATCAGTCCGTGCCCCTGGCCGTCGAAGCCGCCCTCCTCGTACAGCTCGTGCGGGGCGCCCTTGCCGTCGTCCTCCACGAGCAGGCCCAGCCCGTCGTCGAAGTACACCAGGCGCACGCTGGCCCCCGCGTTGGGGCCACCGTGCTTGCGGGTGTTGGTGAGCGCCTCCTGCACGATGCGGTACGCGGTGAGCTCGACCCCGCTGGGCAGCGGGCGCGGCGTGCCCTCGACCTTGAAGTCCACGGGCAGTCCGGATCCCCGGCACTGCTCGACGAGGTCCTCGATCTGCCGCACGTCGGGCTGCGGCACGTACTCGCCGGCCTCCTGGTGCTCGCCGGTGCGCAGCACGCCCAGCAGGCGGCGCATCTCGGCGAGGGCCTGGCGGCCCGTGGAGGAGATGGTCTCCAGGGCCTTCTTCGCCTGGTCGGGCGCGGCGTCGAGGACGTAGGCGGCGCCGTCGGCCTGCACCACCATCACCGACACGTTGTGCGCGACGACGTCGTGCAGCTCGCGGGCTATCCGGGCGCGCTCGGCGGCGACCGCGACCTTGGCCTGCGCGGCACGCTCCTTCTCCAGACGGGCGGCCCGCTCCTCCAGCTGCGCGAAGTAGGCGCGGCGGGTGCGGATGGAGTCGCCGAGCACCCAGGCGAGGGCGAACGGCACGGTCTGGAAGATCATCACGGCGATGTTCTCCGCCGCGCTCGCGTCGGGGTTGGGCCAGCGCAGCTGCGCCAGCGGCGCCGCGCACAGGGCGGCGGTCAGCGCGAAGCGGGACGCCCAGCGGGCGCCGATCGCCGCGACCGTGTAGACGATCACCAGCAGCGCGAAGTCGGCGGGCAGCGTCGCCACGTCCGCCAGCAGCTGTCCCGCACCCACCACGACGGCGAGGACCAGCATCCGCTCGGGCATCCGCCGGCGCAGCGCGACGACCAGCGACAACAGCAGCATGACCGGCACGGTGAGGAACGGCAGATCCGTGCCCCGCGCCTCCTCCATGGCCGCTCCGCCGAGCACCGAAATCCCGAACAGGACCACGGCCCAGAAGCCGTCGACCCATGTCGGGTGTCTGCGGAGGAAGTCATAGAGGCGCTGCACGTAACCCAGCGTAGGGAGGTGAAATGCGTGCAGGGTCAACCGGAGGGTCGATCCCCGGTCGGTACGTGTACTCCGCAAGGTGGAGGCCCGGCATATCCGCGCGCTTAACCTGGGCGGTGACGACGGCCAGGGACGGAGAACGAACCGGTGACGGCAGGGGCGGGGGCGGACGGCCCGCGGGGCTGGCGGGCGGCGGCCCAGGAGGCCCTGTACGGGCCGGACGGCTTCTACCGACGGGCCGGGGCGGGTCCGGCCGGGCACTTCCGTACGTCGGTGCACGCCTCGCCGCTGTTCGCCGGCGCCGTGGCGCGGCTGCTGTGCCGGGTCGACGAGGCGCTGGGGCGCCCGGCGGAGCTCGGGTTCGTGGACATGGCGGCCGGACGGGGCGAACTGGCCACCGGCGTCCTCGCCGCGCTGCCCGCCGACGTGGCGGCACGCACGCGTGCGTACGCCGTGGAGCTCGCCGGCCGGCCCGCCGGGCTCGATCACCGGATCGAGTGGCGGACGGAGCCCCCGGCGGGGACCACGGGGCTGCTCTTCGCCAACGAGTGGCTGGACAACGTGCCCGTGGACGTCGTCGAGGTGGACCCGGCGGGCGTACCGCGGACGGTGCTGGTGCGGGAGGACGGCACGGAGCGGCTCGGTGAGCCGGTCGCCGGTGCGCAGGCCGCGTGGCTGGCGCGGTGGTGGCCCCTGGGGGACGAGGAGGGGCTCCGCGCGGAGGTGGGACTGCCCCGGGACCGGGCCTGGGCGGCGGCGGCCGGGACGGTCGCGCGGGGGCTCGCCGTCGCCGTGGACTACGCGCACACGGCCGCCGCGCGGCCACCGTTCGGGACGCTCACCGCCTTCCGGGAGGGCCGGGAGACGACGCCCGTGCCGGACGGGTCGTGCGACATCACCGCCCATGTCGCGCTGGACGCGTGCGCCGAGGCCTGCGCGCTTCCCGGCACCCGCCTGCTGGCGCAGCGGGAGGCCCTGTACGCCCTGGGGGTGAGCGGCGCACGCCCCCCGCTCGCCCTGGCGTCCACCGACCCCGCCGGGTACGTGCGCGCCCTCGCGGGCGCCGGGGAGGCCGCCGAACTCACCGCGCCGGGCGGGCTCGGGGACTTCGGGTGGCTGGTGCAGCCGGTGGGGATCGGGGACGTGCTCGGCGGCTGAGCGCCGGCGGTGCGGGCCGGGGCTACTTGTCGATGTCGCCCACCACGAAGAACATCGACCCCAGGATCGCCACCATGTCCGCCACCAGCGTCCCCGGCAGCAGCTCGGTGAGCGCCTGGATGTTGTTGTACGACGCCGAGCGCAGCTTCAGCCGGTACGGGGTCTTCTCGCCCTTGCTGACCAGGTAGTAGCCGTTGATGCCGAGCGGGTTCTCGGTCCACGCGTACGTGTGTCCCTCGGGTGCCTTGAGGACCTTCGGGAGGCGCTGGTTGACCGGGCCCGGGGGCAGGTCGGCGAGGCGGTCGAGGCAGGCGTCGGCGAGGTCGAGGGCGTTGTGGGTCTGCGCCAGCAGGCACTCGAAGCGGGCCAGGCAGTCGCCCTCCTCGCGGGTCACCACCTGCAGCACGTCACCCAGCTCCCCGTAGGCGAGGTACGGCTCGTCACGGCGCAGGTCGAAGTCGACACCCGAGGCCCGCCCGATCGGCCCGCTCACCCCGTACGCGTGCACGGCCTCCGGGGACAGCACGCCCACGCCGCGCGTGCGGCCCCGGAAGATCTCGTTGCCGAGCACCAGGTCGTCGAAGCGGTCCATGCGGGAGCGGACGTCGGAGACGGCGGCACGCGCGCGCGTGGTCCATCCGGCGGGGAGGTCCTCCTTGAGGCCGCCCACGCGGTTGAACATGTAGTGCATGCGCCCGCCGGAGACCTCCTCCATGACGTGCTGGAGTTCCTCGCGCTCGGTGAAGGCGTAGAAGATCGGGGTGATGCCGCCGAGTTCCAGCGGATAGGAGCCGAGGAACATCAGGTGGTTGAGCACCCGGTTCAGCTCCGCGAGCAGGGTGCGCAGCCACACCGCGCGCTCGGGGACTTCCATGCCGAGCATCCGCTCCACGGCGAGGACCACGCCCAGCTCGTTGGAGAACGCCGACAGCCAGTCGTGGCGGTTGGCCAGCATGATGATCTGGCGGTAGTCGCGGGCCTCGAACAGTTTCTCCGCGCCCCGGTGCATATAGCCGATCACGGGCTCCGCGCGGGTGATGCGCTCGCCGTCCAGGACGAGCTTCAGCCGCAGCACGCCGTGCGTGGAGGGGTGCTGGGGTCCGATGTTGAGCACCATGTCGGTGCTCTCCGCCGCGCCGCCGATGCCGACCATGGTCTCCGTCGTGGGAGTCATGAACACAGTCTCTCCTACGTACGCTGGCTCCATGGAGACGGGGAGCCCGCACGACGTGGGGCCGGCGGGAACGGGCAGGACGGCGCGAGCGGCGGAGCCGGTGGGCGCGGGGGACGAACCGGTGTGGATCGCGCTGCCCCCGGGGCTGCTGAAGATGCGGCGGTTGTTGCTGGTGGTGTGGCTGGGGCTGCTGACGCTGGCCACCGGTCTGGTGCCGGGGCTGCTCGCGGGACCCGGCTGGGCCGCCTTCGCGGTGCTGCCGCTGGCCCTGCTGTTCTGGGGCTGGGTGATGCTGGAGCGCAACTGGCGCTCCTGGCGGTACGCGGAGCGCGCCGACGACCTGCTCATCAGCCGGGGCGTCCTGTGGCGCGAGGAGACGGTCGTACCGTACGGGCGGATGCAGCTGGTCGAGGTCACCTCCGGGCCGGTGGAGCGGCACTTCGGGCTGTCCAGCGTGCAGCTGCACACGGCGGCCGCGGCGACCGACGCGACCATCCCCGGCCTCGATCCGGCCGAGGCGGAACGGCTGCGCGACCGGCTCACGGAGCTCGGCGAGGCCCGATCGGCGGGGCTGTGACGACCCCGGACGTCCATGAGGACGTACGCGGCCGACCGCCCGTGACCGAGAGGCGGCTGCACCCCGTCACGCCCTTCAGGCGGGCCTGGGCGCCCGTGGCGGTCCTGATCGGCTGGGCGCTGCACGATCCCGACCAGGCGCAGCGCCAGCTGACCCGGCTGACGAGTACGACCCTGCTGATCGCGCTCGCCGTGCTCGTCCCGGCGGCCGCCCTCTACGGCTTCCTGAGCTGGTGGTTCACCCACTTCGCGGTCACCGACAGCGAGTTGCGCATCCGTACCGGGCTGGTGTTCCGGCGCACCGCGCACATCCGGCTGGAGCGGATCCAGGCCGTCGACGTCACCCAGCCGCTGCTCGCGCGGGTCGCGGGCGTGGCGAAACTCAAGCTCGACGTCATAGGCACCGACAGCAAGGACGAACTCGCGTTCCTCGGCGCCGACGAGGCGCGCGCGCTGCGCGCCGAACTGCTCGCGCGGGCGGCGGGATTCGCGCCGGAGACCGCGCACGAGGTCGGGGAGGCGCCGTCCCGGCAGATGCTGCGGGTGCCGCCGGGAGTCCTCGCCGTCTCCCTGCTGCTGACCGGGGCGACCTGGGGCTGGCTCATCGTCGCCTGCGTCGCGGTGCCCTTGTTGTGGACGGCCACCCACAGCCTGTGGACGGTGCTCGCCGCGGCCGTGCCGATGCTCGGCGCGGCGGGCGCGAGCAGCGTGGGGCGGTTCGTCACCGAGTACGACTGGACCCTCGGCGAGTCGCCCGACGGGCTGCGCATCGACCACGGGCTGCTGGACCGGGCGCACGAGACGGTGCCCCCGGGACGCGTGCAGACCGTACGGCTCGTCGAACCGCTGCTGTGGCGGCGGCGCGGCTGGGTGCGTGTGGAGCTCGACGTGGCGGGGTCGTCGAACTCCCTGCTGCTGCCGGTCGCGCCCCGCGAACTCGCCGAGTCGGTCGTCGCGCGGGTGCTGCCCGGGGTGAGCGTGCCCCCGCGCGAGGCGCTCGTCCCGCCGCCGCGCCGCGCGCGGTGGTGCGTGCCGGTGTGGTGGCGCGGTTACGGGCTCACCGTGACCGACGCCGTGTTCGCCGCGCGCCACGGGCTGCTGCGCCGCAGCCTGGCCCTGGTGCCGCACGCAAAGGTGCAGAGCGTGCGGCTCGTCCAGGGCCCCTGGCGGCGGGCCCGGGGGGTCGCCGACGTCGTGGTCGACACCGGCGCCAACAAGTCGGTCACGGCCCACCTCAGGGACGCCGCGGAGGCGGCGGCCCTGCTGCACGCCCAGGCCGAACGCTCCCGTACGGGCCGCAGGGACGCCCGCCCGGACCGCTGGATGGCCTGACGGGGAACGACGACGGGGCCCCGCACGTGCCGTGTGCGGGGCCCCGTCGGTGTGGCCGGTGGTTCAGGACACCGCGCTGCGCAGGCCCTGGACGTCGATGTGCTCCGTCTCGTCGTGCTCCGTCAGGTCGATGACCTGACCGGCCCCGCGGGCCTCCTCGCCGGCGGGCTTGTACCGCGCCTCCGCCTCGGCCTTGTGCAGCGCGAGCGCCTCCTGGCCGACGACGTCGGCGAGGTCCTCGTTCTGGACGGTGTCCAGGTCGGACCCGTCCGTGTCCTTCTTCGTCCCGAAGAAGTCGAACCCGCCCCCGGAAGCGGGACGCCGTACGGGTGCCGTCGGCGGTACGACCGCGACCGCGGTCGGCACGGTGAAGTGTCCGGAGGGCTGTCGCACGGGCTGGGCCACAGGCGCGGCCGATGCGGTGGAGGCGGCCGCGCGTTCGTGATCGCCGGCCGCCTCGGGCTGCCCCTCGGCCTCGTCCTCCTGCGCCGGCTCGGGCCTGGACTTCCTGGTGGGCTCCGGGCCGTCGTCCTCGGGGGTGCCGTCGCCCTGCGGGGCGTCGTTCCGCTGCGGGGCGGTGTCGTCCTTCGGCGCGTCGGCTGCGGCCCTGTCGGCCGCGCCGTCCTTCCCGTCCGTGCCGGCGGCACCGGAGGCCTCGGCACGGTCGTCGCCGGGCTCCCCGGTCTCCTCCCGCGCCGGCCCGTCCGCCTGTCCGACGGTCGCCTCGCCGGCTTTCTCGTCCGCGTCCCCGGCGAACCGCGACAGCGCCGCGTCGGCCCGCAGGAACAGCTTCGACCCTTCCGGCGAGAAGACCGCGGGAACCGTGTCCTCCGGCTCCCCGGCGTCGGTCGCGTCCTTTGCCGTCACGTCCTCGGCCTCCGCGGACGCTTCCGCGGGCTCCGGCTCCTCGGACGCCGAGGGCCCCGCCGGCAGCGCGCGGGCCGGCACCGTGGCCTCTATCTCGAGCACCCGGCGCTCCTCCAGGACGCTCGCCCGGTCGACCTCCGCCGCGGCGTACCTGCGCAGCAGGGACGCGTGCTCGTTGCGCAGCCCGGCCAGTTCCGCGCGCTTGGCGCGCAGCCGCTGCTCCAGCTTCATCCGCAGCTCGCGCGACTCCTCGAGGTCGGACTCGAGTTCGGCGACCCGTTCCTCGAAACGCCACTCGTCGCTCGCACGCGCGCGCGTGAGATCGGCGACGCGTTTGCCCGCCTGGGCATCCCAGTGCCGCATGACGACGGCGCCGACGATCGCGGTGACCGCGGCGGCCGCGGCCAGGACACGAAGCACCATCGGTTGCGTGAACACCCAGGGCCCCAGGGCGCAGACGGCGGAGACGCCTGCGATCGCCGACGGGGGCAGCATCCTGTGCAAGGGCGGGGAATGACGGTGACGTCCACGTGGCATGGCCAGAAACTTACCGCGCGTAGGCGAATCGTGGTGCCCCGGCCCGTAAAAACAAAGCCATCCCCAGGGTTTCACAGGGCATCAGGGAACTCGGAACGATCGTGAATAGACACAAGACCCGATTTCATCAAGATCACTTCGTCACCGGTGGACGGTGAAGTCCCTTCCCGCGCATTCCACTTCCCGTTTGCCGGCACCCCGGGATCCCCTCGCCAACATCCGCCCGCGCGGAGTGAACCTCTCCCCCGAAGGCACCGTCCTAGAGGGCGCAATGTCGCCGGATGCCCGAATCGGCACCGGAACCACGGTCTCTCGCAGAACTACGGGACGCGATGTCTGTCAGGACAGGTGAGGAAATGTCGGGCGGGTTGCCGAAGCCCACGGCCGGGCGGCGGCCCGGGGACGGGCCACGGAACGACGCGGCCGCACGGGGCGTACGCCGACTGCTGCGCGGCCCGCGCCCCGAGGCGGTCCCCGTCCTCGCTGGACGCGCGTGCACCCTGGTGGGCCTCCTGGACATCGCCGCGGGCGTCTTCCCCCGCTTCCGGCACAGCCGTATGCACGCCCTCGCCGAGATGCTGCCCGGCGCGCTCGGCCCGTTCGCGGCCGCCCTCTCCCTCAGCGCCGGTGTGCTGTTGCTGCTGCTCGCGCACGGACTCAAGCGCGGCAAGCGCAGGGCCTGGCGGGCGGCCGTCGCCCTGCTGCCGGCCGGCGCGGTCGCCCAGTTCACCTACCGCCACTCCCTGCTGGGCGTCCTGCTCACACTCGCGCTGCTCGCGCCCCTGCTGCGCCACCGCGACCAGTTCACCGCGCTGCCCGACCCGCGCAGCAGATGGCGGGCACTGGCCAACTTCGTCCTGATGGGCGCCGGTTCGCTGCTCCTCGGCCTGGTCGTCGTCAGCGCCCACCCCGGACCGCTGATCGACGATCCGAGCCTGGCCGACCGGCTCACCCACGTCCTGTACGGCCTCTTCGGCCTCGAAGGCCCGGTCGACTACCGGGGCGACACCTCCTGGACGGTCGCCTTCTCCCTCGGCGCCCTCGGCCTGCTCACCGCCGTCACCACCATCTACCTCGCCCTCCGGCCCGAACACCCGGCAGCACGGCTCACCGAGGACGACGAGGCACGGCTGCGCGCCCTGCTCGACCGGCACGGCGACCGGGACTCCCTCGGACACTTCGCGCTGCGCCGCGACAAGGCCGTCGTCTTCTCCCCCAGCGGCAAGGCCGCGGTGACCTACCGCGTGGTCTCCGGCGTGATGCTGGCCAGCGGGGACCCGATCGGCGACGTCGAGGCCTGGCCCGGCGCCATCGAACGCTTCATGGACGAGGCCAGAGCCCACTCCTGGACCCCCGCCGTGATGGGCTGCTCGGAGACCGGCGGCGAGGTCTGGACCCGCGAGACCGGGCTCGACGCCCTCGAACTGGGGGACGAGGCGGTGGTGGACGTCGCGGATTTCTCGCTCGCCGGCCGCCCGATGCGCAACGTGCGCCAGATGGTGAAGCGCATCGAGCGGGCCGGTTACCAGACCCGGGTACGACGTGTCCGTGACCTCGGCGAGGCCGAGCTGGACCGGATCCGCCGCGCCGCCGACGACTGGCGCGGCACCGACACCGAACGCGGCTTCTCCATGGCTCTGGGCCGCGTCGGCGACCCCGCCGACGGCGACTGCCTCGTCGCCACCGCGCACCGGGCCGACGCCGCGACGGCCGCATACGGCGACCTCAAGGCGGTCCTGCACTTCGTCCCGTGGGGCACCGACGGCGCCTCACTGGATCTGATGCGCCGCGACCGCGCGGCCGACCCGGGAATGAACGAACTGCTCATCGTGGCGGCGCTCCAGGCCGCACCGGGATTCGGCATCGCACGCGTCTCGCTCAACTTCGCCATGTTCCGCTCGGCACTGGCCCGCGGCGAGAAGCTCGGCGCGGGACCGGTGCTGCGGGCCTGGCGCGGGCTGCTGGTCTTTCTCTCCCGCTGGTTCCAGATCGAATCCCTGTACAAGTTCAACGCCAAGTTCCGGCCGCGCTGGGAACCGCGTTTCGTCGTCTATCGCGCCTCGGCCGAACTGCCGCGCATCGGCTTCGCCGCAATGCAGGCAGAAGGTTTCCTCAATCTCGCCCCGTCCTTGCCCCGGTTCCTTCGGCGCCGCGCACCCGCCCGGCGGCCCTGCGCCCACCGGACCACGGCGGAACGCGCCCCCGCGCGGGCGGAAGGCACCGCCCGCGCGGCGTGATCCACCCCCGCGCGGACCGTCGCCGACGAGGAGCCGCACCACCCCGCGGACGCCCCGCCCCACCCGGGCCGGGACACACTCCGGGCGCCCCCTGGGCCTACGCTGAACATATGAGCAACCACAGCGGACGCCGCCAGGTCGCGGGCCTTCCTCACTGGGACCGCTGCGCGGTCATGGGAGTCGTGAACGTCACCCCCGACTCCTTCTCCGACGGCGGCCGCTGGTTCGACACGACGACCGCCGTCAAGCACGGCCTCGACCTCGTCGCCCAGGGCGCCGACCTGGTCGACGTCGGCGGCGAGTCCACCCGGCCCGGCGCCACCCGCGTCGACGAGGCCGAGGAGCTCAAGCGCGTCATCCCCGTGGTGCGCGGCCTCGCCGCCGAAGGCGTCACCGTCTCCGTCGACACCATGCGCGCCTCCGTCGCCGAGCGGTCCCTCGCGGCCGGCGCCGCACTCGTCAACGACGTCAGCGGCGGCCTCGCCGACCCCGCCATGATCCCCGTCGTGGCCGCCGCCGGAGCACCGTTCGTCGTCATGCACTGGCGCGGCTTCCTGGAGGGCGGCAACGTCAAAGGCGTGTACGCCGACGTGGTCACCGAGGTCGTCGACGAACTGCACGCGCGCGTGGAGGCCGTCCTGGAGGGCGGTGTCGCCGCCGACCGCGTGATCGTCGACCCCGGTCTCGGCTTCTCCAAGGACGCCGGCCACGACCTGACCCTGCTCGCCCACCTCGACCGCCTCCTGGGCCTCGGCCACCCCGTGCTGGTCGCCGCCTCCCGCAAACGATTCCTCGGCCGCGTCCTGGCCGGCCCCGACGCCCCGCCCCCGCCCGCCCGGGAACGCGACGCGGCCACCGCCGCCGTCTCCGCCCTCGCCGCGCAGGCCGGAGCCTGGGCGGTCCGCGTCCACGAGATCCGTGCGACCGCGGACGCCGTCCGGGTCACCCGCGCGATAGAACAGGCGCGCACGGCGCCCCCCACACCCTCCGAACCCGGCGCACACGGCGCACACGGCGCAGAAGGAGCCCGGTGACCGCACCCCACACCGACGTCGAGCAGGTCGAAGCCGCCAACACCGCCTTCTACGAGGCACTGGAAAGGGGCGACTTCGAAGAGGTCGCCTCGCTCTGGCTCACCCCGGCCGACCTCGGCGTCGACGAGACCTACCACGACCCCGCCGACAGCGGAGTCGTCTCCTGCGTACACCCCGGCTGGCCCGTGCTCACCGGACGCGGCGAGGTCCTCAGGTCGTACGCCCTGATCATGGCGAACACCGACTACATCCAGTTCTTCCTCACCGACGTGCATGTCTCCGTCACCGGCGACACCGCCCTGGTGACCTGCACCGAGAACATCCTCAGCGGCGGCCCCGCACCGGAGGCCGGAGAGGAGCTCGGGCCGCTGGTCGGCCAGCTCGTGGTCGCCACCAACGTGTTCCGGCGCACCCCGGTCGGCTGGAAGCTCTGGTCCCACCACGCCTCCCCGGTCCTCGCCGAGGAGGACGAGACCGAGGACGACGACACCCCGGGCACCCCGGACTGAACACCCCGGACCGGGCACCCGGACAGCGGTCCCGCCCCGCCACGTGGCCGGAATCACGGCGGCCGGGGCCGAAGCCGCCACCGGACGGTGCGCTCCCGCCCTCCCCGGGGCAAACGGACGGTGAAGGCTTCGGACACCGGCTCGCGGCGACACCCCCGGGGGCACCGGCACTGTCGGCGGCCGCAGGTAGATTCGAGGGCAGGCCGGTGTGCCTCCGCACAGAGCACCGACCGGCCGGACCGACGACTGCAGGAGTGATTCGCGTGGATCGTGTCGCGCTGCGCGGCCTGAAGGCCCGCGGGCACCACGGTGTGTTCCCGAAGGAACGCGAGGAGGGCCAGACCTTCATCGTGGACCTCGTCCTCGGCCTGGACACCAGGCCGGCCGCGGCCGACGACGACCTGACGAAGACGGTGCACTACGGCATCGTGGCCGAGGAGATCGTCGCCGTCGTCCAGGGCGAGCCCGTCAACCTCATCGAGACGCTCGCCGAGCACATCGCCCAGGTCTGTCTGAAGCATGACGTGGTGCAGGAGGTCGAGGTGTGCGTCCACAAGCCGGACGCGCCGATCACCGTGCCCTTCGACGACGTGACCGTCACCATCACCCGGAGCCGCGTATGACCAGGCCGTCCACCGCGGGCCACACCGACCCGACCGTCCAGCCCGTCCCCGCCTCCGTGGTCGAGCAGGTCGACGCCGCCGACACCACCCTGCAGAACCCGAAGCGGGCCGTGGTCTCCCTCGGCGCCAACCTGGGCAACCGCCTGGAGACCCTCCAGGGGGCCGTCGACGCCCTGGAGGACACCCCGGGCATCCGGGTCAAGGCGGTCTCCCCCGTGTACGAGACGGAGCCCTGGGGCGTCGAGCCCGGCAGCCAGCCCTCGTACTTCAACGCGGTCGCGGTCCTACGGACCACCCTGCCCCCGTCCTCCCTGCTGGAGCGGGCGCACGCGGTGGAGGAGGCCTTCCACCGGGTCCGGGACGAGCGCTGGGGCCCGCGCACCCTGGACGTGGACATCGTCGCCTACGCCGACCTCCACTCCGACGACCCCCGGCTCACGCTCCCCCACCCGCGCGCCCACGAGCGCGCCTTCGTGCTCGCCCCCTGGCACGACATCGACCCCGAGGCGGAACTCCCCGGCCGCGGACCGGTCGCCGACCTCCTCGGCACGGTCACCCGCGAAGGCGTCACGCCCCGCGCGGACCTGGAACTCCGGCTGCCCGAGTAGCCGTTAAGGTCGAGACGACCACTTTCCGGGGCACCGGTCCGGGGGAACGCGAAGGGACACCGTGAAAGAGCTGCGCATCAGGGTGCTGGCCGGCGTCTTCGTCGTGGCCGGGATCCTGTCCTGGGCCGGCGCCCGCCTGTGGAACTCCTTGGGGACCCTCCCGAGCGTGCCCGTGGCCGCCCCCATCGTCCTCGCCCTGATCGCGGTGGTCCTCGCGGCCACCGCGCTCAACCTCCGCGCCCGCCTCAAGGCCCAGCGCGAACGGCAGCACGACGCCAAGGGGGTCGACCCGCTGATGGCGGCCCGCGCGGTCGTCTTCGGGCAGGCCAGCGCCCTGGTCGCCGCCCTGGTCGCCGGCATGTACGGCGGCACGGGCGTCTTCCTGCTGGAGTCCCTGGACATCCCCGCCCGCCGCGACCAGGCCATCTACGCCGGCCTCTCGGTCGTGGCAGCCATCGGAGTCATAGCGGCCGCCATCTTCCTGGAACGCGTCTGCAAACTCCCCGAGGACGACGACAACAACGGCCCGGGCACGGCACCGGCGGCGTAACCGCGGCACACGACGGACGGCGTGGCACGTGTCGCGTCAGCGGGCCATGATCAGGCTCATTGCCTCGTTTCGGGTGGCAGGGTCACGCAATTGCCCCCGCACGGCCGACGTGATGGTCTTCGCCCCGGGCTTCCGCACTCCCCGCATCGACATGCACATGTGCTCGCACTCGACGACG
This sequence comes from Streptomyces malachitofuscus, assembly GCF_055571035.1. Classification (NCBI taxonomy): domain Bacteria; kingdom Bacillati; phylum Actinomycetota; class Actinomycetes; order Kitasatosporales; family Streptomycetaceae; genus Streptomyces; species Streptomyces malachitofuscus. The sequence goes on along the minus strand of NZ_JBVIGA010000012.1, from coordinate 188,852 downwards.
ACGATCACTCCACGCGGTTCCAGTATCTGCATCAAGGAGTCGGCGACCTGAGTGGTGAGTCGTTCCTGCACCTGCGGGCGCCGGGCGTAGACATCCACGAGCCGGGCCAGCTTCGAAAGGCCCGTGATCTTGCCGTCGACCGACGGAATGTAACCGACGTGGGCAACCCCGACGAACGGCACCAGATGGTGTTCACAGCTGCTCAGGACCTCGATGTCCTTGACCAGCACCATCTCGTCGTGGCCGAGGTCGAAGGTCGTCGTCAGCACGTCCTCGGGCTTCTGCCACAGGCCCGCGAAGATCTCCCGGTACGCCCGTGCCACCCGTGCCGGGGTCTCCAGCAGGCCCTCGCGGTCCGGGTCCTCGCCGACCGCGATGAGCAGCTCGCGCACGGCGTTCTGGGCCCGCTTCTCGTCGAACTCGCCGATGGGGCCTATGCCGTCCAGCGTCACGGGGTCGGTCATGGGGTGCCTCGTTCCTGTGCCTTCACGCGTGAGGGGCACGCGTCTCAAGTGCGGGTTACGCAAAATGCCGCGCCCCCCAGGCTAGAACCAGGGGGGCGCGGCATCCATTCCGGGCCCGGTGGGGCGCCGTGAGCCTCGGATCAGCTCTCCGGGCGTTCCTCCGGGGTTCGCTCCGGCGCCGGGGCGGCGGGCTCCGCCGTGGTGCTCTTGGCGGTCGTGATGGCCGGCGTCGCGCCGTTCGCCCCGTTGGTGAGGGCCAGCTCCTTGGGGGAGAGGACCGGCGGGCGGGTGGACGGCGTACGCCGCGAGGAGCCGGTCCAGGCGGGCCTGGGCGGGCGCTTGACGATCGGCGCGAAGATCTCGGCGATCTCCTCCTTGCCCAGCGTCTCCCGCTCCAGGAGGGCCAGGACGAGGTTGTCGAGGACGTCGCGGTTCTCGACCAGGATCTCCCACGCCTCGTTGTGCGCGGTCTCGATGAGCTTCTTGACCTCTTCGTCGACCAGCGCGGCGACCTCTTCCGAGTAGTCGCGCTGGTGAGCCATCTCACGGCCGAGGAACGGCTCGGTGTTGTCACCGCCGAACTTGATCGCGCCCAGCCGCTCGGTCATGCCGTACTGCGTGACCATCGCGCGGGCCAGGCCGGTGGCCTTCTCGATGTCGTTGGCGGCACCGGTGGTCGGGTCGTGGAAGACGAGCTCCTCCGCCGCGCGGCCGCCGAGCATGTAGGCCAGCTGGTCCAGCATCTCGTTGCGCGTGGTGGAGTACTTGTCCTCGTCCGGCAGGACCATGGTGTAGCCGAGGGCGCGGCCTCTCGACAGGATGGTGATCTTGTGGACCGGGTCGGAGTTGGGTGAGGCCGCCGCGACCAGGGCGTGTCCGCCCTCGTGGTACGCGGTGATCTTCTTCTCCTTGTCCGACATGATCCGGGTCCGCTTCTGCGGGCCCGCCACCACGCGGTCGATCGCCTCGTCCAGCATGTGGTTGTCGATCAGCTTCTGATCGCTGCGCGCGGTCAGCAGCGCGGCCTCGTTGAGCACGTTGGCCAGGTCGGCACCGGTCATGCCGGGGGTGCGGCGGGCGACGGCCGACAGGTCGACGTCCGGAGCGACCGGCTTGCCCTTCTGGTGCACCTTGAGGATCTCCAGCCGGCCCTGCATGTCCGGGCGGTCGACCGCGATCTGCCGGTCGAAGCGGCCGGGCCGCAGAAGGGCCGGGTCGAGGATGTCGGGCCGGTTCGTCGCGGCGATGAGGATCACGCCGCCCTTGACGTCGAAGCCGTCCATCTCGACAAGGAGCTGGTTCAGGGTCTGCTCGCGCTCGTCGTGACCGCCGCCGAGGCCGGCGCCGCGGTGGCGGCCGACGGCGTCGATCTCGTCGACGAAGACGATCGCCGGGGCGTTGGCCTTGGCCTGCTCGAACAGGTCACGGACCCGGGAGGCACCGACACCGACGAACATCTCGACGAAGTCGGAACCGGAGATCGAGTAGAACGGCACACCGGCCTCGCCGGCGACGGCACGCGCGAGCAGGGTCTTGCCCGTGCCGGGCGGGCCGTACAGCAGCACGCCCTTGGGGATCTTGGCGCCGACGGCCTGGAACTTCGCCGGCTCCTGCAGGAACTCCTTGATCTCGTGGAGTTCCTCGACGGCCTCTTCGGAGCCCGCGACGTCGGAGAACGTCGTCTTGGGAGTGTCCTTGGTGATGAGCTTCGCCTTGGACTTGCCGAAGTTCATGACGCGGGAGCCGCCGCCCTGCATCTGATTCATCAGGAACAGGAAGACGACCACGATGAGGACGAACGGCAGCAGCGACAGCAGAATGCTCACGAACGGGTTCTGCTTGGACGGCGAGACCGTGTAGCCGTCCGGGATCTGCTCGTTCTGGAACTTGTCCTGCAGCGTAGCGGCGATGGTGACGCCCTGGTCGCCGATGTAGCTCGCCTGGATCTTCGAGCTGCCCTCGACCTTCTGGTCGTCCTTGAGCTGGACCTTGATGGTCTGCTCGTCGCCGGTGGTCAGCTTGGCCTGTTCGACCTTGTTCTCATTGATCGCCTGGACGACCTGGCCTGTGTCCACCGTCTTGTAGCCGCCGGACGAGCCGACGACCTGCATCAACACGACCACGGCAAGGACGGCCAGCACGATCCACATGACCGGCCCACGGAAGTATCGCTTCACGTCCATCCATACGGAGCGGTGCCGCCCCGTCCCTCCTGCCATAGTGAGTTTGATAAAGGCTGTTCTTCGGACGGTACCCCAGCATTGTCCCCCGAAGCTGCGGGGGACAGCCGGCAATCGCGTCCACGCATGCTCCAACGCCGCGGAGCCCGCCGGGGTTCCCGATCAACGTACGGCGGGCCGGGCCCTGGGGTTCAGCCGCCGTAGACGTGAGGGGCGAGCGTACCGACGAACGGGAGATTGCGGTACTTCTCGGCGTAGTCCAGGCCGTAACCGACGACGAATTCGTTGGGGATGTCGAAGCCGACCCATTCCACGTCGATGGCGACCTTGGCGGCCTCGGGCTTGCGCAGCAGCGTGCACACCTTGAGGGAGGCGGGCTCGCGCGAGCCGAGGTTGGAGATCAGCCAGGAGAGGGTCAGTCCGGAGTCGATGATGTCTTCGACGATCAGGACGTGCCGGCCCTTGATGTCGGTGTCGAGGTCCTTGAGGATCCGCACCACACCGGAGGACTGGGTGCCCGCCCCGTACGACGACACGGCCATCCAGTCCATGGTGACGGGGGTGGACAGCGCCCGGGCGAGGTCGGCCATCACCATCACCGCGCCCTTGAGCACGCCGACGATCAGCAGGTCCTTGCCCGCGTACTCCGCGTCGATCTTCGCCGCCAGCTCGGCCAGCTTGGCGTCGATCTCTTCCTTGGTGATGAGCACCTTCTCGAGGTCGGCACCCATGTCTTTCGCGTCCACCCGCATCACTTTCGGTCGTCCCACCGGCCGGTCCGGTCCGCCCCGCGACTCGTACGGGTCGGTGGGGTCCGGATTCAGCCCTGCCGAATCACCAGTCTGCCACCCTGCCGGCGGGCGACGACCCGGCCGGGGAGATTGATGGCTCCCTGACCGTGCCAGCCGGTGATCAGCCGGTCGACCTCCTCGATGTGGCGGGCGAAGAGCGAACCGGCCGGGGATCCGGCCTCGATGGCGGCGCGGCGCAGCACGCGGCGGCGCACGGCGGGCGGCAGGGCGTGCAGCGCGGCGCATTCCAGGCGGCCGTCGGCGTCCCGGACGCCGGCCTCGGCCCGGCCGGCCCAGGCGTCGAGGGCGTCGGCGTCGTCGCGGGAGAGCTGGGCCGTACGGGCGAGGGCTTCGACGACGCCCTTGCCGAGGGCCTTCTCCAGGGCGGGGAGGCCCTCGTGGCGGAGCCGGGAGCGGGTGTAGGCGGGGTCGGCGTTGTGCGGGTCGTCCCAGACGGGCAGGGACTGGACCATGCAGGCCTTGCGGGCGGTCTGCCGGTCGAGCTGGAGGAAGGGGCGCCGGTAACGGCCGTCGGCCCCCGAGACCGCGGCCATTCCGGACAGGGAGCGGATGCCGGAGCCACGGGCGAGGCCGAGCAGGACGGTCTCGGCCTGGTCGTCGCGGGTGTGGCCGAGCAGGACGGCGGCGGCGCCGTGCCGCTCGGCGGCGGTGTCCAGGGCGGCGTAGCGGGCGTCCCGGGCGGCGGCTTCGGGTCCGCCGTCGCGTCCGACGGTGACGGTGACGGACTCGACGGGGTCGAGGCCGAGTTCGCGCAGGCGCACGACGACTTCGGCGGCGCGCAGGTCGGAGCCGGCCTGGAGGCCGTGGTCGACGGTGACGCCGCCGGCGCGGATGCCGAGCCGGGGGGCTTCGAAGGCGAGGGCGGAGGCGAGCGCCATGGAGTCGGCGCCGCCCGAGCAGGCCACCAGCACGAGCGGGGAGGAGGGCAGCTCGTGCGGCTGCCGGCCGGGGGTTCGGCCGTGGTCGTCGAGGATGTCGGTCAGGACGCGGCGGACCGCCAGGCGTATCGCCGCGACCGCAGGATGGGGACCCATGTCCGGTTCCCTTCATGAAGTTTTCGGGGGGTGAGCCCGAGGTTCGGTCACTCAGAGTGTGTAGATGGTGACAGAACCGGGCCGTTCCCCGAGCATTGCACGCCTGCCCAGGGCCCACGGTCCCTCGGACGGGTGATTGGCGGGGCGCCCGTCTGCCATCGGCCGGATCCGTCGCATGACAGGGGCGCGGGGCTCACGCTTCCGGTTTGCGGTGCACCCGGGTGATCCAGTCCGCCGGTTTGGCGATCTCCGCCTTGGTGGGGAGCGTGTTGGGGGAGGTCCACACCCGGTTGAAGCCGTCCATGCCCACCTCCTCGACGACCGCGCGCACGAAGCGTTCGCCGTCGCGGTACTGCCGGAGCTTGGCGTCCAGACCGAGCAGCTTGCGCAGGGCCATGTCGAGGCGCGAGGCGCCCTTGGCCCGGCGCTGCTGGAACTTCTCCCGGATCTCGGCGACGGTCGGCACGACCTGGGGGCCCACACCGTCCATCACGAAGTCGGCGTGGCCCTCGAGCAGCGACATGACGGCGGTGAGCCGGCCGAGGATCTCACGCTGCGCGGGCGTCTGCACGATTTCGACGAGGGAGCGTCCCTCGTCGCCCTCCTCGCCCTCGGGGCGCCCGCCGGCGAGCGACTGGGCGGCTTCACGGACGCGTTCCAGGACGGTCATGGGGTCGACGTCGGTCTCCCCCAGGAACGACTGGATCTCGCCCTCCAGGTGGTCCCTCAGCCAGGGCACGGCGGTGAACTGGGTGCGGTGGGTCTCCTCATGGAGGGTCACCCACAGGCGGAAGTCGTGCGGTTCGACGTCGAGTTCGCGTTCGACGTGGACGATGTTGGGGGCGACGAGCAGCAGCCGTCCGCCGCCGTTCGCGCCGGCCGGGAGGTCGCGGGTGGCGGGGGCGAAGGTCTCGTACTGGCCGAGGACGCGGGAGGCGAGGAAGGAGAGCAGCACACCCAGTTCCACGCCGGTGACCTTGCCGCCGACGGCGCCGAGGACCGCGTTGCCGGGGCCGCTGCCGCGGCGTTCCTGCATCTTGCCGAGGAGCGGTTTGAGGAGTTCGCGGAAGCCGGCGACGTTGGCCCGGACCCAGCCGGGGCGGTCGACGACGAGGAGGGGGGTGTCGTGGGTCTCCTCGGTGCCCAGACGAGTGAAGCCCCGGACGTGTTCCTCCGAGGCCTTGGCGTGCCTGCGCAGTTCCGCGACGACGGCGCGGGCCTCGTCGCGGCTCACGTCGGGGCCCGGTCGCATGAGCCGGGTCGCGGTCGCGACCGCGAGATTCCAGTCGACCATCCCGGAAGAGGCAGCACCACCGATGCTCGTCATGCGTCAACGGTACGTGAGTGGCCCGGTTCGGGGCAGGGCGGCGAGGTGGTGGGGGTGCCGGTCGTGGGGCCTTGCGAGGGTGTCGTGCCTTCGGTTCTCGCCCCCGCCGCCCCTTTCCGTCCTGTCCCTGGGGGCTGCGCCCCCATCCCCCCTTCTTTTGCGCAGTTCCCCGCGCCCCTTGTTGCCCAGGCCCCTTTCCAGGTCACCGGCAGCCGCAGGTCGCCAGGGCCGTGGCCGCCTTGTCCAGGGCGGATTGGGCCGCCGTCGGGCCGGGGGTGTTGTTCGCCAGGAAGGCGAAGGCCAGGAGGCGGCCGTCCTTGTCGACGACGGTGCCAGCGAGGGTGTTCACGCCGGTGAGCGTTCCGGTCTTGGCGCGTACGACGCCGGCCGCGCCGTCGGTGTAGCGGCCGGCGAGGGTGCCGGTGAAGCCGGCGACGGGCAGACCGGTGAGGGCGGGGCGCAGTTCGGGGTGGGCGGGGTCACCGGCCTTGACGAGCAGGGCGGTGAGGAGGTCGGCGGTGAGTTTGTCGCGCCGGTCGAGACCGCTGCCGTCCTTGACGTCGGCGCCCTTCACGGGGAGGCCGAGGTGCTTGAGGCGGGCGGTGATCGCCGCGCCGCCGCCGGCGAAGTCTGCGGCGCCGCCGGTGGCCAGGGCGGTGTGCCGGGCGAGGGCCTCGGCGAGGTCGTTGTCGCTGTTGGTCAGCATCCGCTCGACGAGGACGGCGAGCGGCGGCGAGGCGACCGTGGCCAGGGTCGTGGCCCGGGTGGTGGCCTTCGACGGGCCGGGGGGCGTGGCCTTGATGCCGTGCTTCTCGAGAAGGTCGCCGAACTTCCGCGCGGCGTCGGCCGCCGGGTCCGCGACCCGGGGGGCGGGGCCGCTGGTGGAGTCGTCGGTGCGGGCCTCGTCGACCATCAGGGGGGTGACGGCGGCGAGGTTGGGATTGACCCCGATCGGGTGCATAGCGGCGCCCTTGTAGAGGGTCGTGTCGTACGACAGTGTCACTTCGCGCACACCGCGCTTGGCCAGGGCGGCCGCGGTCCGTTCGGCGAGGTCGTGCAGGTCCGCGAGGCCCCGGGGCTTCTTGCGGGCGGTGAGCGTGGGGTCGCCGCCGCCGACCAGGACGACCTCCTCGGTGTCGGGTTCGTACACCGCGCGGGTGGTGAGGCGGTGGTCGGGACCCATCGCGGAGAGCGCGGCGACGGCGGTGGCGATCTTCGTGGTCGAGGCCGGGATCAGGGCGTCGCCGGCGCCGGAGCCGTACAGCCGCTCGCCGGTGGCCACGTCGACGACGGCGGCGGAGCGGCGGCCGAGGGCCGGTGACTTCAGCAGCGGGTCGAGAACGGCGGCGAGGCTCTTCGGGGCGGGCGCGGACCGGGCGGCGGTGGCGGTGCCGCCGAGTCCGGTGAGCACCGAGGCGGCCGGCGGGGCGGCCTGCGGCCGGCGGGGCGGCGTACCGGCGTGGGCGCGGCTGCCGCCGTGATCTGTGCCACGCGAGGCTTCCAGGGCCACGGCCCGGTGGCGCTCGGCCGTACGCTGACCCGAGGAGTCCCAGGGACCGGCGGCGGTCACCACACCCGCGGCCAGCGCCAGACCGGCGGTGGCGGCGGTGGCGGTGAACTGCCAGGTCTTCGGCCGCGCGACCCGCGGGACCTGCGGTGATCCCGGCCGGTCCGGCCGTGCGGACCGTGGCCCGTCGGCCGCGGTGTCGCGCCCCGGACGTGGTCGTACGCTCTCCGCGGCCCGGGCGAGACGCGACCGTACGGCGTCCGCGATCCGCACGACGTGCGGTCCCGCGGCCCGCCAAGGCCTCAGCTCTGGCACGACCACCAGCCCCTTTCGCGATCACACACCTGCGTGAGGGACACTTAACCACCAGAACTATGTGCTGATCATGGAGGAGCGTCCGGTGGAGTTCGACGTCACGATCGAGATCCCGAAGGGTTCGCGGAACAAGTACGAGGTGGACCACGAGACGGGTCGGATCCGCCTGGACCGTCGGCTCTTCACCTCGACCGCCTACCCGACCGACTACGGCTTCGTCGAGAACACCCTCGGCGAGGACGGCGACCCGCTGGACGCGCTGGTCATCCTGGACGAGCCGACGTTTCCGGGCTGCCTGATCCGCTGCCGCGCGATCGGCATGTTCCGCATGACGGACGAGGCCGGCGGCGACGACAAGCTGCTGTGCGTCCCGTCGACCGACCCGCGCGTGGAGCACCTGCGCGACATTCACCACGTGTCGGAGTTCGACCGCCTGGAGATCCAGCACTTCTTCGAGGTCTACAAGGACCTGGAGCCGGGCAAGTCGGTCGAGGGCGCCAACTGGGTGGGCCGGGTGGACGCCGAGGCCGAGATCGAGCGGTCCTACAAGCGTTTCAAGGAGACGGGCGGCCACTGAGCCCTCCCCCGCTGCGAGACGCAGAACGGGCCGTACGCGCGCGTGCGGCCCGTTTTGTTGTGCGTGCGCATACTGAGGCAGTAGGAGGGGCGGGCCGGGGAACGGTCCTACGGACGGTGTCGTACAGGGAGCGAAGGGCAAGTGACGGACGCGGAGGACCGCAAGCCGCAGTCGGACGAGGCAAGGAGTGCGTTCACACCGCCCGCCGGTGTCGCGGCGACGGCGGAGGCCGAATCGTCGACGACGTCCGAGTTCGCGCTTCCCGAGGGGCTGGCCGTCTCGAAGCCCGGTACGGACTCCGAGACGACCTCGGAGTTCTCGGTGCCGGACGGCCTGGACGTGGCGCCGCCGCAAGCCGTCGAGTCCGAGGGTTCCGCGTTCAACCCGCCCAGTACGTACAACTCGAAGCAGCCGCCGCCCGCGTTCACCCCGCCGAGCGGCGTGCCGGCCGTCAGCCTCACCCGGGACGTGCCGTGGCAGGACCGGATGCGCACGATGCTGCGGATGCCGGTGACCGAACGGCCGGCTCCGGAGTCGGTGCACCGGCACGACGAGGCGGGTCCGGCCGTGCCGCGCGTGCTCGACCTGACGCTGCGTATCGGGGAGCTGCTGCTCGCGGGCGGTGAGGGCGCCGAGGACGTCGAGGCGGCGATGTTCGCCGTCTGCCGCTCCTACGGCCTGGACCGCTGCGAGCCCAACGTCACCTTCACCCTGCTGGCGATCTCCTACCAGCCGTCCCTGGTCGACGACCCGGTGACCGCCTCCCGCACGGTGCGCCGCCGCAGCCCCGACTACACCCGTCTGGCGGCCGTCTACCAGCTGGTGGACGACCTCAGCGACGACGAGACGCATGTCTCCCTGGAGGAGGCCTACCGGCGGCTGGCGGAGATCCGCCGCAACCGGCACCCGTACTCCGGCTGGGCCCTGACGGCGGCGAGCGGGCTCCTCGCGGGCGCGGCCTCGGTGCTCGTCGGCGGTGGCTTCCTGGTGTTCGTGTCCGCCGCGATCGGCGCGATGCTCGGCGACCGGCTGGCCTGGCTGTGCGCGGGGCGAGGGCTGCCGGAGTTCTACCAGTTCACGGCGGCCGCGATGCCGCCGGCGGCGATCGGGGTGGCGCTCACCGCGGCTCACGTGGACGTGAAGGCGTCCGCGGTGATCACCGGTGGGCTGTTCGCGCTGCTGCCCGGGCGGGCTCTGGTGGCGGGCGTGCAGGACGGCCTGACGGGCTTCTACATCACGGCGTCCGCGCGTCTGCTGGAGGTCCTCTACTTCTTCGTGGGCATCGTGGCCGGGGTGCTGACGGTGCTCTACTTCGGCGTACAGGTGGGTGCCCAGCTGAACCCGGACGCCGCGCTCGGGGGCGACCCGCGACCGGTGCTGCAGATCGCCGCGTCGATGGCGTTGTCCCTGGCCTTCGCGGTACTGCTCCAGCAGGAACGGTCCACGGTGTTGATGGCGACGCTGAACGGCGGTGTCGCCTGGGTGGTCTACGGGGCGATGCACGTGACGGGTGACATCTCACCGGTGGCGTCCACAGCGGTGGCCGCCGGTGTGGTGGGCCTGTTCGGGCAGTTGCTGGCCCGGTACCGGTTCGCGTCCGCGCTGCCGTACACCACGGCGGCGATCGGGCCGCTGCTGCCCGGTTCCGCCACGTACTTCGGTCTGCTGGGCATCGCCCAGAACGAACTCACCTCGGGGTTGGGGTACCTCACGAAGGCCGTGGCCCTGGCCATGGCCATCGCGATCGGGGTGAACCTCGGGTCGGAGATCTCCCGCATCTTCCTGCGGATCGGTTCTCCGGAGAAGCGCCGGGCGGCCAAGCGGACGCGAGGCTTCTAGGGTGTCCGCGCCCTTCCCGTCCCGGCGCCGTCCGGGGGCGCTCAGTAGCCGCGGTTGTACGGCTGCTGCTGGTTCCCGTTGTGGTACTGGTCGTTGTGGTACTGGTCGTTGCCGTACGGCTGCTGGGGCCGCTGCTGCGGGTAGCCGCCCTGGTCGCCGTAGTGCTGCTGGGCCGGCGGCGGGGTGTCCGGGGTGATGCGGCGCAGCTGGGTGGTGGCGTCGTCCATCACCGGCGCCTGGGGGTGGTGCGGGACGGTGGCGGCCGGGGCCTCGGCGGCGGCGCGCTTCTTCTTCCCGCGCTCGCGCAGGTACTCGATGATGATCGGCACCACGGAGATGAGGACGATCAGGACGAGGATCGGCTCGATGTTCTTCTTGATGAGCTCGATCTGCCCGAGCCAGTAGCCCGCGCAGGTGACCCCGCAGCCCCAGGCGACACCGCCGATGACGTTGTACGTGAGGAAGGTGCGGTACTTCATGCGGCCGGCGCCGGCCACGATGGGGGCGAAGGTGCGCACGATCGGGACGAAGCGGGCCAGGACGATCGCCTTGGGACCGTACTTCTCCATGAACTCGTGGGCCTTCTCCAGGTTCTCCTGTTTGAAGAGCTTGGAGTTGGGCCGGTTGAACAGCTTGGGCCCGAAGAACTTGCCGATCATGTAGCCGACTTGGTCGCCGATGACGGCGGCCAGCACGATCAGCGTGCACACCAGCCACAGCGGCTGGCTGATGTAGTTGCCCTCAGCCACGAAGAGACCCGCCGTGAACAGCAGGGAGTCGCCGGGCAGGAACGCGAAGAGTCCGGATTCCGCGAAGACGATCAGGAGGATGCCGGGAAGGCTGAACGTCTCGATCAGGTAGTCCGGGCTCAGCCACTCAGGGCCGAGCGCAAGCGTGGTCACGGGGATGTGGCTCCTGCAGCTGGGGGGTACGGGCTGGGCTGGCTGCCCAAATTATGAACGCAGCCGTTGAGGCCCAGGTTCCGCGGGGGTACCCCAGCATGCACTGTCCCCCGCCCCGGAGAAAGCCGCGAGCCGGCGCCGTACGGGATCCGTGCTGGTCGTGGCCCGGAAGAGATCCGGGCCACGACCGCTCAGGAGGTGTGCCGCACGGCGTTGGCGAGGATCGCGTCCCGCATGTAGGCGGCGAGACCGGGCTTGGCCTGGTCGATGTTTCGCGTGAAACGTTCGTCGTTGACGTACATCTCACCCAGGCAGGTGTGCATCTCGTGCCCGCAGTCGTAGTGATTGCGGGAGATCCCCTGGCGGTGGGCCTCGGCGGCGTCCATCGCCGCCTCGGAGTCCGCCGGCTCCCCTGCCTCCATCAGCCCGACGAACCGCCGGGTCAGCTCGTCCGCCTCGCTCTGGATCCGCTGCCAGTCCTCCTTGGTGTAGGAGGCCGCCCGCTGCTGCGACTGACGGTAGGCGTCGGTGTCGCCCCACCGGTCCCGGACCTCTCCCTCGTACTGGTCGGGGTCGAAGTCCCCGAACACCTCGAACTTCTCCTCGGGCGTCAGATTGATCCCCATGCTGCGTGCCTCCATCGCTTGTTCCACGGCCGCCGCCATCTTCCGCAGCCTCTCGATCCGGGCGGTCAGCAGGTCGTGCTGGCGGCGCAGATGTGCGCGCGGGTCCGCGTCCGGGTCGTCAAGCAGGACGGCGACCTCCTCGAGCGGGAAGCCGAGCTCGCGGTAGAACAGGATCTGCTGCAGCCGGTCGAGGTCGGCGTCGCTGTAGCGCCGGTGCCCGGCCAGGCTGCGCTCGCCGGGCACGAGCAGGCCGATGGCGTCGTAGTGGTGCAGGGTGCGCACCGTGACGCCGGCGAAGCCGGCCACCTGTCCCACGGAGTAGCTCACTTCCGCTCCTTTCGGTTCCGCGCTCCAGCCTGGGTCCTCACGCCACGTGAGGTGCAAGCGGGTTCCCGATTTGTCCGTCTCATCCGTTTATCGTGTGCGCGTGGCCCAGGACAGCACGCAGCCCGCACCCCCCGCCCCTCCGGCGACCGCGGCACGCACTCTGCTGCCGACCATCGCCCCGGCCCTGCTGGTGGGCGTGGCGACGAGTCTGGTCCTGCTGGGGGTGAGCGCTGCCGCCGAGGAGCTGCAGGACGTCCTCTGGCAGACCCTGCCCGACGCCCTCGGCGTCGGCCGGTACTCCGTGCTGTGGATGTTCGTGATGCTCCTCGCCACCGGCGTGGCGGTCGGGCTGGTGGTGTGGAAGATCCCGGGCCACGCGGGCCCCGACCCCGCGACCACCGGCCTCGACGCGCCGGTGCTGCCGCTCGGGGTGCTGCCCGGGCTGCTGCTGGCGACCGCCCTCGTGCTGGCCGGCGGGCCGAGCCTGGGACCCGAGAACCCGATCATCGCCGTGAACGTCTCGCTGGCGGTCTGGGCGGGCCTCAGGGCCTTCCCCCGGACCACAGCGCGCGGGTGGGTGGCGCTGGCGGAGGCGGGGACGATCGGCGCGCTGTTCGGTACGCCGGTGGCCGCCGCCCTGGTCATCTCGGAGGCGCTGGCCGGGCAGCGGATCAAGGGGCAGCTGTGGGACAGCCTCTTCGCGCCACTGGCGGCCGCCGGGGCCGGTGCGCTCACGACCTCTCTGGTGTCGGAGCCGAGTTTCGATCTCCGTCTGCCGCCGTTCGGGCACCCCGGCTGGGGCGATCTGCTGGCGTCGCTCGTGGTGGCCTCGGCGGGCGCGGCGCTCGGCATGTGCGCCGTCTACGCCTTCCCGTACGTCCACGGGGCCTTCGCTCGGCTGCGGCACCCGATGCTGATGCTTCCCGCCGGCGCTGTGGTGCTGGGCACCCTGGCCGCCCTGGGCGGGCATCTGACGCTGTTCAAGGGGCTCGACGAGGTAGCGGAACTGGCGAAGGACCCTGAGGGCTGGACGGCCGGCGAGTTCGCCACGATGACGGTGGTGAAGCTGGCGGCGCTGCTCGTCGCCGCGTCCTGTGGCTTCCGCGGCGGGCGGATCTTCCCGGCCGTGTTCGTGGGCACGGCGCTCGGACTGTGCGCGCACGCCCTGGTGCCCGCGGTGCATCCGGCGGTGGGCGTGTCGGCGGCCGTACTGGGGGTCCTGCTGGCCATCACGCGGCAGGGCTGGGTGAGCCTGTTCGTCGCCGCCGTCCTGGTCGACGCCCCCGGGATGCTCACCCTCCTGTGCATCGCCTCCCTGCCGGCCTGGCTGCTGGTCACGGGCCGCCCTCACATGCAGTTGCGGCCGGACGGGACGGCCGTCCGGTGATCAGCAGCCGTCCATGGACCCGCACGGCCCTCACGGGCTCCCCGACACCGCACGGAGGCACCCATGCCGCTCCACAGAGCCACGCAGCACGACGAGCGCCCCATGTCCGTCAACCCCTTCCTGGGGCCGGCGAACCCGGTCGGGGACATGACCGAGGCGCCGCCCCGGCACCGGATGCCTACCGCGCCCATGGCGCCCTCGACGGCGTATCAGCTCGTGCACGACGAACTGATGCTGGACGGCAACGCGCGGCTGAATCTCGCCACCTTCGTCACCACCTGGATGGAGCCCGAGGCCGGTCTCCTGATGGCGGAGTGCCGGGACAAGAACATGATCGACAAGGACGAGTACCCGCGCACGGCCGAGCTGGAACGGCGCTGCGTGGCGATGCTCGCGGACCTCTGGCACGCGCCCGATCCGTCGGCGGCCGTGGGCTGTTCGACGACCGGTTCGAGCGAGGCGTGCATGCTCGCCGGGATGGCGTTGAAGCGGCGCTGGAGCCGGCGCGCTCCCGCGCGGGGCGCCCGGCCGAACCTCGTCATGGGCGTCAACGTCCAGGTCTGCTGGGACAAGTTCTGCACGTTCTGGGAGGTGGAGGCCCGTCAGGTGCCCATGGAGGGCGAACGGTTCCACCTCGACCCTGGGGCCGCGGCCGAGCTGTGCGACGAGAACACCATCGGGGTCGTCGGTGTCCTGGGCTCCACCTTCGACGGCTCCTACGAACCGATCGCGCAGCTGTGCGCGGCGCTGGACGGGCTCCAGGAGCGCACCGGCCTCGACGTCCCGGTGCACGTCGACGGGGCGTCCGGTGCGATGGTCGCGCCCTTCCTCGACGAGGACCTGGTGTGGGACTTCCGGCTTCCGCGCGTGGCGTCGATCAACACCTCGGGGCACAAGTACGGGCTGGTGTACCCGGGTGTCGGCTGGGCGCTGTGGCGGGACGCGGACGCACTGCCGGAGGAGCTGGTCTTCCGGGTCAACTACCTGGGCGGTGACATGCCGACCTTCGCGCTGAACTTCTCCCGGCCGGGCGCGCAGGTCGTGGCGCAGTACTACACGTTCCTGCGGCTCGGCCGGGAGGGCTACCGCGCGGTGCAGCAGGCCGCGCGGGACGTGGCCACGGGTCTCTCCGCGCGGATCGGGTCGCTCGGCGACTTCCGGCTGCTCACCCGGGGCGACCAGCTCCCGGTATTCGCGTTCACCACCGCGCCGGAGGTGACGGCCTACGACGTCTTCGACGTGTCCCGGCGGATGCGGGAGCACGGCTGGCTGGTGCCCGCGTACACCTTCCCGGCGAACCGCGAGGACCTCTCGGTGCTGCGGGTGGTGTGCCGCAACGGCTTCTCGGAGGACCTCGCGGACCTGTTCGCCGAGGACCTGACCCGGCTGCTCCCGGACCTGCGCCGGCAGCCCCATCCCCTCACGGACGACCGCGACGCGGCGACCGGCTTCCACCACTGACCGGTCCTCACTGCGGCAGCCTGTCCCGGCCAGGGCTCCGACCAGGCCGGGCAGCCCCTCCCCCGTCCGGGACAGCCGTCTACCTCTCCCGGCCGAGCGGAGAGGCACCGTTCCGTTCACCGGCTGAGCCGAGCGAAGCGGCGTACCGCCAGGGGGAAGAAGATCGCGAGGAGTACGAGGGGCCAGGCGACGGCGGCCCACACGTGGTCCGGTTCGCCGCCGGGGCTGCCGAACAGGTCGCGTACGGCCGTGGCGGTCTGGGACAGGGGGTTCCACTGGACGACCGTGCCCAGCCAGTCGGGCATGGACGTCGGTTCGGCGAAGGCGTTGGACAGGAAGCCGACCGGCCAGACCAGGATCTGCACGGCCTGCACCAGTTCCGGTTTCCCGGCCACCAGCGCCAGGTGGATGCCGATCCACAGCATGGCGAACCGGAACAGCAGGAGCAGCCCCACGGCGCCCAGGAAGCCCGCAGGGCCGCCGTGGGTACGCCAGCCGAGCGCGGCGGCGACGCCGAGCAACACCGCCAGGCCGAGCGCCGACTGGAGCATGTCGGCGGCCGAACGCCCGACGAGGACCGCGCCGTTGGCCATGGGCATGGAGCGGAAGCGGTCGATGACGCCCTTGTTGAGGTCCTGGGTGACGGCGACCATCGTGCCCTCCAGGCCGAAGGCCATGGTGAGGGCGAGCATGCCGGGCACCAGGAAGTCGAGGTACTCGCCGCTCACGCCCCGGCCGCCGCCGACCAGGTAGCCGAACATCAGCAGCAGCATCACCGGGAAGACCAGGTTCACGACGACCGCGACGGGCTGCCGGCCCCAGCGGGCCAGTTCGCGGCGGGTCATGGTCCAGGAGTCGGTCAGGGCGTAGGTGGTCATACGGCCTCCTTCGTACGGTCGTCGGGCCCGGTCAGGTCTTCGGGCCCGGTCAGATGGAGGAAGACCTCGTCGAGCGTGGGCCTGCGCAGGGCGATGTCCTCGGCCTCGATGCCGGCGTCCTGCAGCGCGCGGACGACCCCGGTGAGGGCGGCCATGCGGTCGGTCACCGGGGCGCTCAGCAGCCGCCGGTCGGTGTCCACCGTGACCGCGTCCTTCGGTACGGGCAGCAGGGCGACGGCCGCGCCCAGGTGCCCGGCGTCGCGCAGGACGACGTCGATACGGTCGCCGCCGGTGGCCGCCTTGAGTTCGTCGGCCGTGCCGTCGGCGATGACGCGGCCGGCGTCCACCACGCTGATGCGGTCGGCGAGCTGGTCGGCCTCCTCCAGGTACTGGGTGGTGAGCAGGACCGTCGTGCCGCCGCCGACCAGGGAGCGGACGGAGTCCCACACCTCCGCGCGGCCGCGCGGGTCGAGACCCGTGGTCGGTTCGTCCAGGAAGAGCACCTCCGGTTCGGTGATCAGGGACGCGGCGAGGTCGAGGCGGCGCCGCATGCCGCCGCTGTACTGCTTGACCGCCTTGGATCCGGTGTCGGAGAGGTCGAAGCGCTCCAGCAGTTCGTCCGCACGCGCGCGGGCACGGCGCGCTCCCAGGTGGTGCAGCCGGCCGAACAGTTCCAGGTTCTGCCGGCCGCCGAGTTCCTCGTCGAGCGCCGCGTGCTGGCCGAGCAGGCCGATGCGCAGCCGTACGGCGTACGCCTCGCGCACGACGTCGTGCCCCGCCACCTCGATGCGGCCCGCGTCGGGGCGCAGCAGGGTGGCGAGGATCCTCACCAGGGTGGTCTTGCCCGCGCCGTTGGGCCCGAGCACCGCGTGCACCGTGCCGCGCCCGACCGTGAGGTCGAGCCCGTCCAGTGCGGGTTTGCCGTTTCCACCGCCGCTTCCGCCGTATGTCTTGCGTGCTTCCTCGACGGTGATCGCCGCGTCGGCCACAGGAACTCCCTTGCTAATCAAACTTGACTACCTGCGCCCAGCGTAATACCCGGCCCACCTCTGGTCAAACTTGATTACTGCGTATCCCCGGGATGCGGTTCCCTGTCCTCGGTCGCGAACGGGTTCTCCTCGCCGTCGGCCAGAACGCCGACGAACGGCTCGCCCTCCCCGGCGAACGTGTACGCGCCGCCCCGGATCCGCTCGATGAGACCGCGGGTCCACTCGGCACCGGTGTCCGCGGAGTGGATCCAGAAGTCCATGATCTCGCCGATGTGCCCCAGCTGACCGGGCCCGTCCTCGGGCGTGTAGTACTCGGTGACGGCCTTGCGCCACTTCTCGATGGAGCGCATCCGCTGCTCCAGGAGGGCGAGGGCCTCGGCACGGTCGAGGTCGACCATGAGACCGAGACCGGCCGAGAGCACGTCCGGCTTCTGGTCGTAGGAGGTCAGCGACTCCCGCAGCAGCCGGAAGTACTCCTCGGTGCCCTGCTCCGTGACCTCGTACTCCGTGCGCGGAGGGCCGCCGGCCGTGGACGGGGCGACCTCGTGCGCGTGCAGCAGTCCCTGCTTGGCCATCTGCTTCAGCGCGTGGTAGATCGAGCCGGGCTTGGCGTTGGACCACTCGTGCGCGCCCCAGTACTCCAGGTCGTTGCGCACCTGGTAGCCATGGGCCCGCCCGTGCTGGCGCACCGCGCCGAGCACCAGGAGACGGATCACTGACATGCGGTCCAGGGTAGGCCGCGCCCGGTCACTGCCAGGAGACGCCCTGCCCGAAGACCTGCCGGCCGCAGGCCTAACGGCAACTCATGCGCCGGTGCGGCCCACATGCTCGATATGGAGCATGCGAGTGTCGTGGTCGACGCGACAAAGGACGCGCCAAGGGCCACGGTGCAGTCGGCGGTGCCCGGTACCCCAGGCACGCGAGCCCTCGGGACGCTCGTTCTCGGCCAGCTGATCGGTGACTCGCAGGAGTGCGTCCACACTCGCCGGATCGGCCTTGAGGTGTCCGGCGGCGGCAGTGAGCGCCGTCGGTTCCCACACAACCTGCCCGGTCACTCGCTCCTCCCCGCCGCTTCGAGCAGCGCGCGGCGGGCTTCGTCATGCGGTATGGGCGTCTCGGCCCGCCCGAGGGCACGGTCGCGCTCCAGACGTGCGAGGGCGAGGGCGTCCTCGAGATCCTCCAACTCCGCCGGGGAGATGAGGACTGCGGCAGGGACGCCGCGGTCGGTCAACGTGATGTCGCTCAGAACGGGAAGCCGCTGCGGCCGTGCTGGACCGAGATCCACTTCATGGTGGTGAAGGCGTCCAGCATCGTGTCGCCGTTGAGCCGGCCGATGCCCGAGTGCTTCTCGCCGCCGAAGGGGACGATCGGCTCGTCGTGCACGGTGCCGTCGTTCACGTGGAACATGCCGGTGTCGATCCGCTTGGCGAAGTTCACACCCCGCTCGACGTCACCGGTGTGCACCGCGCCGCTCAGCCCGTACGGGGTGTCGTTGACGATGCGTACGGCCTCCTCCTCGCCGTCGAACGGGACGAGGAAGACGACGGGACCGAAGACCTCCTGCCGGAGCAGGGCCGAGTCCGCGGGCAGGCCGGTCAGCACGGACGGCCCGACCAGGTTGTCGGTGCGGTCGCCGCGCACCAGGGCGGTGCCGCCCTCGGCGAGCGCCTGGTCGACGACCGCCGTCAGCGCGTCCGCCTGCCGGGAGTTGATCACCGGGCCGATGACGGTCTCCGGGTCGCGCGGGTCGCCCGCCTTGAGGGACCTGACCTTGGCGACGAACTTCTCGGTGAACTCGTCGGCCACCGCGCGGTCCACCAGGACGCGGTTGGCGGCCATGCAGACCTGCCCCTGGTGGACGTACCGGCTGAACACGGCCGCGTCCACGGCGTAGTCGACGTCGGCGTCGTCCAGGACCACCAGGGCGCTGTTGCCGCCGAGCTCAAGCACCGAGCGCTTGAAGTGGGAGGCGCAGACGGTCGCCACGTGACGGCCGACCTGGTCCGAGCCGGTGAAGGAGATGACCTTCGGTATCGGGTGCTCCAGGAAGGCGTCGCCGATCTCCGCGATGTCGGTGATGAGCACGTTCAGCAGGCCGCCGGGCAGACCGGCGTCCTCGAAGATCTTCGCGACCAGGGCGCCGCCGACGACCGGAGTGTTCTGGTGCGGCTTGAGCACCACGCCGTTGCCGAGGGCGAGTGCCGGGGCGACGGACTTCAGCGACAGCAGGAATGGGAAGTTGAAGGGGCTGATCACGCCGACGACGCCGACCGGCACGCGGTAGACGCGGTTCTCCTTGCCGTCCACCGGCGAAGGGATGATCCGGCCCTCGGGGCGCAGCGCCAGGTGGACCGCCTCGCGCAGGAACTCCTTGGCGAGGTGCAGCTCGAAGGCCGCCTTCAGACGCGTACCGCCGAGCTCGGCGACGATCGCCTCGGCGATCTCCTCCTCGCGCTCCTCGACGAGCCTGAGCGCCTTCTCGAACACCGCGCGGCGGGCGTACGGATTGGTCGCCGCCCACTCCTTCTGCGCGCGGGCGGCCGCCCGGTACGCCTGATCGACCTCGTCGACCGTGGCTATGGTGATCGACGCGAGTTTCTCGTCGTCGTACGGGTTGAAGTCGATGATGTCCCAGGAGCCTGTGCCCGGGCGCCACTCACCGTCGATGTACTGCTGAGCCAGGTCGGTGAAGTACGACGACATCTGATCCCTCGATCCCTTGCTGCATCAGCAGAGCCCTGATCAACTGCACGGTCTGATTGCACGTCATAGTACGTGTGTTTCAACCGAGTTGAGGGCTGTCTCAGGACAGTTGCAGCAGTCCGCGGAGAAGGTCCCGGCTCTCCGACGGGCCCGGGCTGTCGTGCTGGAGCTCCTTGAGCGCCTTCTCGTACTGGGCCACGTCCTCGGCCTTGTCGAGGTAGAGCGCGCTGGTCAGCTGCTCCATGTACACGACGTCCGACAGGTCGGACTCGGGGAAACTCAGGATGGTGAACGAGCCCGACTCACCCGAGTGGCCGCCGAGGCTGAACGGCATGATCTGCAGCCGGACGTTGGGCCGCTCGGAGATGTCGATGAGGTGCTGGAGCTGCCCGCGCATCACCGTGCGGTCGCCGTAGGGCCGGCGCAGGGCGGCCTCGTCGAGGACGACGTGGAACTCGGGGGCGTTCTCGGAGACCAGGTACTTCTGGCGCTCCAGGCGCAGCGCCACCCGGCGCTCGACGTCGGCGTCGCTCGCGCTCTTCATGCCGCGCCGCACCACCGCGCGGGCGTACTCCTCGGTCTGCAGCAGGCCGTGCACGAACTGCACCTCATAGGCGCGCAGCAGCGAGGCCGCGCCCTCCAGCCCCACGTAGGTGGGGAACCAGCTGGGCAGAACGTCCGAGTAACTGTGCCACCACCCGGCGACATTGGCTTCCTTGGCGAGGGAGATCAGCGAGGTGCGCTCCTGCTCGTCCGTGATGCCGTAGAGGGTCAGCAGGTCCTCCACATCCCTGGTCTTGAAGCTCACCCGGCCCAACTCCATCCGGCTGATCTTCGATTCGGAGGCGCGGATCGAGTAGCCCGCCGCCTCGCGCGTGATCCCCCGCGCCTCACGCAGTCGCCTGAGTTGTGATCCGAGCAGCATGCGCCGCACCACCGATCCCGGCTCTCCCGCGCTCACGTTCGCCAGCCTCCCCAACGTCTTCAGGGCCCGCAGTCTGCCACTAAAACACTTCGAGCAGTACTCGTCCGGTTACGGAAACGGAATCGAGCCGCGCAATCCGCTCAGGAAGTGGCACGGAACGGGCAGTGAAGGAGCAACGAGGAGGCAAGAGAACAGCCAGGAAGGGACGCGAAGATGACGGAAAAATTGGCCAACAAACCAGTACGGGCAGGGCCAATTCGGTCAGCTGCACGTGCATCTGCCCTTGCATCTGCTGTTCGCATCCGAAACCATGGTCCCCGCACCACCGCCGCTCGCTACGACCGCGAATTCCCGGGAGTGCCTCGCATGGGGACGAATGGATCGACCATGCTCGAGCCGTTACGGCAGGGCCTTCCGCCGCTGAACCTCGCGGCCGCCTCCGACGCCGCCTCCTGCGCCCTCCCCGCCCGCTACGAAGCGGTCCGCGACGCACGGCAGTTCACCCGCAAGACCCTTGACCAGTGGGACCTGAGCGACCGTTTCGACGACGTGTGCCTGGTGGTGTCCGAACTCGTCACCAATGCCCTGCGGCACGCCGTGCCGGGCGGCGCGCCGAGACCGGGACCGCAGGACCCGCCGGTGCGGCTGCATCTGCTGCGCTGGAGCGAGCGGCTGGTGTGCGCGGTGCGCGACCCCAGCGACGACAGCCCCGTCGCCCGCGACTCCGACGACTTCTCCGCCGAGTCCGGCCGCGGACTGTTCCTGGTCGACTCCTTCAGCGACAGCTGGGGCTGGCACCCGCTGACGGGCGCGCTCAGCGGCAAGGTGGTCTGGGCGCTGTTCCGGCTTCCGCGGCCCGCCGAGGGGCGGTCCGGCAGCGGCTGCGCATGACGCACCGGGCCCGTCGGCGCGTCGCGGATCTACGCGCGTCGTCACCCACCTGCGTGCCTCTGGACCCCTGAACAGCCCCTGCGGCCCGGGCAGCACCGGGCCCTGGAACCCCGCCCGGTGTTTCAGCCCCGGACCAGGTGGTCGAACTCGCCGTCCTTCACGCCCAGCAGCATGGCCTCGATCTCCGCGCGGGTGTAGACGAGCGCCGGGCCGTCCGGAAAGCGGGAGTTGCGCACGGCGACCTCCCCGCCGGGCAGCCGGGCGAACTCCACACAGGACCCCTGCGAGTTGCTGTGGCGGCTCTTCTGCCAGGCCACGCCGTTCAGCCCGGTGGCCGCCATGCCGTTGTACACGCCGGGCGCGCCGGCACCGTCGTACACGTCACCGTCGTACACGTCGTGGTCCACAGGTCGCTCCCCGCTGGTGCACTGGCTGGTGTGGCCATTGATGCAGTGGTCAACTGACCGGGATCATAGCTTCGTTCACGTGCAGATGCATGGGCAGATGCACGTGCACGCGGGGTGTTCCTGCGATTACAGCGTCGACGGTCGTGCTGTGCCCGCTTTGACGGACGTTTTACCGAAGCCCCGCTGCCTTGTAGACGCATGCGGGGGCGTTTGTGTTCCATCCTGTGCCGTTCCGGTGAAGCGGGTCGTCCAAGGTGCGAAGTGCGTCACGGAGGTCTGGCCGGGCGGCGTGCGGTTCCTGTTAGCTGACGGCGGTCGTCCGGCCGGTGGGGCCGGCAACAGGCAGGGGGCTTGCAGTGACTTCGGAGGCTTCGGACGCTTCGGACGCTTCGGTGAGCGCGATGGACGGGCTCGGCTCGGTGACGTGCCCGCCCGCCGCGGGGGCACCGCGCGGGTCGCGCTCCCGGCGCCCACGGATGGCCGCCGCGGCCGTGGGACTGGCCGGCGCGCTCGCGCTGACGGCGTGCAGCGGGGACGGGTCCGGCGGTTCGGACGACTCGGCGAGCCCCACCCCGTCCGCCTCGGCGACCGCGGACTCAGGTGGCGGCACGGGAGGTTCCGGGGCGAGCGGGGCCCCGGCGGGCGAGCTGGAGGGCAGCTGGCTCACCACGGCCGGGGGCAAGGCCGTGGCCCTGGTGATCACCGGCAGGAACGCGGGCCTCTTCGCCACGGGCGGTCCCGTCTGCAGCGGCAGCGTCCAGGAGGACGCCGGGAGCCGGTCGATCCGCCTGAAGTGCGACGACGGGAGCGAGGAGCGGGCGAAGGGCACGGTCGACTCCGTCGACGACACCTCCCTGAAGGTCACCTGGGAGGGCACCCTGGGCACCGAGAGCTACACGAAGGCCGAGGGCGGCAAGCTGCCGACGGGGTTCCCGACGGCCGGTTCGGGCTCCTGAGCACCGCCCTTCCGGCGGTTCGGCCCCTCGTCAGGGAAGGGGCGGGCGCGATCCGACCTGGGCGTCGTCCGCCGCGCGGGCGCCCTCCTCCCAGCCGGCCGTGTCGCTCACCCCGCGCAGCCGCGTGGTGGTCGTCTCCGGGAACAGACGGTCGGTCCGGTCGGTGACCGCCACCGCGCGGGAGGCGAGTACCGGGAGCAGGTCGTCGCTCACCGGGGTTTCGGCGGCGGCCGCGAGCCGCGTCCCCACGCGGTGGGCGTAGGCCGCGAGGAAGGACTGCCGGAACGTTTTGGTCCGCTTCCGTCCGCCCGCGCGCTGCGCGGCCTCCGCCCTGGTCATCGCGGTGGTGGCCTGCACCAGCAGTGAGGCGTAGAGGAGTTCGACCGCTTCCAGGTCGGAGGCGAAGCCGACCACGGTGGAGAAGCCGAGGGGTTCGTTCCACACGGCCCGGCAGTGGTTGGCGCCGGCGACGGCGTCCAGCAGCACCGCCTTGGCCTGCTCGTAGGGCGGTTCCACCCCGATCCGGCAGGCGCCCGGCGTCTCTGCCGAGGGCGCCCGCGCGGCGAGCAGCGCCTCGTCGACGCTGTGCCGCGCCATCAGCTCCTGCGCCTTGGCGCTGAGCGCCTCCGCCTCCTCCGGGAACCCGGTCGCCTCCGCCTTGGCCAGCAGCGCCCGGATGCGGCCGGACACGCGGGACTCCGGCCGCCGGTCCGCCGGGTCCGGGGCACCCGTCCCGTCGAGGGGTTCGAGGGCCGGCAGGCGCAGCAGCAGGCGGTACAGCTCCAGTACGGCCGTGGCGTGCGAGAAACGGTCGCCGCGCGGGGCGGGGGCGGGGTTCTCCGCCGCGCGTGCGTCGATCCGGGCCAGCTGGGCCTTCCAGCGCGGACCCCGGGGGTGGTCGTCGCGCGGTGCCTGCGCGCGGATGAGCGCCGAGACGAGCCGCACATGGACGTCGTCCAGTTCGCGCCGGACGATCCGTACGACGTCGGCGGGCTGCCAGCCGCGCCGCCACGCGGTCGCGACGAACTCCTCGCCTCGACCAGACAGTTCCCCGTCGGCGGCCGGATCGGCGGCGAGCAGGGAGGCTCCGGTGTCGAGGGCGGTGTCGCCGGTGTCGTAGAGGGCGGCCCGGAAGGCGCGGTCGACGGTGCTGGACGTACTCACGAGCCGATCGTGCCATGACTCGGGGAGGTCACCCGTAAGTGTCAACTTCGAGTTGACACCGTGAGGGTGTCAACTTACGGTTGACACATGACGAAGAACCCCGCCATCAAGTCATCCGTACGTCTCGACGACCTCATCGCGGCGATCAAGAAGGTCCACGAGGAGCCCCTCGAACAGCTCCAGGACGCGGTGCTCGCGGGTGAGCACCTCGGTGACGTTGCCGACCACCTGATCGGTCATTTCGTCGACCAGGCCCGGCGCTCGGGCGCCTCCTGGACGGACATCGGCAAGAGCATGGGGGTCACCCGCCAGGCCGCCCAGAAGCGTTTCGTCCCCAAGGAGGGCAACGACCTCGACCCGAGCCAGGGCTTCAGCCGCTACACGCCCCGCGCCCGCAACACGCTCATGGCCGCGCACAACGAGGCGCAGGCCGCACGCAACGCCGAGGGCCTGCCCGAGCACCTGGTCCTCGGCCTGCTGGCCGAGCCGCAGGGCCTGGCGGTCATGGCGGTCATCGAGCAGGGCGTCACCGTGGACGCCGTCCGCGAGGCCGCCCGCGCGGCGCTCCCGCCGGCCGTCGAGGACGCCCCCGAGCTGGTGCCGTACGGCCAGGCGGCCAAGAAGGTCCTGGAGCTGACCTTCCGCGAGGCCCTGCGCCTCGGCCACAACTACATCGGCACCGAGCACATCCTGCTGGCGCTGCTCGAGCACGAGAACGGCGAGGGCCTCCTCAGCGGCCTCGGCATCGACAAGGCGGCGACCGAGCGGTACATCGCCGAGATGCTGGCCCAGTACGTCGAGACGCGCACGGAGGACGAGCCGGCGCAGGAGGGCTGATCCGGGCACTCCCGGTCGCGGCCGGGTCCCGGGAGTGCCAGGGTCCCGAGTCGGCCAGGTCCCGAGTCGGCCAGGGTCCCGAGTCGGCCGAATTCCGGGCCGGCCGAATTCCGGGCCGGCGGGATCGTCCGCACGGCGGATTCCCTGGTCAGGGGGCATTGTCAGACCCCCCTGCCACACTCGCAGCATGACCGACCGGTGGGCACTCGCTCCGGCCGAGGAAGGCGGCGTGGACGTCGCCCCCCTCGGTCCGGACGGGCTGCCCGCCGGCCCGGTGCGGCGGGAGGCGGACCTCACCGAGGCCGTGCGGAGCCGTCGCGGAGTCACGAGGTGGGTGTGGCGGTCCACCGCCGAGGTCTACCCGCGCCTGCTCGCCACGGGGGTGCGAGTGGAGCGGGGATACGACATCGAGGCCGCCGAGACCCTCCTCCTCGGTCATGAGGGGCGGTACGGGGAACCCCGTTCGGCCGCGGCCGCACTGGCCCGGCTGCGCGGCGGCCCCGTACCGCCCGATCCGCCGCAGCGCCACGCCGAACCGGGCGCCCAGTCACCGCTCTTCGAACCCCGGGGCACATCCCTGCCGCTCACCGACCTCCTCTCCGTCTACGCCGAGCAGCAGCGGCGAACGGACGCCACCGCGCACCCCGACCGGATGCGGTTGCTGACCGCGGCCGAGTCGGCGGGCATGCTGGTGGCCGCCGAGATGAACCGCGCGGGACTGCCCTGGCGGGCGGACGTCCACCGCGCGGTGCTGCACGACCTGCTCGGCGAGCGGTACGCGGGCGGTGGCGAACCCCGCCGGCTCGCCGAGCTCGCCGACGACGTGTCCGCCGCCTTCGGCCGCCGGGTCCGGCCCGATCTGCCGGCCGATGTGGTCAAGGCGTTCGCCCAGGCCGGCATCAAGGTGTCCTCCACCCGCCGCTGGGAGATCGAGTCCGTCGACCACCCGGCCGTCAAACCGCTCATCGAGTACAAGAAGCTGTACCGGATCTGGGTCGCGCACGGCTGGTCCTGGCTCCAGGACTGGGTGCACGACGGCCGCTTCCGGCCGGAGTTCCTCGCGGGCGGAACGGTGACCGGCCGCTGGGTGACCAACGGCGGGGGCGCCCTGCAGATCCCCAAGGTGATCCGCCGCGCCGCCGTCGCCGACCCCGGCTGGCGGCTCGTGGTCGCCGACGCCGACCAGATGGAACCGCGCGTGCTGGCGGCCATCTCCCGTGACCCCGGGCTGATGGAGGTGGCCGGCCGGGAGACCGACCTGTATCAATCGGTGTCCGACCGTGCCTTCTCCGGCGACCGCGCCCAGGCCAAACTCGCCGTCCTCGGCGCGGTCTACGGCCAGACCTCCGGCGACGGCCTGAAGAACCTCGCCGCGCTCAGACGCCGCTTCCCCAAGGCGGTGGCCTACGTCGACGACGCCGCCCGCGCGGGCGAGGAGGGCCGGCTCGTCCGGACCTGGCTGGGCCGCACCTGCCCACCCGCGGCCCGCGCGACGGACGACGCGGGGGAGGAGGCGGGCATCCCGCTCGCGGAGGAGGAACAGACCGCCGACGCCCGGCAGTGGGTCCCGGGCTACGCCTCGACCAATGCCCGCGCCCGTGGCCGCTTCGCCCGCAACTTCGTGGTCCAGGGCAGCGCCGCCGACTGGGCCCTGCTACTGCTCGCCGCGCTGCGGCAGACCCTCGCCGGCATGGCGGCCGAACTGGTCTTCTTCCAGCACGACGAGGTGATCGTGCACTGTCCCGAGGAGGAGGCGGCCACGGTGGCGGAGGCGATCCGGCAGGCCGCGGACCTGGCCGGCCGGCTGACGTTCGGGGAGACACCGGTGCGGTTCCCCTTCACGACGGCGGTGGTGGAGTGCTACGCCGACGCCAAGTGATCAGTCCGCCGCCCGGAACCCGGCCAGCAGCTCCCGCAGCTCCTCCACCACCGCCTGCTCGTCCGTCCCGTCCAGCGCGCCGAGCGCGGACCGCCACTGCTCCCGCGCCTCGCTGACACGCCCCTGCTCCCGCAGCAGCAGCCCGTACTGGTGGCGGGCCAGGCCCTCCACGTAGCGGTCGGCGCGGGCCTCCGCGCGGCGGAGCAGTCCGGCGCACTCACGGGCGGCCCGGTCGAAGCGCCCCAGCAGCCGCAGGGCACGGACAAGACCCAGCCGGGTCTGGGACTCGCCGTGCCAGTCGCCGTGCCCGCCGAGGATGCGCAGGCTCTCCTCGAAGTGCGGCAGCGCCGCGGCCGGTTCACGCAGCCGGAGATGGGCGTAGCCGATGTTGCAGTGCGCGGAATGCTGCACGATGACGGCGCCGATCTCGTCCCCGATGGCGAGCGAACGCCGGTGCTGCTCGATCGCGGCCCGCGGATCGGTGTGCTCGTACAGGTTGCCGAGGTGGCTGTGGGTGACGGCTTCGCCGTAGGGGTCGTTCAACTGCCGTGAGTGGGCGAGACTCTGCCGCAGCGCCTGCCCCGACTCGGTGTACCGGCCCAGCCCTTCGAGCAGCAGGCCCCGGTTGTTGAGCGAACGCCGGATCCAGGAGACGGCCCCGAGCCGCCGCCAGATCTCCAGCGCGCGGTCGGTGAGCGCGAGGGCGTCGTTGCTGCGGCCGGTCAGGAAGTGGAGCCCCGCCAGGTCGCCCAGCGCGTACCCCTCGGCAGCCTCGTCCCCGAGCCGCCGCGCCACCCGGAGCGCCGCCCGCCCGAGCAGCTCCAGTTCGGGAACCCGGCCGCGGCGCAGGAGGTAGGGGTAGAGCAGACGCAGCAGTACGGAGATGTGGGCGTCACGGCGGTCCGGTGCACCACTCGCGCCGGTGGCGCAGCCGGCGTACCGCTCGACCAGGGTGACGATGTTCTCCAGCTCCCGGTCGCCCCAGGCGAAGGCCGCCGCGGCGTCGGCGAAGGGCGGCACGGTGCCGACGTGGGCCGTGTGCCCGGGCGGCTGGGAGGGTGTCGGGCGACGGCGGTCGTCCAGGTCCAGGCCGGGTTCGACGATCGCGGCGAGGACGCGTTCGGCGACGGCGGCGTACCAGCGCAGGGCGGTCTCGGCGGCGTCCTCGCAGCAATCGGCGGCCGCGTGGGCACCGGCGCGTTCACGGGCGAAGTCGCGGACGAGGTCGTGGGGGACGTAGCGGCCGTACGCCGTCTCCTCCATGAGGGCCACGTCGACGAGCCGGTCCAGCGCGGCCCCGGCCCGCTGCTCGTCGGTGCCGGTGAGCCGGGCGATCAGGGGCGCGCCGTAGCCGGGCAGGTCGAGCGCTCCGATGCGGCACAGGGCGAGGGCGGCGTCGCGGTCGGCCTCGCGCTCGGAACCCCTGAGCGCGTCGTGCGCGACGGCCAGCGAACGGCGGACGCTCAGGTCGTCGTACTCCAGGTGGGGCAGCCGGCTGTCGCTGTCGGAGAGCTGCCCGGCGAGCGTCTCCGGAGTGAGGGCCCGGCGCGCGGCGAGCCGGGCCGCGACGACCCGCAGGGCCAGCGGCAGCCGGCCGGTGAGCGCGACGAGCGGATGACCGGCGTCGAGCCCGTCCCGGCCGGAGACCGCCCGCAGGAGAGCGGCGCTGTCCTCGTCGGACAGCGGGGCGAGGGGGACGCGGGCGGCGCCGTCGAGTGCGGTGAGCGGCGAGCGGCTGGTGACGATCACCGCGCAGCCGGCGCCCGCCGGCAGCAGCGGCCGTACCTGCGCGGCGTTCGCGGCGTCGTCGAGCACCAGCAGCGTGCGGGTGGGCGCGAGCAGGGAGCGCAGCAACGTGGCAGCGGCGTCCGGGTGTTCGGGGATGCCGCAGGGGTCGGTGCCGAGGTCGCGGAGGAGCGCGGTGAGGGCCTGTGCGGGGGTGAGGGGCGTCATGCCCGGGGTGGCGCCGTACAGGTTGATGTAGAGCTGGCCATCGCTGAAACGTTCCTTCAGCGTATGGGCGACCTGTAGCGCGAGCGCGCTCTTGCCGACCCCGGCGGTTCCGCCGATCACGGCCACGGCGGGCGCGTCCGTCCGCTCAGGACGGGTGAGCGCACGGATCAGCCGGTCCCGTGCGTCCCAGCGGCCGGTGAAGTGGACGGGGGGTGGGGGAAGCTGGGCCGGGCGGGGCGGGGTGGTGCCGCTCCCGTCGCCCCGGGACGGGCCATGGCCCCGGTCCCGGTCCTGCCCCTGCCCCTGCCCCTGCCCCTGCCCCTGATCGTGGCCCTGGCCTTCGTGGTCCCGGTCGCCCCTCCCCCGCAGCACCTCCACGTGGGCTGCGCGGACCCCCGGCCCCGGTTCGATGCCGAGCTCGTCCACCAGCCGGGCCCGCAGATCGCGGTGGACCACCAGAGCCTCCGCCTGGCGGCCGGTGCGGTGCAGGGCGAGCATCAGCTGACGGTGGTACGCCTCCCGCAGCGGATGCTCGGCGGCCAGCGCCGCCAGCTCGGGAACGAGATCGGCCAGGGACCCGCCGCCGAGGGCGAGTTCTGCGTCGTACCGCCACTCCAGAAGCAGCAGCCGCGCCTCGGACAGCCGCCGCACCAGGGCGTATCCGCCGATCTCCGGAGCGAGCCCGCCCAGCGGTGCACCTCGCCACAACGCGAGCGCGGCCGCGCACTCGCGCCGCACCCGTTCCCAGTCCCGCGCGGTGTGCGCGGCACGGGCCGCGGTGGTGTGGGCGTCGAAGAGCTGCACGTCCAGCTCGCCGTCGCCGACCCGCAGGACGTACCCCGCAGGCACGGTGACCAGCCGCGCGGGATCGTCGAGCAACCGCCGCAGCCGGGCCACGTGATTGTGCAGGGAGGGCTGCGCGGAGACGGGTGGCGCCCCGCCCCACATCGCGTCCTTGAGCACCTCGACGGAGACGACGCGCCCCGCCTCGAGCAGCAACACGGCCAGCAGTACGCGGAGTTTGGGGCTTCGGATGTCCCGAACGCCGCTGAGGACATCACGTCCGTCGCCGCCGTCGTGCAGAACCGGCTCCCCCAGCAGTCCGAACCGCAGCCCGCGTCGTGTCACGCCGCACCACTGCCTTCCGGGTGACTGGGGACGACCATTGGCCACATGTTAGCGATCCGTTGGCAAGTTCTGATGTGATCACTACATCGGACCCGGCCCGGGGGTGCGCGCGTAGAACGCGCAGCTCGGGGGAGTGTCGCCGTCGCGGCCCGGTCCGGATACGAGGGTTCCCGGTCGACGAGGTGAACGACCGGGCCCTCGGCCCCTCTGCACCCCGGCAGGTCAGATGACCGGCGGCCGTCCGAGCCGGGTGAGCCGCCACACCGTCCGCCAGCGCATGGCCCGACGCTCCCCGGCCGGCTCGCGCAGTCCCTCCATGAACCCGCCGAACCAGGCGCGCAGCCCCCGGGCCGAACGGTTCCGCATCAGGGTGAGCAGCACCCACGCCCCGAGATGCACGGGCACGAGGGGGAGCGGCAGCCGCCGCCGGACCAGCCAGACCCGGTTGCGGGCGGTCACCCGGAAGTAGATGGCGTGCCGGGCGGGCGAGGTCTTCGGGTGCTGGAGCAGCAGTTCGGGCGCGTAGAGGATCCGCCACCCCGCGTCGATGGCGCGCCAGGCGAGGTCGGTCTCCTCGTGCGCGAAGAAGAACTCCCCCGGCCAGTCGCCGATCTCGTCGAGCATCTCCATCCGCAGCGCGTGCCCGCCCCCCAGGAAGCCGGTGACGTAGCCGCCCTTCATCGGGTCCGCGTTCCCCAGCCGGGGCACATGCCGCCGCTGGGTCTCCCCCAGCTCGTCGGCGATCCGGAACCCGACGACCCCGAGCCGCTCGTCCGCGGCGTACAACTCCTGCACGCGGCGCAGCACATCGGCGTCGACCAGCAGACCGTCGTCGTCCAGCTCGACGACGACGTCCACGTCCCCGAACTCCCGCAACCGCTGGATCCCCACGTTCCGCCCGCCGGGGCAGCCGAGGTTCTCCTCCAGTTCGACGGTGGTGACCTCACCGGGCAGGGACAGCCGACGGGCGAACTCGGGCAGCGGACAGCCGTTGCCCACGATCACGATCCGCGCGGGCGGCACGTCCTGCTTCGCCACGGACTCCAGCAGCGCGTCCACCTCGGCCGGCCGGTTCCCCATGGTCACCACGGCGACGGCGATCCTCGGCGTCGTCTCCATGCCCTCACCCCAACTCGACCGGCCCTCTGTGACGGGCGATGCTAGCCGTTCACGGTAAGGACACCTTAAGTACGCACAGTATCGAACCCGCGGGGCCGGTACCTGCCCCCGGGCGTCCACGTGGACGGCACCGCCCTTACCGCCCTGCCGGTGTTCTGACCGGACGCGACAGTGCATCGTCCGGTAAGGCCCTTAGCATGGCCCGATGACGCGCGCCCATGGGCTTCGACGCCTCTCCCCTCTCCCCGGGCAGGCAGTCGTTTGCACCGACATCAGGACGAGGGAGGTCAACGTCAGCGTCCAAGTGCGTCGATACCCACCCGCGCGCATGGATGCCGACACATGACCGACGGCGTCACTTTCGAACTCGTCGAGGACTAGCTACCAACCATCTGGTCGGCCGGGCACACCGACTCCTTCGCCGCCCGCAGGCGATGCCGACGACGAATTCCGCCGACCTGCACGCGAACGGCCCCACCGCCTTCGAACCGTAGGCCTCGGGGCTGCCGTGGTGGGTAGGTAGCGTGATCCGCGCGTTGCTGCGCTTCAGGCCTGTGGGGACTCGACCGGCTGCACAAAGGTCGGCTCCGGGTTCCGGGAGCCTGTGTGCAGGTAGGTGGTCAGGCGCGCGCCTTCCGCCCGCTCGTCGCGCGGGTTGGTGGGCAGGGGCCAGTGGGATGCCTGGTAAAGAAGCCGACGGTGAACGTCGAAGCACGACTCGACGACATCGCCGACGGCAAACGCGGCCGGAAGCATCCTCGCGTATGCCGCAGCGGCTACCAGCAGCCCTGCGGGGAGCGCCCACCAGGACCACACGGTCCACACGGTGAACAGGACTCCGCAAATGAACACTTGGACTGTCAGCAGCAGCGACGTGTAAGCGGCTGCGGTCTCCTGTCGCGCGGTGTCGGGCAGCAGTAGCCACAGCCTCGGCCAGCACACCATGGGGTCGAGACCGTAGCGGGCACGTATGCGGGACTCCGCCGCACGCAGGCTGTTCCCCAACCGGGTCGGCATCCGTTGGACGCGCTGCGCCGGTACGCGGCGGTGACGGCGCTCGAGGCGTGCTCGTTCAGCCAGTTCGTCCGCTGTGAGTTCGGAAAGCGACCTGGCCGCGAGCTGCCGCAGGCGCAGTGATTGCACGTCGGAGCGGTGTGACAACCGGGCCCGCAGTGCGCTTGCCAGGGGCGCGAGAGGCGCAGGCCAATAACCTTGCAGAGCGCGCAGAACTGGAATGGCGAGTTGCTGCAACGCCAAGCCGGATAGGACGATCATAGTGAGGGGCGCCACCACGTAGATCCCCTGCACCATCGCCGGCTGTCCTTGAAGCTCGCGCCCGAATGCGAGAGCTCTGGACGTCCAGCCTCCGTCCCGGGACTCCGATCCCGCCAGCCACGCGAGCATTCCGCCGGCCCAGAACGCGAACGCGGGCGAGAAGAGTGCGGCCACCCAGCGCTCTGCCAGTCGTCCGCCGACGCCACGCCAGAAGTCTCCGATCACGGCGTGCTCATACCCCCGGACTGTCGGTCAGTACGGTGCCGTCGTTCGGGCAGCGCTCGGGCGGCTGGTCGTCCTCGTCGGCGTCAAGGATCACCCAGAACCGCCCGCACCGGGGGCAGACGTGTCGTTCATACCCAACGAAGGGGTCGCCGACGAGGCGCACGTGCCGATCGGTACCGGGATCGGGACCCACCAGTTCGTCCAGCCGCTCTCGGGTACGGTGCCGAGCCGCCAGCATCACCAGGATCTCGTCGAGCGCATCGCCCCGAACCGCAGCGGCGTCCGACCTCAACCGGGTGAGCATCACTCGGAGTTCCGCCCCTACGTCCGGCTCGCCGGGCAGCAGTTCGGGAAGTTCCTCGGCGAGACGCTCGATGGCGTGGACCAGACGAGCTTCCTCGGACGCAGTACCGTGGTCGAAGTCATCGAAGGGCACGGTTCATTCTGGCCTGCAAGGGCGGCAGGGACAAAGCGAACATGTCAAGTCGGAAGAGAAGGGCGGCACGCGGGCCTCGCTCGTCCGGCGACTCCATAGGCCGCGATGAGGCGACCGCTGTGCTGTATGCCCTGATCACGGCATTCTCGGTATCCGCCTTGAGGCATGGCAACGTTTCCGGGATGAGCGCGTGGTTTCGTGCGCACCCTCGTGCACTGACACCCGCGTTCGAGGCGTTCCTGAGGTCAATCCTCGACACGGGCGGTGCGGACGCGGTGGAGACCGTGTCACACCCTGCCAGGTTCGCGCTTCGCGTGATCCACGTCTGCAGGGAGGTCGGCGACGAGAAGGGGCTCGCCCGACTCGCCAAGGCGTCGGCACACATGGCCGAGTTCGAAACGCTCACGGCCCGGTTGGTGGAGGGTTTCCGGTCGCCTGATTCCCTGCACGAGGCGGCGCCGCTGTGCGAGCGACTATTCGATCACCCTTTCATGATGGTCGTGGAGCCCGGAGCCCACACGATTCTGCTCATCCAGATGAGCGTACTGCTACGCGAAGTGCAGCTCTTCGCGAGCCGATCCGTCCCGGGTCTGCCGGACCTTCGTATTCGCGTCGCGCAGGCGGCCCTGGATCCTCCCCCGCAGGACAGGAGTCAGCACGCCGAGTTGCTCGTGCTCCTCGGGCACGCCTACGCGGACCGTGGCGAGCGCACCGGCGACACCGACGACCTGCGTAGGGCGCTGAAGCTCTATGAAGAGGCGTGCGGCATCACTCCCGAGGATGATCCCGAGCGTGCGGACCGCTTGCACAACATCGGGGCCGCGTATCGCAATCTCCATGCCATGGCCGAGGAGCGGGACGCACTGGACCGGGCCATCGAGCTGTTCGAACGGGCGGTAGCGCTGAGAGGCGAACACACCCTCTACGCCAACAACCTCGCGGCTTCGCTGCGCGACCGATTCCGCCGAGACGGTGAGCCGGCGGATCTCGACCGGTCCATCGCCGCGTTCGAGCGCCTCGCAGCCACTGCCTCGGAGACCGATCTCGAGCTTCCCCGCGTCCTCACCGACTATTCCGCTACCCTGCGGGACCGCTTCCACCTCACCTCCACGTCGGCTGATGCGGACCGGGCCGTCGAGCTCGGCGAGCGCGCGATCGCGCTCGAACCCCGCGGGCCGCTTTTCGTCGAATGTCTGACGCAACTCGGCGTGGCCCTGGCCGCTCGCGCGACGGCCCGCCATGACGAGGCCGATGTACGACGGTCCGTCAGCCTCTTTGAACAGGCACGTGCGGCGACGGAACCCGGCTCGCGGCTGCATAGGCTGGCGGTGGTCCAAAGCGCCATTGCGCAGGGGGTCTGGGAACTCGAGGAGTCTGGCGGTATCACCGACGTTGTGCCCGTCCTGCGCGCCGCGCTCACCGAGACAGCAGAGGGCACGGCGGACCACCGGAGGCTGACGCAGCTGCTTCTCGAATTGGAACCGCCGTACGCTTTGTACAGCCGGGACGCGGAGGAGATCACGCGTGCCATCGCCCGGCTCGAGGCCTATGCCCCGGACGGGAACGAGGACGCGCTGCGTCAGGTCGACGTGACGCGTCCGCTGGCGGAACTCTACGTCATGCGGGGCGTGGTGAACTCCTCGCTCGCCGATCTCGACAGCGGCATCGCGCTGGGGAGAGAGGCGGCGGCCGAGGCCGCACTCGCCTGCGGTTTGGCCGAGCGCTTCGCTCTGACCCTGCAAGCGGACGACTTGGAAGGGGCGCTCACCGCAATCACGTCCCCCTCTGTCTTATCCGCAACCTCCTGGTACCACTGGCAACATGGGGTCCAAGGGATCGTCGAGGCGGCGAGGCGGCATCCGGCACTCGCCGACGGGCAGGACATGACGAAGGTCACGCTCGGCCTCGCGAGCCGACGCATGGGGACGCCGGGACCCGCGGCGTCGGTCCACGCCATTCTCACCAGTCACCTCCTCGTGCGCCGGTATGAGACCAGCGGGGATCAGGAAGATCTCCGCCGTGCCACCGAGATACTGGAGGTCCAGCTCGCGACCACGCCACCCGACACGACGATCTACGATCACCTGCTCCGACTGGCCGGGGCTCGGTACCGCGAGCAGTACTCGCTCTCGGCCGACCCGACGGCCTTCAGGCATTCGACCGAACGACTGGAACACGCCCTGAGCAGGTGCGAGCCCGGCAGTACTGACTATCGGGTCGTCATGGGGAACCTGGGAACCGCGCTGCGGGCTCACTACAACGTCACGGGCGATCTCGGTTATCTCGACAAGGCCATCACCGCCTATGAGCGGGCGATGTACGGCTGGGTCAGCGAGCACGACGCACTTTCGAGGGCACTCGGGATCGGCAACCTCGCCAACGCGCTGCGCGCCTCCTATGACGCCACACGCGAAAGGGACCGGCTCAGCCGCGCGATCAACCTGCACGAACAGGCAGTGGCAGCGTTTCCGCCCGGCCACCCCGACCTGCCCCGATGCCTGTTCAACCTGGCGAATGCGCTGATGACCCGGTTCTCCGGGTCGGACAAGCAGCGCGCCGATCTGGACCGCGCCCATGCACTGCTGAGACGCGTACTCGACGAGGTCCCCGACGACTCCCCCTTGCGCCGAGACACCGTCATGACCCTGAGCATGGCGGCAGCGGCGAAGTTCGAGGTCACCGACGAACCAGCAGACCTGGGCGAAGCCGTCGAACTGGCCCGAAAGGCGGTGCGAGCGACCCGGGCGGGGACGTTGATGGAGAAGCACACGGCCCTCCAACTCGGCTCGGCACTGAGCACGCGCCACGCACATCATGGAGACACGGCAGCCGGGGCCGAGGCCACGGCCATCTTCCGGAAGGTCTGCACGGGGGCCGAGGTGACTGACCTGCGGGTGAAGTGTGCCGCGAGCGTGAAGTGGGCACACTGGGCCGCTGAGCGTGGAGCCTGGGGGGAAGCGGCAGAGGCATCCCGTGCGGCGACCGAAGTGCTGGGCGAGCTGGCGCGTCTTCAGGTGAGCCGCGGGCTGTGCAATCGTGTGATCGGGCAGAACCCGGACTTCGGGGCGTTCGCCGCCTACGCCCTCACCCGGTCCGGAGACTGCGAAGCCGCAGTCATGGCGGTGGAGATGGCTCGGGCCGTTTCCCTCAGTGCAGTTCTCCAGCTCGGTTCCGCGGACGTCGGATGGTTGAGCAAGCATGGTCAGCACGATCTGGCCGAACGCTTCGAGGCCGCAGCAGCTCGCTGGCTGGCCACCGCAGGCGACAATCTGGAGCGTGACCTGCTCGGCGGCGCCCACGTCGTGGACTTCGCCGAGCACGACGCCGCAGTCAGGGCCGCCCGTTCGAACCTCGAGGATCTTGTCGATGAGATCAGGTCCACTACCGGGCGGGCCGAGTTCTTCAGGTCGCCGAACTTCGCCGATGTGGTCGCCAGCGCGCCCGATCGCCTGGTGTATCTCATCGCGACCGAGTACGGCGGGGCGGCTCTCATCGTCGACAAGGGCGATGTCCGGCACCTGGATCTACCAGTGTTGACGACGGAGCAGGTCACTGGCTGGCTGGTAGCGCTGATCCAGGACGGAACGCTCAACTGGTGGGCCCGGCTCGAGACCGTCGCGCGAGAGCTGTGGGATGCAGTCCTCGGCCCCCTCACGGCGGCAATGGGCAAGGGGCCCGTGACGCTCATTCGGAGTGGCTATCTCGAACTACTGCCGTTGAACGCCGCATGGACCCCCGCGCCGGGCCGGCCAGGGGGGCGTTGCTACGTGATCGACGACATGCCGATCCGCACCGTCCCGAACGCCCGCGTCCTCGCCACCGCCGTCGCCCGCGCCAAGCGCGCCGGGCAGACCAGTGTGCTCGCCGTCCAGGATCCTCGGCCCGTATCGGCCGCGCCCCTGCCCCAAGCGGCCGTTGAAGTAGCCGGAATCCGCGCCTACTTTGCCGACGGTGTCGTCCTGGCCGGAGAACAGGCGGTTCCGGACGCGGTTCTTCCTCTGCTCAAGGATCACGATGTGATTCATTTCGCCTGCCATGGCAGAGCAGACCTGTTCAACCCGCTCAACAGTTCGCTGACCCTTGCCGGAAACACACCTCTGGAGCTCAGGGACATACTCAAGGCCCGGCTCAGCGAGGAGAATCCCGTCCGCCTGGCTGTCCTCTCGGCATGCGAGACGGGCGTGATCGGACTGAACGTGCCCAACGAGGTCGTCAGCCTGGCGAGCAGCCTGCTCGAAGCCGGAGTGGCAGGCGTGATC
Organism: Streptomyces malachitofuscus; assembly: GCF_055571035.1. NCBI lineage: Bacteria > Bacillati > Actinomycetota > Actinomycetes > Kitasatosporales > Streptomycetaceae > Streptomyces > Streptomyces malachitofuscus. The sequence goes on along the minus strand of NZ_JBVIGA010000012.1, from coordinate 152,070 downwards.
GCCTCCCAATGGCAAGTCCCCGATCTGTCGACCTGCCTCCTCATGCTCCGCTTCTACGCCGAGTGGAAGGCCCATGGCCGCACACCGGACTCGGCGCTCCACGCGGCCCAGCGCTGGCTCCGTGACACCACCAACGAGGAGAAGGCCAGCTACTTCGCGCCGGGAGCACCCAACGGTCTGCCGCCCGCGGCTGCGCGCGGCCTGCGGCGCACCCTCATCCGGCTCGAGCCGGACCATAAGCGTTTCGCCCACCCCGTGCACTGGGCCGGTTTCGTCTTCGTGGGAGCGTGAGCTGCTACCAGGGGTACCGACGACTCCGGAGATCTTCGCCAGACCTCAGCAGCGACGGGCACGGAAAAACCCAGGTCAGTGGTGGTGCGACCTGGGTTTCCATCGAGAGCCGCCTTCGGGATTCGAACCCGAGACCTACGCATTACGAGTGCGTTGCTCTGGCCATCTGAGCTAAGGCGGCGTGCTGTGTGCACCATGGTGCGATCAGCGACGTCGGTAAGTCTACACAGTTTCCGAGGGTGCTTCGTACCGGCCCCGGGCGCGGGCCCCGGTGGGTGGTTCCGGGGCCCGTGGCACCGCTATGAGCAGCGCTTTCCGTCCTTCGGCGGGGTGCCGGCGAGCAGGTAGGTGTTGATCGCGGAGTCGATGCAGGCGCTGCCCCGGCCGTAGGCGGTGTGGCCGTCGCCGTCGTAGGTGAGGAGACGGGCCGAGGAGAGCTGGCCGGCCAGGGCCTCGGCCCAGCGGTACGGGGTCGCCGGGTCCCGTGTGGTGCCGACGACGACGATCGGGGCCGCGCCCTTCGCCTCGATGCGACGAGCCTCTCCCGTGGCCTCCACCGGCCAGTACGCGCAGTTCAGGGAGGCCCACGCGAGGCCCTCGCCGAAGACGGGGGACGCCTCCTCGAAGTCGGGAAGGGCCTGTCGTACCTCGTCCGGGGACGCGAAGGCGGGCGGGAGGTCCAGGCAGTTCACGGCCGCGTTGGCGAACATCAGGTTGGTGTACTCGCCCTCGGCGTCCCGTTCGAAGTAGCTGTCGGAGAGGACGAGGAGCCCGGCGCCGTCGTTCTCCCGCATGGCCGCCGTCAGGGACTCGCGCAGCTGCTGCCAGGCGGCCTCGTCGTACATGGCGGCGATCACGCCCATCGTGGCGAGGGACTCCGTGAGCCGGCGGCCGTCGGCGTCGCCGGTGGGGATCGGGCGGGCGTCGAGGTCGTCGAAGAACGCCTTGAGGTTCTTGCCGGCCTGCTCGGAAGTGGTGTCCGCGTCGCCGAGGGGGCAGTCGCTCTGCCGGACGCAGTCCTTCGCGAAGGCGGTGAACGCCGTGTCGAAGCCCTCCGTCTGCTCGAGGTTGAGCCGTCGTGCGGGCAGCGAGGGGTCCATCGCGCCGTCCAGGACGAGACGGCCCGCGCGGTCCGGGAACAGTCCGGCGTAGGTGGCCCCCAGGAAGGTGCCGTACGAGGCGCCCACGTAGTGGAGCTTCTCGTCGCCCAGCGCCGCTCGCACGATGTCCATGTCCCGGGCCGCCTCGACGGTCGACACATGGCGCAGCAGCTTCGGCGCGTCCGCCCCGCAGCCCTCGGCGAACTTCTTGTACGCCGCGACCAGCGCGTCGGTCTCCTTCGCGTCGTCCGGCGTGACGTCCGTCCGCGTGTACGCGTCCATCTCGGGCCCGTCCAGGCACTCGACGGGTTCGCTGCGGGCGACGCCGCGCGGGTCGACGGCGACCATGTCGTAGCGGGCACGCACGTCGGCCGGGTAGCCGATCCCGGCATACGCCTGGAGGTAGCCGATCGCGGAGCCGCCCGGGCCGCCGGGGTTGACCAGGAGTGAGCCCAGACGCTTCCCCGGGCCCGTGGCCTTCTTGCGGGCGACGGCGAGGCGGACGTCACCGGCGGACGGCTCGGCGTAGTCGAGCGGGGCTTTCAGCGTGGCGCACTGGAATCCGGGGACGCCGCAGTCGCGCCAGGCCGGCTTCTGCTCGTAGTACCGCGTGAGCGCCGCGGGGGTGGAGCGGGGCAGGGGGGCGAGGGCCACCGCTGCCGCCTCCTCCGCCGCCGAGCTCGCCGTGCTCGTCGAGCTGCCGGAGGAGCAGCCCGCGACGAGCAGGGCGACGGCGGCGAGCAGGGTGGCTCCGGTACGGGTCCCGCGAGGGGTGCGCCTTGAGTACATACGGCGATCGTAACTGTGCGCAACGGAATAGAAGCTCTTCGCGCACACCGTGCCTCGTACGGGCTACGGCGTCAAGCGGCCGCAACGGTGTGGGTCAGGGGGTGCGGGGTGTGCGTCAGGGGGTGCGTCAGCCCGATCTGAGCGCCATGGTCATCGCCTCCACCGCGAGCAACGGGGCGACATTGCGGTCCAGGGCCTCGCCGCACGCCGCGATCGCCTCGATGCGGCGCAGCGTGGACTCCGGGGTGCTGCCGCGGGCCAAACGCTCCAGCGCGTCCTCGGCGTCCGTGTTGGCGAGGGCGATGCGCGAGCCGAGCTGGAGGGCGAGGACGTCGCGGTAGAAGCTGGTCAGGTCCGTCAGCGCGACGTCGAGGCTGTCGCGCTGGGTGCGGGTTCTGCGGCGCTTCTGCATGTCTTCGAGGTCCTTGACCACGCCCGCCGTGCCGCGCGGCAGGCGTCCGCCCTGGGCCGCGCCGAGTGCCGCCTTCAGCTCCTCGGTCTCCTTGCCGTCCGTCTCCTCGGCGAGCTGCTTGGCGTCCTCGGCGGCGGCGTCGACGAGTTCCTGGGCGGCCTTGAGCGCGCCGCCGATGTCCTCGACCCGTAGGGGCAGTTTCAGCACCGCGGCCCTGCGGGCGCGGGCCGCGGGGTCGGTGGCCAGGCGGCGGGCCCGGTCGACGTGGCCCTGGGTGGCGCGGGCGACGGCGGCGGCGACGTCCGGCTCGATGCCCTCACGCCGTACGAGCATGTCGGCGACGGCGGCCACCGACGGCGTGCTCAGGTTGAGGTGGCGGCAGCGGGAGCGGATGGTCGGCAGGACGTCCTCGATGGAGGGGGCGCACAGCAGCCAGACGGTACGGGGGGCGGGCTCCTCGACGGCCTTGAGGACGGCGTTGGCGGACTTCTCGTTCAGCCGCTCGGCGTCCTCCACGAGGATCACCTGCCAGCGGCCGTTCGCCGGGGCGGTGAACGACTTGCGGACGGTGTCGCGCATGTCGTCCACGAGGATCTGCGCGCCGACGGCGGCGATCGAGCTCACGTCGGCGTGGGTGCCGACCAGCGCGGTGTGGCAGCCGTCGCAGAAGCCGCAGCCGGGGGCTCCGCCGAGCGCGCGGTCGGGGCTGACGCACTGGAGGGCGGCGGCGAAGGCGCGCGCGGCCTGGGTGCGTCCCGCGCCGGGCGGTCCGGTGAACAGCCAGGCGTGCGTCATCTTCGACGCCTCGGGCGGGGGCGCGCCGGTCGTCCCGGCGGTGACGAGCGCGTCGGCGTCCCGGGCGGCGGCGGCGAGCTGGTCGCTCACCCGTTCCTGCCCGACGAGGTCGTCCCACACGGTCATGGGCGTCCCTCCCTTCCCTCGCGTCCGTCACGTCTGCCGTACGGGATCCATTGTGCGGGTGGGCACTGACAAGCACCGACAAAGCGGCGACAGGCACCCGGCACGGCGCCGCCCGCGTACGCGGCCGCGCCGGGCCCGTCCTAGCGCCTGCGTCCCCGGCCGCCTCCCCGACTGCCGCCGTCGTCGTCGCCGTGCTCCTCGTCGTGCGGGCCCAGCAGTTCGTCGGCCAGCGTCGGCAGGTCGTCCAGGGGGGTCTCCTCGGCCCAGTCGGAACGCTTCCGGCGTCGGCGCGGCGCCGGCTCGGATCCGACCTGCGGCAGTTCGCGCGTACGGTCCTCGCGGCCGTCGGAATCACCGGGCCCGTCAGCGCGCACGGGGGGCAGCACCGCGGTCTCGTCGGCCGCGCCCGGCGGCACGGGCGGAAGCACGGCCGTATCGTCGGCCGCGCCCGGCGGAACCTGCGGCTTGGGCAGCTCGGTCGTCACCTCGGCGTCGGACGCCCCGGGACCGGACCGTCCGGACCGCTGTCCGGCGTCCTCGTCCGGAACCCGCGGCAGCACGGCCGTCTCGTCCACGGGTCCGCCCGACGCGTTCGTCTGCGTCACCACCGGCGTCGGCACGGTCGCCGCGTCCACTGCACCCGGCCCGGAGGTCTCAGGGGTGGAGGTCCCCGGGGCGGGGGGCCGTGCGGCGTCGGGGCCGCGCGGCGCCTTCGGCGGTCCCGCCTCGGCCGCGGCCGCCGCCTGTTCGGCCATCCGCCGGGCCTCCTCCGCCCGCAGCAGCGCCTCCTCGGCCCTGCGCTGCTTCTCCAGGCGCAGGGCCTCGGCCTCGGCGCGCAGCCGCTCCTCCTCCTCGGCCTGCTTGCGGCGGCGCTCCTCCTCCGCCCTGCGGCGGGCCTCCTCCTCGGCCCGCGCCTTCTCCTCGGCGAGCAGCCGCTGACGCTCCTCCTCGGCACGCCGGCGCGCTTCCTCGGCGCGCTGCCGGGCCTCCTCCGCCTGCCGCTCGGCCTCGCGCCGCTGCGCCTCCTCCAGCTCGCGCCGCTTGCGCTCCTCCTCCTCGGCGCGCAGCCGCGCCAGCTGCTCCTGGCGCTCGCGCTCCAGACGCTCCTCCTCGGCCTTGCGGGCCGCTTCCTCCTCCGCCTTCCGGCGGGCCTCCTCCTCGGCCTTGCGGCGCGCTTCCTCGCGGGCCTCGATCTCGGCCTCGGACAGCGGCAGCACCTGGTCGAGCCGGTGCCGGATCACCGTGGTGACCGACTCCGGCTCCTGACCGGCGTCGACGACCAGGTAGCGGCCGGGGTCGGCGGCGGCCAGGGTGAGGAAACCGGCACGCACGCGCGCGTGGAACTCTGCGGGCTCGGACTCCAGCCGGTCCGGCGCTTCCGTGAAGCGTTCCCGCGCGGTCTCCGGGGCGACGTCCAGCAGCACCGTCAGGTTCGGGACGAGTCCGTTGGTCGCCCAGCGGTTGATGCGGGCGATCTCGGTCGGCGACAGGTCGCGCCCCGCGCCCTGGTAGGCGACGGAGGAGTCGATGTACCGGTCGGAGATGACGACCGCGCCGCGCTCCAGGGCGGGCCGTACGACGGTGTCGATGTGCTCCGCGCGGTCCGCCGCGTACAGCAGTGCCTCCGCGCGGTGCGAGAGACCGGCGCTGGAGACGTCCAGCAGGATGGACCGCAGCCGCTTGCCGACCGGGGTCGCGCCGGGCTCGCGGGTGAGGACGACTTCGTGGCCCTTGGCCCTGATCCACTCGGCGAGCGCCTCTGCCTGGGTGGACTTGCCGGCACCGTCGCCGCCCTCCAGGGCGATGAAGAAGCCGGCACCGGCGGGCGCCTGGGCGGGGTCGTCACCGCCGAGCAGCGCGTCGCGCAGATCCTGACGCAGCGGCACCCCGGAGCGGTCGTCGACCTTGGCCAGCACCAGCGCGGCCACCGGCAGCAGCAGGGCGCCGACCAGCATCAGTGTGAACGCGGCACCGCCGTGCGCGAAGACGAACCGGCCGTTCTCCAGCCGGTGGGGGCCGATGGCCGCGGCGACGAGGGGGGCGACGACCGCGCCGAGCGCCACCAGGACGCGTACGACCGCGTGCAGATGCTCGGTCGTCCGGACCCGGCGCTGATCCTCCGTCTCCTGGTCGAGCAGCGTGTGGCCGGTATTGGCGGCCATCCCCGCGCCGATGCCGGCCAGCGCCATGATCAGCAGCACGCTGGTGACGTCCGGCACGAGCCCGGCGCCCAGCAGCGCGACTCCGGTGAAGGCGAGGGCGAGCGCGAGCAGCCGGCGCCGCGACAGGGCCGGCAGCAGGGCGGGTGCCGTACGGATGCCGATGACGACACCGCCGGTCAGCGCGCCCACCAGCAGACCGTAGAGCACGGGGCCGCCGCCGAGGTCCTTGGCGTGCAGCACCGACACGGCGACGGCGGCCGACACGGCGGCGGCTACGGACGCGGAGGCCAGCACCAGCAGCGGCAGCGCCCCCGTGCGGCCCTTGTCGGGACCGGTGGCGTTCTTGGGGCGGCGCAGGCCCTCCAGCGGCGAGCGCGCGCGGGGGGTGCGGGTGTCGGGCAGTTCCAGGAAGGTGACGACGGACAGGGACGCGGCGAAGAGTCCGGCCGCGACATAGGAGGCCAGTGCGGCCTGGTGCTCGCCGAACCACGCGATGCCGGTGCCCAGCAGGTTGTTCAGCAGGGCCGCGACGACGAGCGTGGCGGCCGCGAGCGGTATCGCCACGAAGCTCGTGCGCAGCGACAGGCGGCGCAGCGTGTCCATGTGGTCGGGCAGCGGCCGCACGGTCGCGCCCTCGGGCGGCGGGGCGGGCAGCAGCGCGGGCGCGGCGCTCTCCCGGCACACCGTCCAGAAGCGCTCGGCGACACCGGCCACGAAGGCGGTGACGAGGAGAACGGCCAGTGCGTTCTCGGGCGTCCAGTCGATCCACAGCGGCGCGACGATGAGCAGCGCGGCGCGTAGCCCGTCGGCGCCGACCATGGTCCAGCGGCGGTCCAGCGGCCCGTCCTGCGAGGTGAGCGACGTGAGCGGCCCGAGGAGAACGGCGCCGAACAGCAGCGTCGCCAGGATGCGCACTCCGAAAACGGTCGCCACTGCGAACGCCGCGCCCCGGTAGCCTCCGCCGAACGCGCCTTCGACGACGGCCGCCTGAAGGGCGAGGAGGATCAGCACCAAGAGGGCGAGGACGTCGCCGACCCCGCCCACGAGCTGTGCGCTCCACAGCCGTTTCAGCTGCGGCCGGCGCAGCAGGGCGCGGACGGCACGCTCGCGGGAGTCCGCGACAAGGGTGTCGTCAGGGGCCGGTTGAGGGGCCGTTGGCTGCTCGGCTCGCGTCATGCGTTCAGCCTATCGGCCCGCGCCGACAGCCCGGCGCGACGCGCCTGACATGCACACGCCCCGACACCAAAGTGTTGCCGGGGCGTTCGCATTCCGAACGCCGGGCGAAGACCGCCCGGCGTCACGGGGAGGGGGTCAGTCCTCGGCGCCGTTCGAGGCGGTCGCCTTCTTGGCGGCGGTCTTCTTCGCCGTCGTCTTCTTCGCGGCCGTGGTCTTCTTCGCCGCGGTCTTGGCCGCCGCGGTCTTCTTCGCCGGCGCCTTCTTGGCCGCCGTCTTCTTGGTGGCCTTCTTCGCGGTCTTCTTGGCGGGGCCCTTCGCCCGCTTCTCGGCGAGCAGCTCGAACCCGCGCTCCGGCGTGATCGTCTCGACACTGTCGCCGGAGCGCAGGGTGGCGTTGGTCTCTCCGTCGGTGACGTACGGGCCGAAGCGGCCGTCCTTCACCACGACCGGCTTCTCGCTGACCGGGTCGGTGCCCAGTTCCTTCAGCGGCGGCTTGGCCGCCGCCCGGCCACGCTGCTTGGGCTGGGCGTAGATCGCCAGCGCCTCCTCCAGCGTGATCGTGAAGAGCTGCTCCTCGGACTGCAGCGACCGCGAGTCGGTGCCCTTCTTCAGATACGGGCCGTAGCGGCCGTTCTGCGCGGTGATCTCCTGGCCCTCGGCGTCCGTGCCGACCACGCGCGGCAGCGACATCAGCTTCAGCGCGTCGTCGAGGGTCACCGTGTCCAGGGACATCGACTTGAACAGGGAGGCGGTGCGCGGCTTGACCGCGTTCTTGCCCGTCTTCGGGGTGCCCTCGGGGAGGACCTCCGTCACGTACGGGCCGTAGCGGCCGTCCTTCGCGACGATCGGGTGACCGGTCGCCGGGTCGGTGCCCAGCTCGAAGTCGCCGCTCGGCTTGGCGAGCAGTTCCTCGGCGAGCTCGACGGTCAGCTCGTCGGGCGCCAGGTCCTCCGGGATGTCGGCACGCTGGTGCTGTTCGGTGTCCTTCTCGCCGCGCTCGATGTAGGGGCCGTAGCGCCCGACCCGCAGCACGATGCCGTTGCCCACCGGGAACGAGGAGACCTCGCGCGCGTCGATGGCGCCCAGGTCGGTCACCAGTTCCTTGAGCCCGCCGAGGTGGTCCCCGTCGCCGTTGCCCGCCTCGGCCGCGTCGCCGTTGCTGGTTCCCTCGCCGAAGTAGAACCGCTTCAGCCACGGCACGGCCCGCGCCTCGCCGCGCGCGATGCGGTCGAGGTCGTCCTCCATGCGCGCGGTGAAGTCGTAGTCGACGAGCCGGCCGAAGTGCTTCTCCAGCAGGTTGACCACGGCGAACGACAGGAAGGACGGCACCAGGGCCGTGCCCTTCTTGAACACGTAGCCGCGGTCGAGGATCGTTCCGATGATCGACGCGTACGTCGACGGGCGGCCGATCTCCCGCTCTTCCAGCTCCTTGACCAGCGACGCCTCGGTGTAGCGGGCCGGAGGCTTGGTGGCGTGCCCGTCGACCGTGATCTCCTCGGCGGTGAGAGCGTCGCCCTCGTTCACCTGGGGCAGCCGGCGTTCGCGGTCGTCGAGCTCGGCGTTCGGGTCGTCGGCGCCCTCGACGTAGGCCTTCAGGAAGCCGTGGAAGGTGATCGTCTTGCCGGACGCGCTGAACTCGGCGTCCCGGCCGTCGGCCGCCGTGCCACCGATCTTCACGGTGACGGAGTTACCGGTGGCGTCCTTCATCTGCGAAGCGACGGTCCGCTTCCAGATCAGCTCGTACAGCTTGAACTGGTCGCCGGTCAGCCCGGTCTCGGCGGGCGTGCGGAAGCGGTCGCCCGAGGGGCGGATCGCCTCGTGCGCCTCCTGCGCGTTCTTGACCTTGCCCGCGTAGGTGCGCGGCTGCGGGGGCAGGTAGTCGGCGCCGTACAGCTGCGTGACCTGCGCGCGGGCGGCGGCGACCGCCGTCTCGCTCAGGGTCGTCGAGTCCGTACGCATGTAGGTGATGTAGCCGTTCTCGTACAGCTTCTGCGCGATCTGCATGGTGGCCTTCGCGCCGAAGCCGAGCTTGCGGCTCGCCTCCTGCTGCAGCGTCGTCGTACGGAACGGGGCGTACGGCGAGCGGCGGTACGGCTTGGACTCGACGGAGCGCACGGCGAACCGCGTGTTCTCCAGGGCGGCCGCCAGTGCGCGGGCGTTCGCCTCGTCGAGGTGGAGGGTGTTCGCGCTCTTCAGCTGTCCCAGGGAGTCGAAGTCACGGCCCTGCGCGACCCGCCGTCCGTCGACCGACTGCAGGCGGGCGACCAGCGACGACGGGTCGGACGCGTCACCCGCGCGGCCGGTCGCAAAGGTGCCCGTCAGGTCCCAGTACTCGGCCGAGCGGAACGCCATGCGCTCGCGTTCCCGCTCCACCACGAGCCGGGTGGCGACGGACTGCACGCGGCCGGCGGACAGCCGGGGCATGACCTTCTTCCACAGGACCGGTGAGACCTCGTAGCCGTAGAGACGGTCGAGGATGCGGCGGGTCTCCTGGGCGTCGACCAGCTTCTGGTTGAGCTCGCGCGGGTTGGCCACGGCCGCGCGGATCGCGTCCTTGGTGATCTCGTGGAAGACCATCCGCTTGACCGGGATCTTCGGCTTGAGCACTTCCTGCAGGTGCCAGGCGATGGCCTCGCCCTCGCGGTCCTCATCGGTGGCGAGGAAGAGTTCGTCGGACTCCTTCAGCAGGTCCTTGAGCTTCTTGACCTGGGCCCGCTTGTCCGCGTTGACCACATAGATCGGCTGGAAGTCATGGTCGACGTCCACACCGAGCCGGCGCACCTCGCCGGTGTACTTCTCCGGTACCTCCGCGGCGCCGTTGGGAAGGTCGCGAATGTGCCCGACGCTCGCCTCGACGATGTAGCCAGGGCCGAGATAACCCTTGATCGTCTTCGCCTTGGCAGGCGACTCGACGATGACGAGTCGGCGGCCGCCGTTCGCGGTCTCGCTGGTCGGGGACAACTTCGCTCTTCTCTCCGGTCGACGCTGGGGCCTCCCCAGGCGCTCTCCCCGGGGTCGGGTCATGGTGACGCTGCGGAGTGTGACGGTACATCCCGCCCCCGTGTCAAACGGGAAAAGCCCGCAACGGCCACTCGAACGGTAACCCGACTACCACCGTTCCTGCCGCCCGGAGTGTCCAGACTCCGCCCGCCCTTATGCGGAGCGCGACCTATCGGTTACTGCGGGCGGCCCCGGCTCCTCCCTCTTCAGAGGCGGCCGAAGCACCATGCGCCGAGGGTCAGGGCGGTCACCGCGACGAACCCGGCGACGGTGGCGGATGCGACGGGGCTCACACCGTGGGCGACCGGGCGGTGCTGCCGCGCGCGGGTCACGGTCCAGGCCAGCAATGCGGCCCCGAACAGGCAGAACACCACTCCCGCGAAGATCGCCGGTCCGCTCTCCATGGTCCCCCGCGCCCTTCTTTCCCGTCCTGTGACACCGGCCCGGCCGAGACGCTGCCACGCCCGGGCGGCGCCCGGGCGAACCGGAGGTGAACGTGAGTGCTACGGGGCGGAGCAACTCGGCCGGAACCGGTCGGGGGAAGCCGTCGAAGTAAATTCCGGACCGATGTGAACGGAGCGCGGCAGCGACCGGTACCGGCGTGAAAGGAGCGACTCCTGACAGCGGTGTGACCCAGGGGGCTGCGGGGACCGCGTCCCCACTCAGCGGGCCGGCTCCAGGAAGCCCTGCTCCACCAGCAGCCGGATCTGCGCCGGCGTACGGTCGCGCAGCAGCACGGGGTCCTCACCGAGGAGCTGGGCGATGGCGTCCAGGATCCGGCCCGCGCTCATGGTGCCGTCGCACACTCCGGCGAAACCCGCGCCGATCGTGTCCACCTTGGTGGCCCGGCGCATGCCGCGGTTCTGCCGCAGCACGACATGCTCCGGGTCCTCGGCGCCGGGCAGCCCGACCTGCTCCTGCACGACCTCGGCGGCCAGCTCGAAGCGCGCCTCGAGGAGCGCCGCGTCGTCGTGCGCCCGCAGATAGTCGAGCCGGTCGAAGTGCGCCCGGACCGTCTCGCCGAGCGGCTGCTCGACCGGGTGCGGCCACTCCTCCACCGTGACCGAGGGCACGGCGTGGCCCGACTTGCGCAGGGTGATCCAGCCGAAGCCGACCGCCTTCACCTCGCGCGCCTCGAACTCGTCCAGCCACCTGTCGTACCGTGCCTGGTACTCGGCCGGGTCGCCGCGGTGGTCGCCCGCGTCCCGCAGCCACAGCTCGGCGTACTGGGTGACGTCCTGCACCTCGCGCTGCACGATCCAGGCGTCGCACCCGCGGGGCACCCACGACCTGAGCCTGTCCTGCCAGTCCTCCCCCTCGACGTGCTGCCAGTTGGCGAGGAACTGCGCGAACCCGCCCTCGTTCAGCCGTTCCCCCGCCTCCTGAACGATCGTGCGGCACAGATCGTCCCCGCCCATCCCGCCGTCGCGGTAGGTCAGCCGGGCTCCCGGCGAGATCACGAAGGGCGGGTTGGACACGATCAGGTCGTACGTCTCGTCGTGACCGACCGGTGTGAACAGCGACCCCTCGCGCAGGTCGGCGGCCGGCGCCCCGGAGAGGGCGAGGGTGAGGGCGGTGATGTGCAGCGCGCGCGGGTTGACGTCCGTGGCCGTCACCCGGGTGGCGTGGCGGGCGGCGTGCAGCGCCTGGATGCCGGAGCCCGTACCGACGTCGAGCGCGGACGTCACGGACGTACGGACGGTGATGCCGGCCAGGGTCGTCGAGGCCCCGCCGACGCCGAGCACCACGCCCTCGTCCCGGCTGCCGATGCCTCCCGCTCCGCCGACCGCGCACCCGAGGTCGGACACGATGAACCAGTCCTCGCCGGACGGCCCGCCGTACGGCCGTACGTCCACGGTCGCGCCGAGGTCGTCCGCGCCGGCCGGGGTCAACCACCCGGTCTCGACGCAGAGGCCGACGGGCAGCACGTCCGCCACGCGAGCGCGCGGCACCGGCTGCTGGAGCAGGAACAGCCGGACGAGCGTCTCCAGCGGGGTGTCCCCGCGCGTGGCGCGGAGGGCGGGCACGGTCTCGCTGCGGGCCAGTGCCGCGTACGCGGGGGCGCCGAGCAGTTCGAGCAGTCCGTCGGCGGTGAAGTTGGCTTCGAGCAGTGCGTCCCGCAGCCGCGCGGCGGCTTCGGGACGGTCGGACGAGGGCAGGGGCGGCAGGCTGGCGTCACTCACGCCCTCCATTGTGGCTGCCGCCCCTGCCCGGCGCGCCCCGCGGCAGCGGCGGCCGGGGCACCGCGGCCGGCGGCGCGGCGTCAGCTCTTGGTGGCACCCGCCGACGCCGTCGCGGTCTGGCAGCTCTCCTGACGGGACATCGCCTCGCCGACCTCGCCCTCCTCCAGTGCGCTGAGGGCGTCGTTGCCGCTCTTGCTCAGCTCGTCCAGCTCGGCGGCGATGTCCTTCAGGCCGTCGGCGAACTCCGCCTGGTCGTCGGTGTCGAGGCCGTCGACCTGCTTCTTCAGCGAGGCGTACGAGGAGGAGATGCTGTTGAGCTCCTTGACCGCGTCCGTCTGCTTCTTCTCGCCGTCCTCGACGTCCGGCGGACCGGCCTTGCTCACGGCGGCACCGATCGCCTTGTAGGCGTCGGACATGTCCTGGAACGCCTTGGAGTCGGCCTTCTGGACCTCTTCCGGCGTGCTGTTGTCCGAGGTCTCCTTCTGGATCGCGGCGTTGGCCGATCTGATCTTCGCCGCCTGCGGCTGGACCGAGTCGCAGACCTGCTTCGCCCAGGCGTCGAGCTTCTCGTTGCTGTCGTCGCCGCCGCATCCCGTCAGCGCCAGTACCAGTACCGCACCGCCGGACAGTGCGGCCGCGAGCTTCTTGTTCACCGGATTGGTCCCTTCCATGGCCTTCGGCCCCGGAAGATACACGCCGGATGGACTACAGCCACCCGTCGAACGTCCGTTAAGACACTTTTTGAAGCCATTTGCACCAAGCGAGAGAAGGCTCACGGCAATGGCGCCGGGACCACAGTACGGGCGTGCGGCACGTCAATACGCGCCGCACGCCCGCACCTTGACCCGGTGTTCGCCGTCCGCCCTCTAGGAAACCACCGCCGCATCGGGCGACTTGGGCTTCGGCTCGGAGTTGTCCTCGTCGTCCACGGCGATACCGCGTCGCTTGGACACGTACACCGCGCCGACGATGACGGCCAGCGACAGCACCGCGATGAGCACCCTCATCCCGACGCTCTTGTCCACGCCGTAGGAGAACTTGATGACCGCGGGCGCGATGAGCAGCGCCACCAGGTTCATCACCTTCAGCAGAGGGTTGATCGCGGGCCCCGCGGTGTCCTTGAAGGGGTCGCCGACGGTGTCCCCGATCACGGTCGCCGCATGCGCCTCGCTGCCCTTGCCGCCGTGGTGGCCGTCCTCGACGAGCTTCTTCGCGTTGTCCCACGCACCACCGGAGTTGGCGAGGAACACCGCCATCAGCGTGCCCGCGCCGATCGCGCCGGCGAGGAAGGCGCCCAGGGCGCCCACGCCGAGGGTGAACCCGATGAAGATGGGCGCCATCACGGCGAGCAGCCCGGGCGTGGCGAGTTCGCGCAGGGCGTCCTTGGTGCAGATGTCGACGACCTTGCCGTACTCCGGTTTCTCGCTGTAGTCCATGATCCCGGGCTTCTCGCGGAACTGCCGCCGCACCTCGTAGACCACCGAACCCGCCGACCGGGACACCGCGTTGATCGCCAGCCCCGAGAAGAGGAAGACGACCGCGGCGCCCGCGATCAGGCCGACGAGGTTGTTGGGCTGGGAGATGTCCATCATGAGGCTCATCGGCGCACCCTCACCGCTGAGCCGCTCGCCCACGTCTCTCGCGCCGGTGGTGATGGCGTCCCGGTACGAGCCGAACAGCGCCGCCGCCGCGAGTACGGCCGTGGCGATGGCGATGCCCTTGGTGATGGCCTTGGTGGTGTTGCCGACGGCGTCCAGGTTGGTGAGCACCTGGGCGCCCGCGCCCTCGACGTCGCCGGACATCTCGGCGATGCCCTGCGCGTTGTCGGAGACCGGGCCGAAGGTGTCCATGGCGACGATCACACCGACCGTGGTGAGCAGGCCGGTGCCGGCCAGCGCCACCGCGAACAGCGCCAGCATGATCGACGTACCGCCGAGCAGGAACGCCCCGTAGACGCCCAGACCGATCAACAGCGCGGTGTAGACAGCCGATTCGAGGCCGATGGAGATGCCGGACAGGACGACGGTGGCCGGGCCGGTGAGCGAGGTCTTGCCGATGTCCCGCACGGGACGCCGGGTGGTCTCGGTGAAGTAGCCGGTGAGCTGCTGGATGAGGGCGGCCAGCACGATGCCGATGGCCACCGCGACGAGGGCGAGGATCCGCGGGTCGCCGCCCTTGTCCTGGATCGCCGCGTCGGTGACGCCGTCGAGGTCCGCGTACGACGACGGCAGATAGACGAACACGGCGATCGCGACGAGGACGACCGAGATCACCGCGGAGATGAAGAACCCGCGGTTGATCGCACTCATGCCGCTGCGGTCGGCGCGCCTCGGCGCCACGGCGAAGATGCCGATCATGGCGGTGAGGACACCGATCGCCGGCACCAGGAGCGGGAACGCCAGACCCGCGTCGCCGAACGCCGCCGAGCCCAGGATCAGCGCGGCCACCAGGGTCACGGCATACGACTCGAAGAGGTCGGCCGCCATGCCCGCGCAGTCGCCGACGTTGTCGCCCACGTTGTCGGCGATGGTCGCGGCATTGCGCGGATCGTCCTCCGGAATGCCCTGCTCGACCTTGCCGACCAGGTCGGCGCCGACGTCGGCGGCCTTGGTGAAGATGCCGCCGCCGACCCGCATGAACATCGCGATCAGCGCGGCCCCGAGGCCGAACCCCTCGAGCACCTTCGGCGCGTCCGCCGCGTACACCAGCACCACGCAGGAGGCGCCGAGCAGGCCGAGGCTCACGGTGAACATGCCGACGACGCCGCCCGTACGAAAAGCGATCTTCATCGCTTTGTGCGAGACGGCGGTGAGATCCTTTTCCGGCTCGCCCTCGGCCGGAGTGGCTTCGCGTGCCGCTGCGGCGACGCGCACATTGGTGCGTACGGCGAGCCACATACCGATATATCCGGTGGCCGCCGAGAACGCCGCTCCGATCAAGAAGAACACCGACCGTCCGGCACGCTGATTCCAGTCGTCCGCGGGCAGCAGCATGAGCAGGAAGAACACGACGACGGCGAATACGCCGAGCGTGCGCAACTGACGGGCCAGATAGGCGTTCGCGCCCTCCTGGACCGCTGCCGCGATCTTCTTCATGCTGTCGGTGCCCTCGCCGGCCGCGAGTACCTGGCGTACCAGGACTCCCGCGACCACGAGCGCCGCCAGCGCGACGACCCCGATGACCACCACGAGCAGGCGGTTGTCGTCGGTCAGCACGGCGGCTGCGAGGGATGTGGGTTGGCCCGACTCGTGTGAGATGGAAAGCCCCGCCATTCGTCCTCCTTGACGCTTGGGCTGAGCTCAAGATGTGGACGGGATTGTAGGTACCGGAACCTGATCAAAACAGAGCGCGTGAAATGTAAATGGCCTGCACGCACTCTGTCCAATGATCGCCGGGCGGCCAGTTGCCCGAAATCGGTAATGCCTCTGAGGCATTCACGTGATCGCTTTTTCAGGACACGGGTCGATCGTGAAGGAATTCACGCGATCAACCGCTCGAGACCACTGTAAGGGCGGGCGTCGGCACCCGCACATGACGAAGGGCCCCACCAGGGGGCCCTTCGTCGAAATCGGTCGCCGTCCGGGTGAACCGGTCAGGCGAGGAGGGTGGCCGGCGGCACGGTGGGCCACCTCATGCGGATCGACCCGCCGTGCTGCCCCGCGCTGACCTCGACGTCGTCGACGAGACCGCTGATGACCGCGAGGCCCATCTCGTCCTCCTCGGTCTCCCCGTCGGTGTCGCCGGATCCGTCACCGGAGCCGCGATCGCCGGGGACCGCGTGGGGCGCCTCGTCGCCGACCTCGATGGAGAACTGCTTCTCCTCCTCGATCAGCAGCACCTTCACGGGCGCCGAGATGCCGCCGTGCTGGTGCAGTCCCACGGCCCGGGTGCACGCCTCACCGACGGCGAGCCGGACCTCGTCGAGGACGGCCTCGTCCACTCCGGCCCTGCGCGCCACCGCGGCCGCCACGAGACGGGCGGTCCTGACGTGCTCGGGCAGCGCGCTGAAGCGGAGTTCGACGGTGGCCATGCATCCCCCTCGCGACTACGGGCGTGCTGTGGAGAGGCCGGGCCGCCGGACGCCCGGCCCTCCTCGTGGTTCTCTTCCGCCGCCCGGGCGGCGCGGCCCGGGAACGCGCGGTGGTCAGTCGGTCGCCGCCACCGCTTCCTCGACCGAGGTGTGGATCGGGAACACCTTGGTGAGGCCGGTGATGCGGAAAATCTTCAGAATGCGCTCCTGGTTGCAGACCAGGCGCAGGGAGCCCTCATGGGCTCGGACACGCTTCAGGCCGCCGACCAGCACGCCGAGTCCGGTGGAGTCGAGGAAGTCCACGCCTTCCATGTCGACGACAAGGTGGAAACTGCCGTCATTCACCAGCTCGACCAGCTGCTCGCGCAGCTTGGGCGCGGTATATACGTCGATTTCGCCACCGACCCTGACGATCGTGCGATCGCCCATGGTCTCGGTCGACAGGGACAGGTCCACGGATCCTCCAGCACCTAGCTATCGAGCGGTCGCCCTTGGGGCATCTCGGCTCAGCCCCCGGGACGGTTCGCCAGCCGCGATGGCATTCAATCACTTACCGGCAGGCGTGCACGACGCCTTGGCCCCATTGTCCGTCACTCCAGTGACACACTCGGTGCCGATGGCCAAGAATCACCGATCCGATCGACCCCCGACGGACACGCCCTCCGGGACCTCGCCGGGCGTGGTCCTGGACCGTCTCGCGTCCGGACCGAGCCGGGCTTCGCGCATTACTCATACGGAGCACTTGCCCCCGCGTGCGGGTCGGCATGCCGTCTGGCCGGACCGGATCCGCGCGGAGGTCGTCGCCGCCGTACAGGCCGCCGGCATCGACCATCCCTGGGTCCATCAGGCACGCGCCGCCGAGCACGCCCTGGACGGCGAGTCGGTCGTGGTCGCCACCGGTACGGCGTCCGGGAAGTCCCTGGCGTACCTCACGCCCGTCCTGTCCACGCTCCTGGACGGCTCGCAGGCCCCGAACGGCCGCGGGGCGACCGCCCTGTATCTCGCGCCCACGAAGGCCCTGGCAGCGGACCAGTGCCGGTCCGTGAAGGAACTTTCACAACCACTGGGCCATTCGGTGCGTCCCGCGGTCTACGACGGGGACACGCCGTTCGAGGAACGCGAGTGGATCCGCCAGTACGCCAACTACGTCCTGACCAACCCGGACATGCTCCACCGGGGCATCCTGCCGTCCCATCCCCGCTGGTCCTCCTTCCTGAAGGCGCTGAAGTACGTCGTCATCGACGAGTGCCACACCTACCGCGGCGTGTTCGGCTCGCACGTCGCCCAGGTCCTGCGACGGCTGCGCCGCCTGTGCGCCCGCTACGGCGCCTCGCCCGTCTTCCTGCTGGCGTCCGCGACCGCCGCCGAACCCGCGGTCGCCGCGCGCCGGCTCACCGGCCTGCCGGTGGTCGAGGTCGCCGACGACGCCTCCCCGCGCGGTGAACTGGTGTTCGCCCTCTGGGAGCCGCCGCTGACCGAGCTGCACGGCGAGAAGGGCGCCCCCGTCCGCCGTACGGCCACCGCCGAGGCCGCCGACCTGCTGACCGACCTCACGGTGCAGGGCATCCGCTCGGTCACCTTCGTGCGCTCCCGGCGTGGCGCCGAGCTCATCTCGGTGATCGCCCAGGAACGCCTCGCCGAGGTCGACCGCTCGCTGGCCCGGCGTGTCGCAGCCTACCGGGGCGGCTATCTCCCCGAGGAGCGCCGAGCTCTCGAACGCGCCCTGTACTCCGGTGAACTCCTCGGCCTCGCGACGACGAACGCCCTCGAACTCGGGGTGGACATCTCCGGCCTGGACGCGGTGGTGATCGCCGGCTATCCGGGGACCCGGGCGTCCCTGTGGCAGCAGGCCGGCCGCGCGGGACGCTCCGGCCAGGGCGCCCTCGCCGTCCTGGTCGCCCGCGACGACCCCTTGGACACCTTCCTCGTCCACCACCCCGAGGCCCTCTTCGACCGGCCCGTGGAATCCACGGTTCTCGATCCCGACAACCCCTACGTGCTGGCCCCGCACCTGTGCGCCGCTGCCGAAGAACTTCCGCTGACCGACGAGGACCTGCCCCTGTTCGGTCCGGCCACCGAAGACCTGCTCCCGCAGCTGGAGGCCGCGAAGCTGCTACGGCGGCGGACCAGGGCCTGGCACTGGACCCGCCGCGAGCGGGCCGCCGATCTGACCGACATCCGCGGCGAGGGCGGCCGGCCGGTGCAGGTCGTCGAGGCCGGTACGGGCAGGCTGCTCGGCACGGTCGACGCAAGCGCCGCGCACACCGGCGTCCACGAGGGCGCGGTCCATCTGCACCAGGGCCTCACCTATCTCGTGCGCTCCCTCGACCTGGAGGACTCCGTCGCCCTGGTCGAGCGGGCGAGCCCGACCTACACGACGGTGGCCCGGGACACCACGTCGATCTCCGTGCTGGAGACGGACACCGAGATCCCGTGGGGCGACGGCCGCCTCTGCTACGGCTCCGTCGAGGTCACCAACCAGGTGGTCTCCTTCCTGCGCCGGCGTCAGATCACCGGCGAAGTGCTGGGCGAGACGAAACTCGACCTCCCTCCGCGTACTCTGCGCACCCGAGCGGTGTGGTGGACGGTCACCGAGGACCAGCTGGACCGGGCCAGGATCAACCCGGAGATCCTCGGCGGCGCCCTGCACGCCGCCGAGCACGCGTCGATCGGCATGCTTCCGCTCTTCGCGACCTGCGACCGCTGGGACATCGGCGGCGTCTCGGTCCCGCTCCACCCCGACACCCTGCTGCCCACGGTCTTCGTCCACGACGGCCACCCGGGTGGCGCGGGCTTCGCCGAACGCGCCTTCCACACCGCCCGTGCCTGGCTCACGGCCACCCGTCAGGCCATCGCCTCCTGCGAGTGCGACGCCGGATGCCCCTCCTGCATCCAGTCCCCCAAGTGCGGCAACGGCAACGACCCTCTGCACAAGCGGGGTGCGGTACGCCTCCTCACGGTGCTGCTGGAGGGCGCACCGGCGGAGAAGCCGGAGGAGGCGGACGGTGCCGCGGGGACGGCTGGGGTGAGCGAGGCGGACGGTGGAGTCGGGGCGGCCGGAGCTACGGGGGCGGAGGCGTAGCCGGGGCGGGCGGAGGCAGGAGCGGGGCGGGCGCCGGAACCCCGGCCGGGCCGGGAGCCGGAACCCCCGGCGGAGGTTCCGCCGGACCGGCAGGCCCCGCGCGTGCCCTGACCTCCACCGTGAACGGGCCCCGGCCCGACGCCACCGACACGTCCGACGCCTCGCCGGTGAGCACGCACCGCACGAGCCGTGTGCCCTGCTCCCGGGCCACCCGGTCAGCCCGCGCACAGGCCGCCGTGCGGCCCGCCGTCCAGTGATCGGCGGCCGCGAGCGCCGCCAGGTCGGCTCCGCCGGCGGCCCGGTGCCGGGTCACGACGACATGTCCGAGGGCGAGCACGATGCCGAACACCACGCACAGCACGGCAATCGCCCCGACGCTCCACACGGTCGCCGACCCCTGGTCGGAGTAGGGCCCGCCCCTTCGACTCCCGCGAAGCCACCGCTTGCCGGTCCGGGCGCTCACGCTCCCACCGCCGCCATCTCCTCCACCGCCGCCACGGCCTCCTCCCGCAGATCGAACGGCAGCCCGTGCAGCACCGGCGGCCTGGCCTCGACGACCACCCGGACCTGCTCGGCCTCCCGGTGCACCGTGATCCGGGCGCCGGGCGGTGCCGCCTCGCGGGTCACCTCCACGACCGCGTCGTACGGATCCTGCCGGGCCGCCGCGCGAGCGCCGGTGCGGGCCGCGTCCACGCACTGGATCTGCGCCGCCACCACCAGCAGGCCCCAGACCAGCGCCGTCGCGAACATCACCAGCACGGGGAGCACCATGGCCGCCTCCGCCGTCACGAACCCGCGGTCGGCGCGACGCTCACATCCGGCCATCGAGTGCCTGCTGCACGATGTTGCGCAGCGCCGTGCTGACCGGTCCGCTGTTGACGACCTTGTAGAGCACCACGGCGAACGCCACGGCCGCCACGATTCCCATCGCGTACTCCGAGGTCACCATTCCGGCGTCCCTCCGTGCCGCACGCGCCTTGCACACCAGAGCACGCAGTCGTGCCCGCACCGCCTGATACATCTCGACTCCCTTGAGGAAAACTCGCTTTGATCTTGTGGGTACTGCTCGTTCCGCCGTATCCGCCGGCCCCGTCGCCGTCCTGCCGGCCCTGCCTGGATCGCCCGTCACGCACCACCTCCTCCCAGCACCCCACCCGCGAGTCCGATCACCACGGGCAGTACGCCCACCGCGATGAACGCGGGCAGGAAGCACAGCCCCACCGGCGCGCTGACCATGACGGCCGCTCTCCGGGCCCGCGCGGTCGCCGCGCGGGCCCACTCCGCGCGGGCCTCGACGGCGAACCGGCCCACCGGGGTGGCGAGGGGAAGCCCGGACGCAGCGGCCCGTTCCAGCAGCCGCGCCAACGGCACGGCACCCGGCAGGGACTCCAACCGGCGCCACGCCGCCGCCGGTTCACCGCCGAGCCGCACCTCCGCCGCGCCCCGCGCCAGCGCCTCCCCGACCGGCCCGCCCAAGGTCTCCCCGACGGCCTGTGCCGCCAGTACCGGGCCGGCACCCGCAGCGACGCAGGCGGACAGCAGGTCGGCTGCCAGGGGGAGTTGCCGTGCCGCTTGCGCGGTGTCCGGCCCGCGTGGGTGCGCTGCCGACGTCCGCCGCAGCCGCCATCGCCACAACCCGGCCGCGGCGACCAGCCCGACCACCACGCCGACAGGGCCACCCACCAGCACCCAGCCGGCACACACCACGCCCGTGTGGGGCAGCCATCTCCGCACGGCACGCGGCAACCCGGGGCGTGAGGCGGGTGTCGTGCGTTCCGACGCCCGCATCCCGGCCAGACGCCGCCGCACTCCCCGCTCGCGCCGCGTGCGGTCCCACCAGGCCGCCAGCCAGAGGAGCGCCGACACGGTCCCCACAGCCGCCCCCAGCCTGTGGACAACTTCTCCGCTCACGCCGCCCCCTCCTCGGCACCTCGCATGATCCGCAGCGCCCACCACAGCCCCAGCCCCTCCAGCACCCCGCCGACCGCCAGACAGACCAGTCCCGACGAGGTGTGCAGCAGGATGTGCAGCGGGTCGGCGCCGAGGGCCGCGCCCAGTGCCAGACCCACGACCGGGAGCCCGGCGAGCATCACCGCCGTGGCGCGGGCACCGGCCAACTGGGCCCGCAGATCGGCCCGCTGGTCCCGTTCCGCACGCAGCGCCGCCCCCAGCCGGTCCAGCCCGGCCGCGAGTCCGGCACCCTGGTCCACCGCCACCCGCCAGCACGCGGCGAGCCCTCGCAGCCCTTCGGCGCCCGGCTGCCGTGCCGCCGCCGCGAGCGCGGCGGGGACGTCCCCGCCGAACCGCGCCGCCGCCAGCACGGTGGCCTGGAGATCACCGAGCCCGCCGGAGTCCCGCGCGGCCGGCGGCAGCGCCTCACCCGGCTGCCGCCCGGCGCGCACCTCACCCGCCAGCGCCCCGCACAACGCGATCACCGCTTGCCGACGCCTCTCCTGCGCCCTGCGCTCCACGGTGGCGCGCAGCACCCGCCGCAGCAGGGGTACTCCGGCCGCCCCCGCGGCGACCGGCAGCACCGACGCACCCAGCACCGCCAGCACCAGCCCCGCGGCCAACGACCACCACTCGGCACCCAGCCGTCCTCGGATCCGCGCCCACTCGCGAAGCACCCGGGCCCAACCCGGCGGCCCGCTCCCCACCGCGCCGCCGCCGGCCAGCAGCAACCGTGTCCGCCTGGCCCCCGCACACCCGCCGCCCAGCAACCACGCCGCGACTCCCAGGCAGGCCGCGGCCGCGCCCGTCGACACCTCGCTCGTGCCGTTCATCCCCCGGTCCCCTCTCGCCGTCCGTCACCGGCGTTCGCGGACCGGAGCAGCTCCCGCAGCCGCTCCCAGCCCGGCTCGGGGAGGAACGCCGCCGGCCCCCACCGCAGCGCCGGTACCGTCCGCACCAGCCCCGACGGGTCCCGCTCCAGCACATGCACCTCCGCGATCCGCCGCCGGCCACTCCGGTCGCGTACGAGGTGGAGCACCACCGAGACGGCGGCCGCCAGTTGGCTGTGCAGCGCGAAGCGGTCGAGTCCGGCGGCCGTGCCGAGCGCTTCCAGCCGGGCCGGCACATCACCCGCCGCATTGGCATGGACCGTGCACGAGCCGCCTTCATGGCCCGTGTTGAGGGCGGCCAGCAGATGGACCACCTCAGGGCCGCGCACCTCCCCCACCACGAGCCGGTCCGGCCGCATCCGGAGCGCCTGGCGCACCAGGTCCTCGAGGGTGACGAGGCCCGCGCCCTCCTGGTTGGCGGGCCGCGTCTCCAGGCGCACGACGTGCGGATGCTCGGGCCGCAGTTCCGCCGAGTCCTCCGCCAGGACGACGCGTTCGTCGCGGCCGACCAGTCCCAGCAGCGCGCTCAGCAGCGTCGTCTTGCCGCTGCCGGTGCCCCCGCTGACCAGGAACGACAACCGGGCGTCCAGCAGTGCCCGCAGTACCCGGTCTCCGCCCGGCGGTACGGTCCCGGCCGCCGTCAGCTCGTCGAGCGTGAAGGCGCGCGGCCGCACGACCCGTAGCGACAGGCAGGTCCCGCCGACCGCCACCGGGGGCAGTACCGCGTGCAGACGGGTCCCGTCGGGCAGCCGCGCGTCCACCCAGGGGCGGGCGTCGTCCAGGCGCCGGCCGGCCACGGCGGCGAGCCGCTGTGCCAGGCGCCGGACGGCCGTCTCCTCGGGGAAGGCGATCTCGGTGAGTTCCAGTCCGCCGCCCCGGTCCACCCAGACCCGGTCAGGCGCCGACACCAGGACGTCGGTCACCGAGGGATCGGCCAGCAGCCGCTCCAGCGGTCCGCTGCCGACCAGCTCCGACCGCAACTGCTCGGCCGCCCCCAGCACTTCGGCGTCCCCGAGCACCCGCCCCTGCTCCCGCAGGGCCTGCGCCACCCGCGCGGGTGTCGGCTCGGCCCCGCTCTCGGCCAGCCACCGCCGCACCCCGTCCAGCAGACCCGGAGGCATTCCCGCGCCGCTCGTCACCGCACTGCTCATGCCGCCCTCGCCTCCACCAGTGCGCGCTCCCAGAACTCCTTGCAGAAGCGGGCCAGCGGCCCCCTGCCCGAGGCACCGGGCGGCCGTCCCGCGTCGTACGGACGCTGCAGGGAGGGCTCGACGGGCAGGTCTCCCGCGAGCGGCAGTCCGAGCAGCCGGGCCACTTCCCGGTCGTCCAGGCCGGGTGCGTACGGGCCCCGCACTGCCACCCGCAGGTCGCGCAGGACCATGCCCACGGCGGAGGCGACGCGGCCCGCCGCGGCGACGGCGCGCAGTTCCGCGGGGACCACGAGGAGCCCGAGGTCGAGCTGGGCGAGGACCTCGGCGACGCCGTCGTCGACACGGCGCGGCAGGTCGACCACGACGGTGCCTCCGCCGCGCCGGGCGGCGGCGAGCACCGCGCGGACGGCCCGGGGCGGTACGGCGAGGCAGTCGCTGCGATCCCAGCTGAGCACCCGCAACGAGTGCAGTTCGGGCAGTGATTCCTCCAGGGCGGCGCCGCCCACCCGCCCGTGCGATGCGGCGAACGCGGGCCAGCGCAACCCCTTGGCCGTTTCCCCGCCGAGGGCCACGTCGAGCCCGCCGCCCAGGGGATCGGCGTCCACGAGGAGCGTGCGCAGTCCCTCCCGCGCGGCGGTGACGGCGAGCGCGCACGCGAGTGTGGACGCTCCGGCACCGCCCCGGCCGCCGATGACTCCGACGGTCAGGGCGGGCCGTCCGACGCCTTCGGCCACGTCGGCGATGCGGTCGACCAGCCACTGCTCGCCGTCGGGCAGCATCAGCACGTGGTCGGCGCCGATCTCGACGGCCCTCCGCCAGACTCCGGAGTCGTCCTGGTCACGGCCGACCAGCACCACGCCCGGCCGGCGTGCCGCCCCGCGCACCCGCCGGGCGGCGTCGTCGCCGACCAGGACGAGCGGAGCGGCTTCCCAGCTGCCCCTCGGCTCGGGCACCCCGTGATGGACCTCGGGTGTCGCGCCGGCCGCCGCGCACAGACGCAACAGGTCGTCGAGGAGTCCGGCGTCCTCGGTGACAATCAGAGGTGCGCCCGGCCGGCCTCCCCCGGAGGCGGGCGGCGGATCGTGCGTGATGGTTCCGTTCATGTTCGTCCCCCTTTGCTGCTTGTCTCGCGCAGCCCCTGCGGCCCCGCGATTCCCAGACGTGCGAAGAACCGGCCAAGCGGTCTTCCTGTGAGCGGCCGGCGGAAACCGGCCGAACGCGACCCGGCAATCGGAACCGGGACAGGAACTCGTGGCGAGCGGGTCGCGCTGGAATCACGGTGCAGCGATCCGGAAAAACGTGTGGATCTTGGTGGAAAACTGTGGACGGGACCACAGCTGTGAATATCGCGGTCACCCATACCGGTGAGTCCTGGGCACCTTGCGTGTAGGTCCCACAGGGCAGCCCCGTGACTACCGGCGGTAACTATTCATGCACACGTCAAGTCCCTGCCGACGGGCTCCACCACGGCACTTCGAGCATGGGGCCGAGCGGAGAAAACGCGTCCGGACATGCGACGACCCCCGCCGGGGGGGAGAGCGGGGGTCGTCCCCACGGCCGACTCGGGGGGGGAGGAGTCGGACCGGGTTAGACACGGTCGCGAACGATCCGTGACTTCCATGGTGTACCCGAGAGCCCTCTCAGGCAAACCCACGCGCCCCACCTTACGCCGAATGGGCTGCGCCTATGCTCAAGGATGTGGAAAACCACTCCTTGCCCCGCACAGCCGCCTTCTTCGACCTGGACAAGACGGTCATTGCGAAGTCGAGCACGCTCACGTTCAGCAAGTCGTTCTACCAAGGCGGTCTGATCAACCGCAGGGCGGTCCTGCGTACCGCATATGCCCAGTTCGTGTTCCTCGCCGGCGGCGCGGATCACGACCAGATGGAGCGGATGCGCAAGTATCTGTCCGCCCTGTGCCGAGGCTGGAACGTCCAGCAGGTCAAGGAGATCGTCGCCGAGACGCTGCACGACCTCATCGACCCGATCATCTACGACGAGGCCGCCACCCTCATCGAGCAGCACCACACCGCGGGACGCGACGTCGTGATCGTCTCGACGTCGGGCGCCGAGGTGGTCGAACCGATCGGCGAGCTTCTGGGCGCCGACCGGGTGGTGGCCACCCGTATGGTCGTCGGCGACGACGGGTGCTTCACCGGCGAGGTGGAGTACTACGCGTACGGCCCGACCAAGGCCGAGGCGATCCGGGAACTGGCCGCGTCCGAGGGCTACGACCTGGCCCGTTGCTACGCCTACAGCGATTCGGCGACCGATGTGCCGATGCTGGAGTCCGTGGGTCATCCGCACGCCGTGAACCCGGACCGCACGCTGCGCCGCGAGGCCCTCGCGCGCGAGTGGCCGATCCTCGACTTCCACCGGCCGGTACGGCTCAAGCAGCGCATCCCCGCACTTTCCGTGCCGCCGCGCCCCGCCCTGGTCGCGGCGGCCGCCATAGGAGCCGCGGCGGCCACCGCGGGCCTCGTCTGGTACGCCAGCCGGCGCCGCGCTTCGGTGGCCTGACCGCCCGCCTCCGCGGGCCGGTCGGCGACGCGCCGGCCGCGTTCGCCGCACCGGCGCCCGTTCGGCATGCCTTTGGACGCAAAAGTAAAGAAGCAGACCCAGGACTTCCGCTTACTGGGAACCCGGAGTACAAAGGACTTAACGGCCCGCGAGACCAAGGACATCCGAGAGGATCACCTTTTAACGCATTTGGCCCCACGGACCGAGCATGAACATCGGGCACCCACGCGACGTCGACCCGTCGATTACGGGCCAGCCGCACCAGGTGACGGGCAAAGCTCCCGACCTGATGGGCATATATCGAGGACGCTTGGTAACCCGGTGGACATGCCAGCGGCGGTACGAGTATTCGTACCGCCGCATCTCTGCGCGGCCCCAGGCCGCGCCCTCTCACACCGTCGCGTTCACGCCGCCCCGCGCTGCAGGGCCTCACACACCGCTGTCGACTCGCGGGCCCCGAGCTCGACCGCCCGACCGCAGTGGGCGATCCAGGCGGCCACCCCCTCGGGCGTCCCGGAGACATAGCCCTCCAGCGCCTCCAGATATGCCTCGCTCCCCAGCTCGGCGTGTCCGACCTCGGCGGGGCAGACGGCCTTGGGGTCGAGGCCGCTGCCGACCAGCACGATGCGTTCGGCCGTACGCGCGACCAGCCCGTTGTGGGAGGTGAAGGGACGCAGCGCGAGCAACTCACCGTGCACGACGGCAGCCGTCACCAGCGCCGGTGCGGAGCCGCCCTCGATGATCAGCCCGGACAGCCCGTCCAGCCGGCCGTGCGCCTCCGCCGCGCCCGGCAGGGGAAGCCCGATCAGGGGCTCGTCGACCGGCTCGCCCTCCTGCCGCGGCCGTCCGACCTGCTCGGCCTTGTCGGCCGCCGCGACCAGGTGCAGCCGGGCCAGCACGCGCAGCGGCGACTGCCGCCAGATGGACAGCAACTGCCCCGCCTCGGCGGTCAGGCGCAGGGCCGCGCCCACCGTGCGCGCCTGGTCGTCGCCGCTGAAGTCACTGCGCCGGCGCACCTCCTCCAGGGCCCAGTCCGCACCCGACAGTGCCGCCGAGCCACGGGCGCCGCGCAGCGCCGCCTCGGAGGTGATCTCGTTGCTGCGCCGCCGCATGACCCGGTGGCCGTAGACCCGGTCCACGGCCTTGCGCACGGTCTCCACGGAATCGGCCACTCCGGGCAAGGCGCCCAGGGCCGCGAGCGGATCGGCGGTCGCGCCTGTCGTACTCATGAGTACGACACTACGCACCCGGAGGGCCCGCCCCACGATGGAGTGGTCTTCTTCACGCTCACGCATCACCCAAAGCCACCGATCCACTACCCTTGGTGAACATGAAAACTGCTTTCGTGGGAAAGGGCGGCAGCGGAAAGACGACCCTGTCCTCCCTGTTCATCCGTCATCTCGCGGCCGGCGGTACCCCGGTGATCGCGGTCGACGCCGACATCAACCAGCACCTCGGGGTCGCGCTGGGCCTGGACGAGAGGGTGGCGGCCGGCGTGCCGGCGATGGGCGACCACCTTCCGCTGATCAAGGAGTACCTGCGGGGCGACAACCCGCGCATCGCGTCCGCGGAGACGATGATCAAGACGACGCCACCCGGTGAGGGCTCCCGGCTGCTTCGGGTGTGTGAGGACAATCCGGTCTACGACGCCTGCGCGCGTCCGGTGGAACTCGACGGCGGAGCGGTCCGTTTGATGGTCACCGGCCCCTTCACCGACGCCGACCTGGGGGTCGCCTGCTACCACTCCAAGACCGGAGCGGTGGAGCTGTGCCTGAACCACCTGGTCGACGGCCCCGACGAGTACGTCGTGGTCGACATGACCGCCGGCTCCGACTCGTTCGCCTCCGGCATGTTCACCCGCTTCGACATCACGTTCCTCGTGGCCGAGCCGACCCGGAAGGGGGTCTCCGTCTACCGCCAGTACAAGGAGTACGCCCGGGACTTCGACGTCGCCCTGAAGGTCATCGGCAACAAGGTGCAGGGCCCCGACGATCTCGACTTCCTCCGCGCGGAGGTCGGGGACGACCTGCTGGTGACGGTGGGGCACTCGGACTGGGTCCGCTCCCTGGAGAAGGGCCGGCCGCCCCGGTTCGACCTCCTGGAGGACGCCAACCGCCACGCCCTGCGCCTCATGCGGTCGGCGGCCGACGCGACGTACGAACTGCGCGACCGGGAGCGCTACACCCGCCAGATGGTGCACTTCCATCTGAAGAACGCCCGGTCGTGGGGGAACGAGCGGACGGGGGCCGACCTGGCGGCGCAGGTCGACCCCGGTTTCGTGCTGGGAGACACCGTCACGACGTCCGCCTGACGCTCAGCCCTTCGCCGCCGGGGACCCGGGCGCCCCCTTGGGCGCCGGGGCGGGGCCGCCGGCCAGGAAGGACTTCCAGCCCTTCTTCGGGGCCTCGCCGACGCCCAGCGAGCGCAGCTTCTTCAAGGTGGCCGGGTCCTGGGCGTCCAGCCAGTCCACCAGCTGCCGGAAGGAGACACAGCGGACGTCGGCCTTGGGGCACACCGTCTCGATGACCTCCTCGATGGCACGCATGTACGTGCCGCCGTTCCAGGACTCGAAGTGGTTGCCGATGATCAGGGGCGCCCGATTGCCCTGGTAGGCCCGTTCGAAGCCCTGGAGCAGGCCGTCGCGCATCTGGTCGCCCCAGAGTTCGTGCTTGGCGGGGTCGCCCTGGGTGGTGGTGCCGGACTGGTTGACCATGAAGTTGTAGTCCATGGTGAGCTGTTCGAAGGAGTGCCCGGGGAAGGGCACGAGCTGCATCGACAGGTCCCACAGCCCTTGTTTCTTCGCGGGCCACACCTGGTTGTTGACCCCGCTGGTGTCGTAACGGAAACCCAGATCGCGCGCGGCCCTCATGAAGTTCTTCTGCCCCTCCAGACAGGGAGTGCGGGCGCCGATGAGCTCCTTGTCGTAGTCGAAGGGCAGCGGGGCCGCGTCCTTCATCCCGGCGTTGGTCTTCCAGGTCTGCACAAAGCGCTTGGCCTGGGCGATCTCGTCCTTCCAGTCCGCCACCGACCAGGCGCCGACCCCACCGTCGCCGCCACAGAAGTGTCCGTTGAAGTGGGTGCCGATCTCGTTGCCCTCGAGCCAGGCCAGCCGCAGTTGCTTCACGGTGTCGGCGATGCCCTGCCGGTCGTTGAAGCCGATGTCGGAGCGCCCGGGGGAATGCTGCGGCGGATCGTACAGACTCCGCTTCTCCTCCGGCAGCAGGTAGACGCCGCTCAGGAAGTACGTCATGGTCGCGTCGTTCTTCTTGGCGACCTTGCGGAAATGGGAGAAGAGCTTCTGGCCGTCCTCGCCCGCGCCGTCCCAGGAGAAGACGACGAACTGTGGTGGCTTCTCACCGGGCTTCAGCCGCTCGGGCCGCGGCAGGTGCGGCTGGGCCCCGGTGTAGGCGGTGGAGCCGTCCCCGATCAGCCGGACGACGTTCTTCGGCGCGGGGGCCGGCTGGGGCTTCTCCTCCTTGCCGGTGATGTCGGTGCCCGCGCCGCAGGCGGTGAGCGAAGCGGCGCAGACAGCGGCGATCACGGTACCCGCGGCGATTCTGTGGGTGGCGGCCATCCGCCCACCTTCTTCCTTCTCTCGGGCCGAGCTCGATGAGCCCGATGTCGGGTGCTGTGCCGGTCCTTTCCGACGGCGCCGCCAACGTCGCACGGAACAGAGAAGGAATTAATACGACAAGCCGATGAAATGGCTGCTTCACTCGCCGGAGTGATTACATCCCCCATTTGCCCGGAAAGTCTATGCCAGCCCTTTACTCCGAATTACGATTCGTTTACTGATTGTGCTCACATCCCGCCGTTCTGGGGCCATGCCCCCACGGCCGCGACCGCCCCGCCACCGAGCGGGCCACCAGTTACGCGACCGCGCAGACCCGAAGGAGACGGGACCCCATGTCAGCCTGCGTTCCCGCCCGCGCCGCCGATTCGGACCACACCGAGCGCACCCACCCGCCCCACAGCCCGCCGCGGCGCGGCCCCCGGCGTCTCCGCATCGCGGGCGCCGACGTGTCGGCCGCGGTCGCGGTCTTCCTGATCGCCCTTCCCCTGTCCCTGGGCATCGCCCTCGCCACCGGCGCTCCGCTCCAGGCCGGGCTGGTCGCCGCCGCCGTGGGCGGAGTCGTCGCCGGGCGGATCGGCGGCTGCCCGCTCCAGGTCAGCGGCCCGGCCGCGGGACTCACCGTCGTCACCGCCGACCTCATCCAGCAGTACGGATGGCGGACGACCTGCGCCGTCACCGTCCTCGCCGGCCTCTCCCAGCTCGGCCTCGGCTGTCTGCGCGTGGCCCGCGGAGCGCTCGCCGTGAGCCCCGCGATCGTCCACGGAATGCTGGCCGGCATCGGCGTCACCATCGCCGTCGCCCAGCTGCACATCGTCCTCGGCGGCACCCCGCAGAGCTCCGTCCCCGACAACCTCCGCGCGCTCCCCGCCCAGTTGGCGGACCTGCACCCCGCGGCCCTCTCGGTCAGCGTGCTGACCCTGACCCTGCTGCTGCTCTGGCCGAGGCTCCCCGGCCGGACCGGACGCCTGCTGCGCGCGGTTCCGGCGGCGCTCGTCGCCGTCGCCGGAGCCACCGCGATCGCCGCCGCGGCCGGCCTCGTCCTGCCCAAGGTGGATCTGCCCTCCTGGCGCAACCATGCCCTCGCCGGGCTGCCCGAGGGTCCGGTGCTCGGCCTCGCGGCCGCCGTGCTCACCACCACGCTGGTCTGCAGCGTGCAGTCGCTGCTCGGCGCGGTGGCCGTGGACAAGCTGGTGTCCGGCCGCCCCGGCCCGGGCCACGTCGGGCGGTCCGACCTGGACCGCGAACTGCTCGGACAGGGCGCGGCCAACATCGTCTCCGGCTCACTCGGCGGACTGCCCGTGGCCGGGGTCGCGGTGCGCAGTTCCGCGAATGTCCACGCGGGTGCGGTCAGTCGGAACTCCACGATGCTGCACGGCGTTCTCGTAGTGGTCGCCGCGCTGCTGATGGTCCCGCTCCTGGAGTTCATCCCGCTCGCCTCACTCGCCGCCCTGGTGATGGCCGTCGGCATCCAGATGGTGTCCCTGCACCACATCCGCACGGTGACCCGCCACCGGGAAGTGCTCGTCTACGCCGCGACCACCCTCGGCGTGGTGTCCCTGGGCGTTCTGGAAGGCGTGGCATCGGGGATCGCCGTGGCCGTCGGCGTGGCCCTGCACCGCCTCACCCGCACCCGTATCACCCACCAGGAAGAGGAAGGAGTTCACCACGTACACGTGAGGGGGCAGCTGACGTTCCTCGCGGTGCCACGGCTCAGCCGGGCGCTGCATCTCGTGCCCCAGGGGGCCGACGTCGTGGTGGCGCTGGACGGCTCCTTCATGGACCACGCGGCGTACGAGACGCTGCAGGACTGGCAGAGCACCCACACCGCGCGAGGCGGCAGCGTGGAGATCACCGGCCGCCGCGCCGACGTCCGGATCGCCGAACCCGCCGCACTCACCTCGGGGCATCTCGCCGACGGCCCCGAGGAGGCCCGGGCGTCCGGCTCCGACTGCCGCTGCCGGCCCTGGACCGCCTGGCGCAACCACCAGTGCGAACGCCCACGACTGCCGGACGGCGACCTCCGGCCGGGCGCGCACGACAGCGAGGAAGGGAGGGACGCGAAGGAACGAGCAGTCGGTACGAACCGGACCGAGGAGGGCGAGCCGGAGCAGGACAGCACCGGGGGCAGCCAACTGGTGCGCGGCATCAGCGCGTTCCAGCGCAACACCGCCCCGCTGGTGCGCGGTGAGCTGGCCCGGCTGGCACGCGAGGGACAGCAGCCGGCGCAACTGTTCCTGACTTGCGCCGACTCACGGGTGGTCACCTCCATGATCACGTCCAGCGGCCCGGGAGACCTGTTCGTGGTGCGCAACGTCGGCAATCTCGTACCCCCGCCGGGCGCGGAGAGTGGCGACGACTCGGTGGCGGCCGCCATCGAGTACGCCGTGGACGTACTGGCGGTGCGCTCGATCACGGTGTGCGGGCACTCGGGATGCGGTGCGATGCAGGCACTGCTCGACTACGAACCGGACGGCGCCCGTACGTCGCTGAGACGCTGGCTGCGACACGGGCGGCCGAGCCTCGAGCGCCTGGGCGAACCGGGCGGATCCGCGCCGCGGCTGACCGGGAGGGCGGTCGCCGACGCGGTCGAGGAGCTCTGCCTGGCGAACGTGGTGCAGCAGCTGGAGCATCTGCGTTGCCATGAATCGGTGGCCCGGGCCCTGAAGGACGAGGCCCTGGAGCTGCACGGGCTGTACTTCCACGTCGGTGAGGCCCAGGCGTATCTGCTCACCGAACGGGACGGGGAGAGGGTGTTCGACCGGGTCCGGGCCGAGGACCTGGCGACGTGAGGCGGCGCGTCCCGATGTGAGAGGCGTTACACCCCTTGAACCGGCTTGCTCCGGGGCCCGTGGGAAGGGGTGTCGCACAGCGCACCCCTCAACCCCGACAGGTCTAAACCAATTTCCCGTCGGCCCTTGTCAGCGCACCCCCGGGTCTGATGAGCTGTGGCCTGGGACACAACGGACACCCTGGGAAAGGCAGATGCCGTGAGCAATGAAAGCCTGGCCAACCTTCTGAAGGAGGAGCGTCGCTTCACTCCCCCCGCCGACCTGGCCGCGAACGCCAACGTCACGGCGGAGGCGTATGAACAGGCCAAGGCTGACAGGCTCGGCTTCTGGGCCGAGCAGGCCCGCCGGCTGACCTGGGCCACCGAGCCCACCGAGACCCTGGACTGGTCGAACCCGCCGTTCGCCAAGTGGTTCAAGGACGGCGAGCTCAACGTCGCCTACAACTGCGTGGACCGTCATGTGGAGGCCGGGCACGGCGACCGGGTCGCCATCCACTTCGAGGGCGAGCCGGGCGACAGCCGCGCCATCACCTACGCCGAGCTCAAGGACGAGGTCTCCAGGGCCGCCAACGCCCTGCTGGAGCTGGGTGTCCAGAAGGGCGACCGGGTCGCCGTCTACATGCCGATGATCCCCGAGACGGCCGTCGCGATGCTGGCCTGCGCCCGCATCGGCGCCGCGCATTCCGTGGTCTTCGGCGGCTTCTCGGCGGACGCGCTGGCGACCCGTATCCAGGACGCCGACGCGCGTGTCGTCATCACCGCCGACGGCGGCTACCGGCGCGGCAAGCCCTCCGCGCTCAAGCCGGCCGTCGACGACGCCGTCGGCCGCGTGGACAGCGTCGAGCACGTCCTCGTCGTCCGCCGCACCGGCCAGGACGTCGCCTGGACCGAGGGCCGGGACGTGTGGTGGCACGACCTGGTGGAGCGCCAGAGCACCGACCACACCCCGCAGCCGTTCGAGGCGGAGCACCCGCTGTTCATCCTCTACACCTCGGGCACCACGGGTAAGCCGAAGGGCATCCTGCACACCTCCGGCGGCTACCTGACCCAGGTCGCCTCCACGCACTGGTCGGTCTTCGACCTCAAGCCCGAGACCGACGTGTACTGGTGCACGGCCGACGTCGGCTGGGTCACCGGCCACTCGTACATCGTCTACGGACCGCTCGCCAACGGCGCCACGCAGGTCATGTACGAGGGCACCCCGGACACCCCGCACCAGGGCCGCTTCTGGGAGATCGTGCAGAAGTACGGCGTGACGATCCTCTACACGGCACCCACCGCGATCCGCACGTTCATGAAGTGGGGCGACGACATCCCCGCGAAGTTCGACCTGTCGTCGCTGCGGGTGCTGGGCTCCGTCGGTGAGCCGATCAACCCCGAGGCGTGGATCTGGTACCGCAAGAACATCGGCGGGGACCGCACCCCGGTGGTGGACACCTGGTGGCAGACCGAGACCGGCGGCATCATGATCTCCCCCCTGCCGGGCGTGACCGACGCCAAGCCGGGCTCCGCCCAGACCCCGCTGCCCGGTATCGCCGCGACCGTCGTCGACGACGAGGCGAACGAGGTGCCGGACGGCGGCGGTGGCTACCTGGTCCTCACCGAGCCGTGGCCCTCGATGCTGCGCACCATCTGGGGCGACGACCAGCGGTTCATCGACACGTACTGGTCGCGCTTCGAGGGCAAGTACTTCGCCGGTGACGGCGCCAAGAAGGACGACGACGGCGACATCTGGCTGCTCGGCCGGGTCGACGACGTGATGCTGGTGTCCGGGCACAACATCTCGACCACCGAGGTCGAGTCCGCGCTGGTCTCCCACCCCTCGGTCGCCGAGGCGGCCGTGGTCGGCGCGACGGACGAGACGACCGGCCAGGCGATCGTCGCCTTCGTGATCCTGCGCGGCACGGCGGCGGAGAGCGAGGACCTCGTCGGCGAACTGCGCAACCACGTGGGCGCCACGCTCGGCCCGATCGCCAAGCCCAAGCGGATCCTGCCGGTGGCCGAGCTGCCGAAGACCCGCTCCGGCAAGATCATGCGGCGCCTCCTCCGCGACGTCGCGGAGAACCGCCAGCTGGGAGACGTCACCACCCTGACGGACTCCACGGTCATGGACCTCATCCAGGCCAAGCTGCCCCAGGCGCCCAGCGAGGACTGAGCGGGCACCGTCGCGAGCACGTCCTGGGCGCCCCACCCTCGCGTGGGGCGCCCAGGCCTGCTCGTGCGCCCCAGGCGCACGTTAGATAAACTAAGCAAAAAGCTGTCTCATGGGGCGCCGGGAAGTCTGGTCGGCACACGATTCGTGCTGCCCGTCGACCAGAGGAACACCCGTGACCGCGCCCCGCACCCCCACCCCCCGCAAGGCCTTCGGATACCTCTCGCTGCCCGAGCGCTCCTACGTCGGTGACGCGCTGCGCACCGAGACGGTCGGCGGCGTACTCCTGCTGCTGGCCGCCGTCGCCGCGCTGATCTGGGCGAACATACCCGCGCTGCATGACAGCTACGAGAGCGTCAGCCACTTCCATTTCGGCCCCGAGGCGATCGGGCTGAACCTGTCCGTGGCGCACTGGGCCGCCGACGGACTGCTCGCGGTCTTCTTCTTCGTCGCGGGCATCGAGCTCAAACGCGAACTCGTCGCCGGCGACCTGCGCGACCCCAAGGCCGCCGCGCTCCCGGTCGTCGCCGCCCTCTGCGGCATGGCGGCACCGGCTCTCGTCTACGCCTTCACCAGCGGCGTGGGCGGCGGTTCCCTCGCCGGCTGGGCCGTGCCCACCGCCACCGACATCGCCTTCGCGCTCGCCGTGCTCGCCGTCATCGGCACCTCCCTGCCGAGCGCGCTGCGTGCCTTCCTGCTCACCCTCGCCGTCGTCGACGACCTGTTCGCGATCCTGATCATCGCGGTCTTCTTCACCGACCATCTGAACTTCGCGGCGCTCGGCGGCGCCGCCGCGGGCCTGGCCCTCTTCTGGCTGCTGCTGCGCAAGGGCGTACGCGGCTGGTACGTGTACGTGCCGCTGGCGCTGGTCGTGTGGGCGCTGATGTACAACAGCGGCATCCACGCCACCATCGCCGGTGTCGCCATGGGCCTGATGCTGCGCTGCCACCGTCGCGAGGGCGAGGAGCACTCGCCGGGCGAGCACATCGAGCACCTCGTGCGGCCACTCTCCGCAGGCCTCGCGGTCCCGCTGTTCGCTCTGTTCAGCGCGGGCGTGGCGGTCTCCGGCAGCGCCCTCGGGGAGGTGTTCACCCAGCCCGAGACGCTCGGTGTCGTCCTCGGACTCGTCGTCGGCAAGACGCTCGGCATCTTCGGCGGCACATGGCTGACGGCGCGTTTCACCAGGGCGTCGCTCAGCGACGAGCTCGCCTGGGCGGACGTGTTCGCGGTGGCCACCCTCGCCGGGATCGGCTTCACCGTCTCGCTGCTCATCGGGGAACTCGCCTTCGAGGGCGACGAGTCGATGACGGACAGCGTCAAGGCGGCCGTCCTGACCGGTTCCCTGATCGCCACCGCCGTCGCGGCCGTCCTGCTGAGGGTGCGGAACGCCAGGTACCGCAGGCTGACCGAGGAGGAGGAGCGCGACGAGGACCTGAGCGGTGTCCCGGACGTGTACGAACAGGACGATCCGGCGTACCACCTGCGCATGGCGGAGATCCTCGAACGGAAGGCCGCCGAGCACCGGCGAGTCGCCCGGGAGAAGGCCGCCGAGCGAGACGCGCTTGCCGAAGTGTCGAGCGGGGCAAGCGATGAGGACCACGGTCCGGCATGATCTGACGAGACGGTACAAAAGACTGACACCGTACGCGCAGGCATGAGCACCGTACGCAGGACGTACGCAGGAGAGGGAGACCGCGATGAGCGCA
Organism: Streptomyces malachitofuscus; assembly: GCF_055571035.1. NCBI lineage: Bacteria > Bacillati > Actinomycetota > Actinomycetes > Kitasatosporales > Streptomycetaceae > Streptomyces > Streptomyces malachitofuscus. Next base: position 116,193 of record NZ_JBVIGA010000012.1, on the reverse strand, counting down.
CCCGACGGCAGCCCGGTCGGCGCCGAACGCAGCATCGGCCAGCTGTTCGCCTCGGCGACGGCCGACATGTCGGCGCTGGTGCACGACGAGATCGCGCTGGCGAAGGCGCAGCTCAAGCAGGACGTCAAGCGGGGCGCCACCAGCGGCGGCGCGTTCACGGCCGCCGGAGTGCTGCTGCTGTTCTCCCTGCCGATGCTGAACTTCGCCCTCGCCTACGGCATCCGCACCTGGAGCGACTGGAACCTCGCGCTCTGCTTCCTGCTGTCCTTCGCCGCGAACGTGCTGATCGCCGTCGTCCTCGCGCTCATCGGCATCACCTTCGCCAAGAAGGCGAAGAAGGGCCGCGGCCCGCAGAAGGTCGCCGCGTCGGTGAAGGAGACGGCCGGCGTGCTGCAGAAGGCCAAGCCGCACCCGCGCCCCGCCCTGCCGGAGGACCGGGTCCCCCAAGCCATCGAGGCTGTGGCACGCTCGTCCTCATGACGGACCCCGCCACTCCATCGGCGCAACCCGCCTCGGTCGTACGCCTCGACATCCCCGGCGGCTCGGGGCTCATCCACCGGGACGTCGCCGCCAACGGCGCCCGCTTCCACATCGCGGAGCTGGGCGACGGCCCCCTGGTGCTGCTGCTGCACGGCTTCCCGCAGTTCTGGTGGACCTGGCGGCACCAGCTGACGGCGCTCGCCGACGCCGGCTTCCGTGCCGTCGCCATGGACCTGCGGGGCATCGGCGGCAGTGACCGCACACCGCGCGGTTACGACCCGGCCAACCTCGCGCTGGACATCACCGGGGTGATCCGCTCCCTCGGTGAGCCGGACGCCGCGCTGGTCGGCCACGACCTGGGCGGATACCTGGCCTGGACGGCGGCGGCGATGCGCCCCAAGCTCGTACGGCGGCTGGCGGTGGCGTCCATGCCGCATCCCCGGCGCTGGCGGTCGGCCATGGTCTCCGACGCCAGACAGTCGGCCGCGATGTCCCACATCTGGGGGTTTCAGCGCCCCTGGATCCCGGAGCGGCAGCTCACCGCGGACGACGGTGCGCTGGTGGCGAAGCTCATCCAGGACTGGTCGGGCCCGCACCTGCCCGACGAGAAGGCGCTGGAGAACTACCGGCGGGCCATGTGCATCCCGTCCACGGCGCACTGCTCGATCGAGCCGTACCGCTGGATGGTGCGCTCGCTGGCCCGTCCGGACGGCATCCAGTTCAACCGGCGGATGAAGCGGCCGGTGCGGGTGCCGACGCTGCATCTGCACGGCTCACTGGACCCCGTGGTGCGCACGCGCAGCGCCGCCGGCTCCGGGCAGTACGTCGAAGCGCCCTACCGCTGGCGGCTGTTCGACGGGCTGGGGCACTTCCCGCACGAAGAGGACCCGGTCAGTTTCTCGACCGAACTGATCAACTGGCTGAAGGATCCCGAGCCGGATCGGTGACTGGGCGAACGCTGTCGGTGCCGCTCCCGGCACCCGCCCCCTGAACGCTTGTCCGACGAACGCCAATTGCCCGGCGCATAGGCCAATTGGCGGCCCGTGGGGCGGTTATCGACCATGGGGCGGGGGCACACGTCGGGGTATGGGCTGGACGCACGACTACAGTGACGCAAGCCGCAATCGCCGCTCGGCGGGCGGTGTGAGTTCCCACCAACGAGGCGGTGCACCACAGATGGCGACTACGGACCTCAGGGTGGGAATCCCGCGCATCCTCCGCCGCCGGGCCCGCTGGGTCTCGGTCCGGCTGCGCCACCCGCGCGGCTGACGGTCCGTCCGCCCGTTCGCGGGATCTAGAGCGCGCAGCTGTCGCTGTCGACCTGCTGATTGGCGCTGCGACCCTTGGCGATGTCCTCCCGGATCTCGTCCACGGTGAGCGCGTAGCCCGTCTCGGCGTCGTCGAGCGACTTCGCGAACACCACGCCGGAGACCTCGCCGTCCGGGGTGAGCAGCGGGCCGCCCGAGTTCCCCTGACGGACCGTCGCGAACAGCGAGTACACATCACGGCGGACCGTGCCGCGGTGGTAGATGTCGGGGCCGTTCGCCGTGATGCGTCCGCGCAGGCGCGCGGCGCGGACGTCGTACGCCCCGTTCTCCGGGAAGCCGGCGACGATGGCGCTGTCTCCGCTGCTCGCGTCCTCGGTCGTGAAGCGCAGCGCGGGCGCCTTCAGGTCGGGTACGTCGAGGACGGCGATGTCGCGCTTCCAGTCGTAGAGGACGACGGTGGCGTCGTACTTCCTGCCCTCGCCGCCTATCTGCACGGTCGGCTCGTCGACGCCGCCCACGACATGCGCGTTGGTCATGATGCGGCGCTCGGCGAAGACGAAGCCGGTGCCTTCCAGGACCTTGCCGCAACTCGGGGCGGTGCCCATCACCTTGACGATGGAGCGCTGCGCGCGGAGGGCCACGGGGCTGCCCGCCAGGGCCGGGTCCGGGGGCCGGACGTCGGTGATCGGCTCGTTGGCGAACGGGCTGAAGACCTGCGGGAAGCCGTTCTGCGCGAGGACGGAGGAGAAGTCGGCGAACCAGGTGTCGGCCTGGTCGGGCAGGGCCCGGGAGACCCCGAGCAGCACCTTGGAGCTGCGGACCTCCTTGCCGAGCGTCGGCAGCGTCGTGCCGGCCAGCGCGGAGCCGATCAGCCAGGCGACCAGGAGCATCGCGACGACGTTGACCAGGGCACCGCCCGTCGCGTCCAGCGCACGGGCAGGCGACCAGGTGATGTAGCGGCGCAGTTTGTTGCCGAGGTGGGTGGTGAGGGCCTGGCCGACGGAGGCGCAGACTATGACCACGACGACGGCGATGACGGCCGCCGTCGTACCGACCTCGGAGCCGTCCGTCATGGCGTCCCAGATGACGGGCAGGAGATAGACGGCGACAAGACCGCCGCCCAGGAAGCCGATCACCGACAGGATGCCGACGACGAAGCCCTGGCGGTAGCCGACGACGGCGAACCACACGGCGGCGACCAGCAACAGGATGTCCAGCACGTTCACCGCTTCAAGCCTCGCCTCGTCGTACCCAGCACGGCGCCCACCCTGTCATGACCGCCAGTCCAGCGGGACCTGCTTGCTGCGATCCCAGGGGCGCTCCCACCCGGCGAAATGCAGCAACCGGTCGATGACGCCCGCGGTGAAACCCCACACGAGGGCGGATTCGACCAGAAACGCCGGACCTTGGTACCCACTGGGGTGAACCGAGGTCGCCCGGTTGTCGGGGTGAGTGAGGTCCGCCACGGGGACCGTGAACACCCGCGCGGTCTCGTTCGGGTCGACGACCCCCACCGGCGTGGGTATGCGCCACCAGCCCAGTACGGGGGTGACGACGAAACCGCTGACCGGGATGTAGAGCTTCGGCAGTACGCCGAAGAGCTGCACGCCCGTCGGGTCGAGTCCGGTCTCCTCCTCGGCCTCGCGCAGGGCGGCGCGCAGCGGTCCGTCGCCCTGCGGGTCTCCGTCCTCGGGGTCGAGCGCGCCGCCGGGGAAGGACGGCTGCCCGGCGTGCGAGCGCAGCGAACTCGCCCGCTCCATGAGCAGCAGCTCCGGGCCGCGTTCGCCGTCGCCGAAGAGGATCAGGACGGCGGACTGGCGCCCCGTGCCGTTCTCCGGGGGCAGGAAGCGGCTCAGCTGGCCCGGCGCGACCGTCTCCGCCGCGCGGACCACCGGATCCAGCCAGGAGGGCAGCCCCTCCCGGCTGAGCGTCACCGGGCCGCCCTGGGTACCGCTCGTGCGCGTCATCGCCACCCCCGTCGTCCGGCCGCGTCCCACGGGTCCAACGCCCGGCGGCCCCGAGATCGTTCCGCGGGCTGCCGTGGCGGGTACCGCTCCGTCATCCGGCCCCCAGCGGCGGGGCGGGCCTGCCGCCGGCGTCCAGATAGGCCTGCGGCGGGTTCAGACGCTGGCCCGGGAGACCGCCCTTTTCGTACTTGAGCAGCTTGCGCGCCTTCTCCGGGTCCGTCTCGCCCTCGCCGTACGCCGGGCAGAGCGGCGCGATGGGGCAGGCTCCGCAGGCGGGCTTGCGGGCGTGGCAGATACGGCGGCCGTGCCAGATCACGTGGTGGGAGAGGTCGGTCCAGTCGCTCTTGGGGAACAGCGCGCCGACGGCCGCCTCGATCTTGTCCGGGTCGGTCTCCGCGGTCCACTGCCAACGGCGCACGAGCCGCTGGAAGTGCGTGTCCACGGTGATGCCGGGACGGCCGAAGGCGTTGCCGAGGACGACGAAGGCGGTCTTGCGGCCCACGCCGGGCAGCTTGACGAGATCCTCGAGCCGCCCGGGCACCTCGCCGCCGAAGTCCTCGGCGAGCGCCTTCGAAAGCCCTATCACCGACTTGGTCTTGGCCCGGAAGAAACCGGTGGGGCGCAGGATCTCCTCCACCTCCTCGGGGTTGGCCGCGGCCAGGTCCTCGGGGGTGGGGTACTTCGCGAAGAGGGCGGGGGTCGTCTGGTTGACGCGCAGGTCGGTGGTCTGAGCCGACAGCACGGTGGCGACCACGAGCTGGAAGGGGTTCTCGAAGTCCAGCTCCGGGTGGGCGTAGGGGTACACCTCGGCCAGTTCACGGTTGATCCGGCGCGCCCGCCGGACCAGCGCGGTACGCGACTCGTCCCTGGCGGGCCTGACGACGGTCTTCGCGGGAGCGGCCCGCACGGCCGCGGTCGCCTTCTTGGGGGCGACGAGCTGCTTCCTGGGCGCCGGGGCCTTCTTGACGGGGACGGTGGCCTTCTTGACCGAGGCGGTCTTCTTGACGGAGGCGGTCTTCTTGGCAGGGGTTGCGGCCCTCTTGGCAGGGACGGTGGCCTTCTTGACCGGAGCGGCCTTCTCGGCCGGAGCGGCCTTCTCGGCCGGAGCGGCCTTCTTGGCCGGAGCGGCCTTCTTGGCCGGAGCGGCCTTGCGCGCGGACGTCGTCCTGGCCGGCGACGCCTTCCGCGCGGGCGCGGCCTTCTTGCCGGCGGCCTTCTTCCCCGCCGTCTTCTCGCCGCCGGGCGCGTGCTTGCCCGAAGCCTCCGCCTTTGCGGCGGCGGCCCTCTTCCCCGGCGCGCTCTTCTCCCCGGCCGCATCGCCCGAGCGAGCCGCCGGCCTCTCGTCCGGTCCCTTCGACGGCGACCTCTTTGCCGCTTTCGCCGTTTCCTTACCGCCATCGGGGCCCTGTTCGCCCACAGCGGAATCGCGACGTACTGCCACCCGTGCAGCCCCCTCGGCCTGTGCTCTCACCGGCGATTTGGACACCCGGCCAGCCTACGACCCGGCACCGACATCCGCCCCGGCCCTCGAGGACCGGCGTCCAATTGGACCCCTGCCGCTTACCCCGACCGGCCCGTACGGCATCCTTGTGACAGATCACACTGTTTGGACCGTCCGGCAAAATGGGCACCACGGTCCCCTGGTACGTGGGGAGCAAGATCCCCTGAGCAGGTCGACAAGGAGAGAACTCGTGGACGACGTTCTGCGGCGGAACCCGCTTTTCGCGGCGCTCGATGACGAGCAGGCCGCGGAGCTTCGCGCTTCCATGAGCGAGGTGACCCTGGCACGGGGCGACTCCCTGTTCCACGAGGGCGATCCCGGTGACCGCCTGTACGTGGTCACGGAGGGCAAGGTCAAGCTGCACCGCACGTCCCCCGACGGCCGGGAGAACATGCTCGCCGTGGTGGGTCCCGGCGAGCTGATCGGTGAGCTGTCGCTCTTCGACCCGGGCCCGCGCACCGCGACGGCCACGGCGCTGACCGAGGTCAAGCTGCTCGCCCTCGGCCACGGTGACCTGACGCCCTGGCTGAGCGCCCGCCCCGAGGTCGCCACCGCGCTGCTGCGGGCCGTGGCCCGCCGGCTGCGCAAGACCAACGACGCCATGTCGGACCTGGTCTTCTCGGACGTCCCGGGCCGTGTCGCCCGCGCCCTGCTCGACCTCTCCCGCCGCTTCGGTGTGCAGTCCGAGGAGGGCATCCACGTCGTGCACGACCTCACGCAGGAAGAGCTGGCCCAGCTGGTCGGTGCCTCCCGCGAGACGGTCAACAAGGCCCTGGCGGACTTCGCCCAGCGCGGCTGGCTGCGCCTGGAGGCCCGCGCGGTGATCCTCCTGGACGTCGAGCGCCTCGCGAAGCGCTCCCGCTGACACCCGGCGACGCCACCGACGGAGCCCCGCTTCCCCGCCGGAAGCGGGGCTCTGTCGCGTCACGAGCCGACCGGCGACGCCGCGGTCCTCGCCTCGTACGTCGACGACCTCGGCCCCCGGCTCGCCGAGGAGTACGCGCGCGTGCACGGTGTGAAGGCACCGCGCCCCGGGTGACCGGACGTCCGTGACTGGACGTCTAAATGAGGCCGTGCTCCCGCAGGTACTCCAGTTGGGCGCGCACGGACAGCTCCGCGGCCGGCCACAGGGAGCGGTCGACGTCGGCGTAGACGTGGGCGACGACCTCGGACGGGGTGCGGTGGCCGTCCTCGACGGCCGTCTCGACCTGGGCCAGGCGATGGGCGCGGTGGGCGAGGTAGTACTCCACGGCGCCCTGGGCGTCGTCCAGGACGGGACCGTGACCGGGCAGGACCGTGTGGACGCCGTCGTCGACGGTGAGCGACCTGAGCCGGCGCAGGGTGTCCAGGTAGTCGCCCAGGCGGCCGTCGGGGTGGGCCACGACGGTCGTACCGCGGCCCAGGATGGTGTCGCCCGTGAGGACCGCCCGGTCCGCCGGGAGATGGAAGCACAGGGAGTCGGCGGTGTGGCCGGGTGTCGGCACGACCCTCAGCTCCAGGCCGCCGACGGTGACGACGTTCCCGGCGGCCAGCCCCTCGTCCCCGAGCCGCAGCGCCGGGTCCAGCGCCCGCACCTTCGTGCCGGTCAGCTCGGCGAACCGGGCGGCGCCCTCGGCGTGATCGGGGTGACCGTGCGTCAGGAGGGTGAGGGCGACGCGCTTGCCGGCCTGTTCCGCCGTTCCGATCACACGCCGGAGGTGCCCGTCGTCCAGCGGGCCGGGGTCCACCACGACCGCCAGGTCGGAGTCCGGTTCCGAGAGGACCCAGGTGTTGGTGCCGTCCAGGGTCATCGCCGAGGAGTTGGGGGCGAGCACGTTGACGGCACGCGCGGTGGCGGGTCCGGAGAGGACACCGCCCCGCGGCTGGCCGGGCAGGGTGCTTGCGTCCGTCATGCGGGGGCTCCCCCGGTCGGGATGTGCTTGGTGAACTCGTCGTGTCCCGGCCAGGAGAGCACTATCTCGCCCTTCACCAGGCGCGCGGTGGCCAGCACGGGCGTGAGGTCCCGCGCGGGAGCGGCGTCGAGCGCCTCCGCGGGCGTGGCGTACGCCGTGAGCTGACGGAGGGTGGCGATGGTCGGGGGCATCATCAGCAGCTCGCCCCGGTCGTACGCGTCGGCCGCCGCGCGGGGAGTGATCCACACCGTGCGGTCGGCCTCCGTGGAGGCGTTGCGGGTGCGCTGGCCCTGCGGGAGCCTGGCGACGAAGAACCAGGTGTCGTAGCGGCGGGACTCGAACTCGGGGGTGATCCAGCGGGTCCAGGCGCCGAGCAGGTCGGAGCGCAGGACCAGTCCGCGGCGGTCCAGGAACTCCGCGAAGGACGTCTCCCGCGCGACGAGCGCGGCACGGTCCGCCTCCCAGTCGTCGCCGGTGGTGTCACCGACCACACCGTCCGGGGTCGGCCCGGCGAGCAGCACCCCGGCCTCCTCGTACGTCTCCCGTACGGCCGCGCAGACGATGGCCTGCGCGCCCGCCTCGTCCACACCGAGCCGGTCCGCCCACCATGCGCGCGTGGGGCCCGCCCAGCGGACGTGCCGGTCGTCGTCGCGCGGGTCGACACCGCCGCCGGGGTAGGCGTACGCGCCGCCCGCGAACGCCATGGACGTACGACGCCGCAGCATGTGCACGGCGGCTCCGTCGCCGGTGTCCTTGAGCAGCATCACGGTGGCCGCGCGTTTCGGCGTGACCGGCGTGAGGTGACCGCCCGCGAGCGCCCGGATCCGCTCCGGCCACTCCGGGGGGTACCACTGACCGCCTGCCTGCGCATTCGCCATGGCCGGAGGCTATCCCGTGACGCCCGGATGTTCGAGTGCCCACCGGGACGGCGGAGTGACGCCCCGCCCGGTCCCGAAGACCGCGCTGCGGCCGCTCACCGCCGCGGTCACCACGGCAGGCGGCGGTCGGGACCGGCGGCTCCGGCCGGCCGGGCGACCGCCGCCTCGTCACAGCGGACGAACACACCGCCGCCGAGGACGGACGGGTGCCGCTCACCGTGGGATGCAGGCGCGCCCGGCGCTCCGGTCGAGACCGACGGCCAGGAGCGCCGGAACAGGCCGCCGCCGAACCGCAACCACCCAACACACCGCCGCCGGCGAAGCGGTGCGCGCCGGTACGACGGGACGGGCCATGTCAGGCGCCGTGTACGGCCGCACCGTCGAGGCGGCCCGGAGCCGGCGCCCGGACCGCCTCCACGACCGCGAAGCCGCCCACGCGGCAGCGCACCCCACAGGTCCCGCCGACCGCCTGCGCCACCCGCCCCGCCCGGCCCGGCAAGGGCCCGGCAAGGGCCCGGCTCGGCGGACGTGCCCCGGCGGGCGAGCCGTCCGGAGCCGGGCCCGCCCCACGCGAGGACCCGGAGGGTGCCTCAGGACCACAGGACACGGGACGACGCCGCGCCCGCGCGGCCGCCGCCGAGGGCTACGCCTGAGTGAGTTCCACCTGGATCTCGACCTCCACCGGTGCGTCCAGCGGCAGCACCGCGACACCCACCGCGCTGCGGGCGTGGACGCCCTTGTCGCCGAGGACCTCGCCGAGCAGCTCGCTCGCACCGTTGACGACACCCGGCTGGCCCGTGAAGTCCGCGGCCGAGGCGACGAAGCCCACGACCTTCACCACGCGCGCCACCCGGTCCAGGTCCCCGGCGACGGACTTGACCGCGGCGAGGGCGTTCAGCGCGCAGGTGCGCGCCAGCTCCTTCGCCTCCTCGGGGGTGATCTCCGCGCCGACCTTGCCCGTCGTCGGAAGCTTGCCGTCCACCATGGGCAGCTGACCGGACGTGTAGACGTACTGTCCCGACCGCACGGCCGGCTGGTACGCGGCCAGCGGCGGCACGACCTCCGGCAGGCGCAGGCCCAGCTCGGCCAGCTTCGCCTCGACGGCGCTCATGCCTGCCTCTCGCGCTTCAGGTAGGCCACCAGCTGCTCCGGGTTGTTCGGCCCGGGCACGACCTGGACGAGCTCCCAGCCGTCCTCGCCCCAGGTGTCAAGAATCTGCTTCGTCGCGTGGACGAGCAGCGGCACAGTCGCGTATTCCCACTTGGTCATGCGGCCGACTCTAGCCGCTGTCGCAGCCGGTCCCGCGGCCCCCGCCCACCCCGTGTGCCCGCCCGCCGCGCGGGCGCGAGGGCCGCCGTGCCCGCCCACCGCGCGGGGCGCGAGGGCCGCGAACCGCCACCCGGAGCCGCCGGGCCGCGCGGCGAGCATTTAGGCTCGAAGACGTGAGCAGGCTCCAGGTCGTCAGTGGCAAGGGCGGAACCGGCAAGACCACGGTGGCCGCGGCCCTCGCGCTGGCCCTGGCCACGGAGGGGAAGCGGACGCTTCTCGTCGAGGTCGAGGGCCGGCAGGGCATCGCACAGCTCTTCGAGACGGAGGCGCTGCCGTACGAGGAACGGAAGATCGCCGTCGCACCGGGGGGCGGCGAGGTGTACGCCCTCGCCATCGACCCCGAACTGGCGCTTCTGGACTACCTCCAGATGTTCTACAAACTGGGCAGCGCCGGCCGGGCCCTCAGAAAGCTCGGCGCGATCGACTTCGCCACCACCATCGCCCCCGGCGTCCGGGACGTCCTGCTGACCGGCAAGGCGTGCGAGGCGGTGCGGCGCAAGGACAAGAACGGCCGGTTCGTCTACGACTACGTCGTCATGGACGCCCCCCCGACCGGCCGCATCACCCGCTTCCTGAACGTCAATGACGAGGTGGCCGGTCTCGCCAAGATCGGCCCGATACACAATCAGGCGCAGGCCGTCATGCGGGTGCTGAGATCGCCGGAGACGGCCGTGCACCTGGTGACGCTGCTGGAGGAGATGCCGGTCCAGGAGACCGCGGACGGCATCGCGGAACTGCGCGCGGCCCGGCTGCCGGTGGGCAGGGTCATCGTGAACATGGTGCGGCCGCAGGTGCTGGACGCGGACGCCTTGGAACTCGTGGCGGCGGTCCCTCGTTCCTCTGTCGCGCGGGCGCTGTCGTCCGCCGGCCTGGGCGGCGCGCGGCGCGGCGGACACGCCGAGCGACTGGTGGAGCCACTGCTCACGCAGGCGGAGGAGTACGCCGAGCGGTACGCGCTGGAGACGGAGCAGCGCGCCGTGCTGGCGGACCTGGACGTGCCGTTGCACGAACTTCCGCTGCTCGCGGAGGGCATGGACCTGGCCGGTCTGTACGCGCTGGCCAGGCAGCTGCGTGAACAGGACGTGTCGTGACCGCCCGCGCGTCCCGGCTGCCCCGCGGCGGCCAGGACCTCCGTCACCGCCACCGCCGTACCGGTCCCGTCACGTGCCGGGAGTACCGGAATCGGAAGCACCGGAAGCAGGGGATGCCATGAGCCGTCGTCCGGAACCGGCGGGGACCCACGACCCGGCCCGTCACCACCTCTCCCCCACCCGCACGCTCGACATCGACCCGCTGATCGAGGACCCGGACACCCGGATCGTGGTGTGCTGCGGCTCGGGCGGCGTCGGCAAGACGACCACCGCGGCGGCGCTGGGTCTGCGCGCGGCCGAGCGGGGACGCAAGGTGGTCGTTCTCACCATCGACCCGGCCCGCCGGCTCGCCCAGTCCATGGGGATCGACTCGCTCGACAACACCCCGCGCCGCGTGAAGGGCATCGACGACTCCGCGGGCGGCGAACTGCACGCGATGATGCTCGACATGAAGCGCACCTTCGACGAGATCGTCGAGGCGCACGCGGACGCCGAGCGGGCCTCCGCGATCCTGGGCAACCCCTTCTACCAGTCGCTCTCCGCGGGCTTCGCCGGCACGCAGGAGTACATGGCGATGGAGAAGCTGGGGCAGCTGCGCTCCCGGGACGAGTGGGACCTCATCGTGGTCGACACGCCGCCCTCGCGCTCCGCGCTGGACTTCCTGGACGCACCCAAGCGGCTCGGATCCTTCCTCGACGGCAAGCTCATCCGCGTCCTGCTGGCCCCGGCGAAGGTGGGCGGCCGCGCGGGGATGAAGTTCCTGAACGTCGGGATGTCGATGATGACCGGCGCGCTGGGCAAGGTGCTCGGCGGTCAGCTGCTGAAGGACGTGCAGACCTTCGTGGCCGCGATGGACTCGATGTTCGGCGGGTTCCGTACCCGCGCGGACGCCACGTACAAGCTGCTCCAGGCGCCCGGGACGGCGTTCCTGGTGGTGGCGGCCCCGGAGCGGGACGCGCTGCGCGAGGCCGCGTACTTCGTGGAGCGGCTGGCCGCTGAGGACATGCCGCTGGCCGGTCTGGTGCTCAACCGGGTCCATGGCAGCGGCGCGGACCGGCTCTCGGCGGAGCGGGCGCTCGCCGCCGCGGAAAATCTTGAGGACCCCCGCATTGTGGATCAGGAGGACGGGAAAGCTGGACTTCGTAACTCTCCCGACACGTACGACAGTTCAGAATCGCCCGCTCCACCGGACGTTCCCGACGGAGGCTCCCCCGCCCCCACGGACGTCGACCCCACGGACGCGGACACGGACCCGGATGCCGACGCGGAGCGGCCCGTCGACCGTCTCACCGCGGGCCTGCTGAGGCTGCACGCCGAGCGGATGCAGCTGCTCTCACGCGAGCAGCGCACACGCGACCGCTTCATCGCGCTCCACCCCGAGGTGGCGGTGACCGAGGTGGCCGCACTGCCCGGCGATGTGCACGACCTCACAGGGCTGCGGGACATCGGCGACCGCCTCGCGGCCGACCGGCCGGAGCTGCCCACCACGCCCTAGGCCCTGCAGGGCGGGACCAGGGACCCCCCGAGGACCCTCAGCTCACCGCGGCGAAGTTCTCGTAGACCTCGTCGTCGTTGAGAGGTACGACACCCGTCCCCCGCTCGTACTCCGAGCGCGCGGTCTCCAGCAGCCTGCGCCAGGAGGTCACGGTGGGCCGCCGGCGCAGCAGCGCGCGGCGCTCGCGTTCCGTCATGCCTCCCCACACGCCGAACTCGACGCGGTTGTCGAGCGCGTCGGCCAGGCACTCCGTACGCACCGGGCATCCGGTGCACACCGCCTTGGCCCTGTTCTGCGCTGCTCCTTGAACGAACAGTTCATCCGGATCGGTAGTGCGACAGGCAGCCTGCGCACTCCAGTCGGTAACCCAGCCCATACCGGCGCCGTCCTCTCCCGAATCGAGGCTCCCCCACGGCGGCAGCGGCATATTCACCGCCGCCAGTTGAGGACGTTACGGAAGGTGGGCACAGCGCAACACCCCCAGCGGGCCCAATCTTGAATGGTCCGAACGGACTATGGGTAAGCGGCAGATCACCCGGGGGAGTGAGGGGGCGACATGCGGGTCAAAGGGGGCATTCCGGGTCAGTTCAGTTGCGCCACAACGGACACCGCATGACACACGAGGCGGATCCGGACACGGACTCAACACCCCTCGACCGAACTCATATGAAGAAAGTCGAAGAGATCCGGAACGATTCGGGGTCGCCGGACGTATTGATACGTGGCCTCACTGCTGTGACAGTTGAGTGCAGCTTAGGCCAAGGCATATACGCTTGTCCGGCGAATGAGAACGTAGGCTGCTCCCATGCCAAAGAAGCGCTCGGGCGGTGGTCTGTCTCCCACGCAGCAGGCCGCCAAGTTCCTCGGTGTCAGTGTCCTCGCGGGGGCCGTCATGGCCGGCATCGCCCTGCCCGCCGTGGGCGCGCTGGGCCTCGCGGCCAAGGGATCGGTGGAGAGCTTCGACGAGCTCCCGGCCAACCTCAAGACCCCGCCGCTGAGTCAGCGCACCACCATCCTGGACTCCGAGGGCGGCCAGATCGCCACGGTCTACTCGCGCGACCGTACGGTGGTCGACCTCAAGGACATCTCGCCGTACATGCAGAAGGCGATCGTCGCGATCGAGGACTCGCGCTTCTACCAGCACGGCGCGGTCGACCTGAAGGGCGTCCTGCGCGCGCTCAACAGCAACGCGCGCAGCGGCGAGGTCTCCGAGGGCGCCTCCACGCTCACGCAGCAGTACGTCAAGAACGTCTTCGTCGAGGAGGCCGGTGACGACCCGACCAAGGTCGCGCAGGCCACGCAGCAGACCATCGGCCGCAAGATCCGCGAACTGAAGTACGCGATCCAGGTCGAGGAGGAGCTGGGCAAGAAGAAGATCCTCGAGAACTATCTGAACATCACCTTCTTCGGCCAGCAGGCCTACGGCATCGAGGCGGCCGCCCAGCGCTACTTCTCCAAGCCCGCCAAGGACCTCAACCTCCAGGAGTCCGCCCTCCTCGCCGGTCTCGTCCAGTCGCCGAGCCGCTACGACCCGGTCAACGACGAGACGGAGGCGAAGAAGCGGCGCAATGTCGTCCTGCAGCGGATGGCCGAGGTCGGCGACATCTCCCAGGAGCAGGCCGACAAGGCGGCGAGGAGTCCGCTGGGCCTGAACGTCAGCAAGCCGAAGAACGGCTGCATCACGGCGGTCAAGGGAGCGGGCTTCTTCTGCGACTACGTGCACGAGGTGTTCCTGAACGACCCGGTCTTCGGCAAGACGAGGGAGGACCGGGCGAAGATCTGGAACCAGGGCGGTCTGACCATCCGTACGACGCTCGACCCGCAGGCGCAGGAGTCGGTGCAGCAGTCGCTCAAGGACCACGTCTACCAGTCCGACCCGGTCGCCGCGGCGAGCACGCTGGTCGAGCCCGGCACCGGCAAGATCGTCGCGATGGGCCAGTCGAAGCCGTACGGCTACGGCAAGAACGAGATCGAGATCAACTTCTCGGTCGACAAGGCCTGGGGCGGCTCGAACTTCGGGTTCCCGACGGGATCGACGTTCAAGCCGTTCGTGGCCGCCGCGGCCCTGGAGGAGGGCCGGCCGCCGACCCAGACGCACTCCGCCCCGTACTCGATGCCGTACCCGTCGACCGTGCGCGGGTGCGAGAAGCCCTGGGTGAACGACAAGGGCTACAAGGTCGAGAACGAGAACGAGTCCGAGGTGGGCCCGTACGCGCTCAAGGAAGCGATGGCGAAGTCGGTCAACACCTACTTCGTACAGATGATCGAGGACATCGGCATGTGCCCGGTGGTGACCATGACCGACAAGCTCGGCGTGGTCCAGGGCAACGGGGAGAAGATCCCCGAGGTGCCCTCCTCGATGACCCTCGGTTCCACGGGCCTCTCGCCCCTCACGATGGCGAGCGCGTACGCCGCCTTCGCCTCCCGGGGCATGTACTGCACGCCGGTCGCCATCGAGTCGATCACGCAGAAGGTCGGCAACAAGCAGAAGTCGCTCGAGGTGCCGAAGTCGACGTGCTCCCGCGCGATGAGCGAGAAGACCGCGGACACGGTCAACACCCTGCTGCAGGGCGTGATCGACTCCGGTACGGGTACCGCGGCCGGCCTCAGCGACCGCGCCAACGCCGGTAAGACGGGTACGACGGACGAGCGCAGGAACGCCTGGTTCGTCGGCTACACGCCGAACCTGTCGGGCGCCGTCTGGGTGGGCAGTGCCACCCAGAAGGTCCAGATGAAGAACATCACGATCGGCGGCCAGTACCACCCGCTCGTCTTCGGTGGCGCGGTCCCCGGTCCCATCTGGAAGGACGCCATGACCGGCGCCCTGGCGGGCAAGGAGTCCCCCTCCTTCAACCTGGTGCACATCCCGGACGCCAAGGACCGCGACAAGGACCGCGACCGCGACGAGGACGACCGCGACGACGGCAACAACGGCGACGGCGGTCTCATCGGCGGCCTGATCGGCGGCGGCAACGGCAACGGGGGCGGCAACGGCGGAGGCGGCCCGGGCGGCACCGAGCCGGACCCGACCTTCTCGGCCCCGGAGGGCTTCATCCAGGGCCCGGGCAACGGCCCCGGAGGACGCGACTGACCGCCCCGGCGGCACGGGCATGACGAACGGCCCCTTCCCCCACGTGGGGGAAGGGGCCGTCGCCGTCGTACTCGCCGGACCGGGGACCGGGCGTACTCGCCCGACCGGGGACCGGGCGTACGCGCCCGACCGGGATGGGGCGTCAGCCGGCCAGCAGCTCCTTCACCGCGGCGGCCACCCGGCCGCCCTCCGCCTGTCCGGCCACCTTCGGGTTCACGATCTTCATCACGGCGCCCATGGCCCGCGGCCCTTCCGCACCCGCCGCCTTCGCCTCCTCCACGGCCTGGGAGACGATCGCGTTCAGCTCCTCGTCGGACAGCTGCTTGGGCAGGTACGCGGCCAGGACCTCGCCCTCCGCCTTCTCCCGCTCGGACTGCTCCGGGCGGCCGCCCTGCGCGAACGCCTCCGCCGCCTCGCGGCGCTTCTTCGCCTCGCGGGTGATCACCTTCTGCACCTCGTCGTCGGAGAGCTCACGCTTCTCCTTCCCCGCGACCTCCTCCTTGGTGATCGCGGCGAGCGTCAGCCGGAGCGTCGAGGAGCGGAGCTCGTCGCGCTCCTTGATCGCGGCGTTGAGGTCATCCTGCAGCTTCGACTTGAGCGTGGTCATGGCTCGATTGTCGCAGGTGCGGGGACCGGGACGCCTGCACATTTAAGGCGCCCTGGCTGAAGGCGCGTTCGGCCGGCCGTCCAAGGTCTGACACGATGGACGTATGCGCGCGCGATACGGAATCCCCCTGGGAATCACGGCGGCCGGTGCCGCCGGACTGCTGTACGCGGCGGGCTTCGAGGCCCGCTCCTTCCGACTGCGGCGGGTGACCGTCCCCGTCCTGCCCTCGGGGATGCGCCCCCTGCGCGTGCTCCAGGTCTCCGACATCCACATGGTCGGCGGCCAGCGCAAGAAGCAGCGCTGGCTGCGCTCCCTGGCGGGCCTGCGCCCCGACTTCGTGATCAACACGGGCGACAACCTCTCCGACCCCGAGGGCGTCCCCGAGGTCCTCGACGCGCTCGGCCCCCTGATGGAGTTCCCGGGCGCGTACGTCTTCGGCTCCAACGACTACTACGGCCCCAAGCCGCGCAACCCCGCCCGCTACCTGCTCGAGAAGGTCCAGGGCCGGCACGGCCTGAACGGCAATCCGCCCGTGGTCGGCGCGATCCACAACCCGTGGGAGGACCTGCGGGACGGATTCGACTCGGCGGGCTGGCTGAACCTGACCAACACCAGGGGCACCCTGAAGATCGAGGGCGCGTCCGTCGAGCTGACCGGCCTGGACGACCCGCACATCAAGCGCGACCGCTACCCGGAGGTGGCCGGCGGCCCCTCGGACGCCGCGGACTTCTCCATGGCCGTCGTCCACGCCCCCTACCTGCGCGTCCTGGACGCCTTCACGGCCGACGGCTATCCCCTGGTCCTGGCCGGCCACACCCACGGCGGCCAGCTCTGCATCCCCTTCTACGGCGCCCTGGTCACCAACTGCGACCTGGACACGGACCGCGTGAAGGGCCTGTCCACGCACACGGCGGAGGGCCGTACGTCCTACCTCCACGTCTCGGCGGGCTGCGGCACCAGCCGCTACACACCGGTGCGCTTCGCCTGCCCCCCGGAGGCGACCCTGCTGACCCTCGTGGACCGGGACCAGGGCACCCTCCGGTAACCCGTCCGGCCCACTCATATCGCCCCCTACGGGACATCCGCTCACGCTGGGGTGCATGACCGCCCCGATACCCAGGGACATCCCGGACCTCCCCGCCCTGCCGCGCACGAGGCCCCGGATCCTCCCCTCCGCCGTCCCCGCCAGAGCCGTCGTACCGCTGGTACGGCGGCCCGTGGCAGCGGCGTACCGCCTGGCACTGGCGCTGCTGGCAACCGGCGCGGTACTGGTCGAGACCCTCCTCGGCAGCCCGGCCCGGGTCCTGAGCTACTTCGCGATCCAGAGCGCGGTCGTGCTGGCCGTGGTCATGCTGGCATCGGCCCGCCGCGCGTGGCTCGCCCGCCATCCGCTTCCGGGCGCCGTCACCGGAGCGACACTCCTCTACGTGACCATGGCGGCCCTGGTCCACCACGTGCTCCTGGCGGACACCACCCCCCGCTTCGCCATGGCGGACGGCTCCGCCGGACCCGCCCGGCTGGAGCCCCTCGCGGCCCTCACCCTGCACACGGTGCTCCCGGTCGCCGCACTCCTGGAGTGGCTCCTCCTCTCCCCACCCGCCCGCATGCACCTCCGCCAGGCCGCGACCTGGCTGCTCTACCCCCTGGCCTACCTGGCCTTCACCCTGGCCCGGGGCGAACTCCTCCCCGGCTCCCCCACCCGCTACCTCTACCCCTTCCTGGACGTCGTCCGGCACGGCTACAAGAACGTCCTCGCCAACGCCCTCCTCGTCGGCCTCGCCTTCTACGCCCTGGCCGTCCTCCTCGTCGCCCTGGACCACGCCCGCCCGAACCCGGTCCGCCGTCGCTCCTCGAAAACCGGATTTCGTCTCTAGCCACCGGTGGGCTAAAGTAAACGTCGTCGCCGCGACAGCAGCGACGATCGGGGTGTAGCGCAGCTTGGCAGCGCGCTTCGTTCGGGACGAAGAGGTCGTGGGTTCAAATCCCGCCACCCCGACAGCCGAAACACCAGGTGAGGCACCTACTCGATTGAGTAGGTGCCTCACCTGTTTCGTGTGCGCGTCCATCTGTGTGGTGACGACCGGTTCCCGTGTGTCAACAGCCGCTGCGGATCAGCGCCGAAAATCCGGGGCCGGGGCGGAGGACTGCGTCTGGAGCACGGCTGGTCGCTCGGTCGGGTCCACCGGAGCGAGGCCGAGGCCACCGGGCTGTTGCTGAGACTGACCATCGCCGAGAAGGTCGGTTCCCCCGCTGCTGCTGGACGACGTGCGCTCGATCGCCCGCAAGATCGCCACCTCGCTCGCCCCGGCGCAGGCCCGGCGGATCCTGGCGTCCGCAAAGGGATCCTTGTTGTGGGTGAGGGAGCGTCATGGGGCCTGGAGGTCCTGTACGACGATCATGAACGCCTTGTCGTTCACGTTCTCCACCGCGCCTCGCGTGGCCGTCGACGTTCAGCAGGCGTGGGAGAGGGACGACGGTGCGGTTGCCGGGTTCCCCATCCACGAGGAGGTGGGACGGAAGGGCAGGTGGCGAAGCAGCAGGGCGCGGGGAAGAAGTCGCCCTTGGCGAACCACTGGGGGCGCTGGGCGTTGATGAGCCGGACGACGCCGGCAGTTGGTCAGTAGCTGCACCGGGTCGGACACCACATGCCGGCCGGAGTGAGTGACGGGCTGAAACGCCACCGAGCGGACGGCCGGATGGTCGGGTTCCGACGGGCATCACGCGCTGCTTCCCCCTGCTCGGTCAGGACGGCCCTGAGTCGCTCACACATGGGTCAGGGGCCGTCCGCTCCAGGGGCTCCCGACCTTCCGGTCGGATCCTCCGGCTGGATCATGATCACGGGATCATTGCCCTTCAACTGTTGCCAGACCCCCACCAGGGCGACTACCTGCGCCACGAAGAACGCCACTTGCACGGAAGCTGTGCGCAACTGATAGATGGACAACAGCAGCGCTGCCTTCGTGGGCCAGTAGTGTCCTTCTTGGCGGAACGTGTCGATGTCCATGGCCACGCCGGTCAACGTCAGCACGAGCATGGTCAGTCCCAGCCAGAGAACGAGGGTGCCAACGGGCTGGCCCACCGCACGGCTGATGAGCCAGTGGGCGCCCACCGGCATGGCGTACACGAGGCAGAGCAGCGTAGCCTTCGCCGGACCGCGACGGCCTGGCAGAAGACGCCACAGGGCTCCCAGCACGAAACCCGAGGATGCCCAGGTGACCTCGGTCGTGACGGCGTAGTCCAGAAGGGAGGCCGCGCCGAAGCGGTCCCTGGCCACATCGCCCCACAGGCTTCCGCGTACGTTGTCCGCCCAGAAGCTCACGCAGGTGGCGGGGAGTGCGAACAGGGCGGCGAAGAGGGCGGCTCGGCAGCCGTTGAGCCACCAGGTGGCACGTGGGCCCCAGGCGAGAGCGAGTTCCACTGCGTCCACCGAGTCGGGGAGGCGTCGGCCGGCGTGGGGAGCCGTGGCTCCCGGCGGGTTCCACCGATGCAACTGGTCAAGTTTTTGCTCCAGTTGGGGCCGCTCGCTGTCCTGGTCACCCTGCTCCAGACGGCGTAGCCTCGCATGAAGATCACGGTACTCGCGTGCCGACTCGATCAGCCAGTGCCGGTCAGTTTCCCGGATGATGGTGCGCAGGCGTGCTCCCGGTGTGCCGGCCGTGGTCGGTGCCAGTCTCTGCGCCAGCAACGCTCGGTGATTTCCAAGTGCGAGCAGACCGGCTCCTGCGAGCAGGACGACGGGCACACTCGTCATCACGGCGGTCTCCAGACCGACGTACCAGCCGGGCTTCGGCGCGATGGTCACCACATAGAACGTGGCGATGAGCAGCGCCTCCGGCACTCCCGGGGACACTGCTGAGGCACCGGGCGCCTTGGCCCGAGCGGCGATCACGGCGAGGAACGCCCCGATGAGGCCGTACCACCAGCAGATCCAGGGATGGAACCAATCGGTCCACCAGGAGGGGAACCAGCACAGTTGGTTGTAGATGTACGTCAACTGCCACCGGTCGTAGTACTCGCCCTGGCTGCTCAACCAGGTGTGCTGTTCCCAGACATTCTGCTCTGCCCATACAGCGAAGGTCACGAGCGCCGCCGACACCAGGACGCACGCGGCGAGAACCCACCAGGGAAACGTCCCCCTCTGCTCCGTTCCGGCCGTCTGCACACGCCCTCCTCCGCGCAGCCGCAAAAGTGCCGAAACGAAGCCCACCAGCCAGACAAAGGCCACACAGCCGCAGGCGAGCGCGAGCCAGAAGAACCCGCCCGCCTGCCGAAGACGTTCGACGTCGTCCACGTTTTCGTGGTCCAGCCAGAAGCCGGTTGGCAGCCCGAACCAGCCGGGCCTGACCGCCACGACGACGACGTATGCACTCGCCAGGGCAGAAGCGGCGGCGGCATCAACACGGGGCCTGCCGAAGAAACAAAAGGCGGCACCGCCGCACACGGCGAGAAGAAGATCGATCGTCACGCGGTGCACTCGCCACCACGTGATTACTCCGTAGTCGCCGGAGACGGAGAATAATTGATCATCGACCTCGAACACCAGCATGGCGACAAACGTCAGGCCAGCCCACAGCAGCAGGTTTCGCCGGGTGGCCGATTCCGCCGGTGTGTCCCCCGACGGCAGGACCGGAGAGCGCGACAGCTTTCGTATCACGAGCAGGATCACGGGGAAGAGCGCGAGGTCCCAGGACAGCCAGAACACCGACCGCAGGAGGTACCAGGGCTTGTCGTCCCACCTAACGGCCAAGGCCTTGGCCGCCGGTGGCTGAAGCCGTACTGTCACCTTCGGTGGATCATCCGTTCCCCTGGGGCGGTCCCAAATCAGATCGGTGGACGAGCCCTTGGTCGGGACCGGGTCCACGGCACGCGCCGCGCGTCCGCCCAAATCGACTGTGATCTGCTGCCACCATGCCTGTCGAAGGGCTTGAGGGCTCTCCAGGGTCAGCGTCCAGTACCGCTTTCCCATGCCTATGCGCCACGGTCCCACATCCCGGTCGCTCACCGTGCTGGCATACGTGACGGCCCGGTGCTGCACCGTGATTGTCTTTTCCTGGACCGTGACCTTGGGTGGCCACGGCCGCCACTCGGTGTCCCGGTAGGGAAAGAAGTCGTCGGGGTCGCGCAAAATGCAGCGCATCGCCCCCCGAAACTCTTCCGTATCTCCGTTGAGCAGCAGGGCGGACGCCGAGTGCCAGGTCTTCGGCACCTCGACAACCAGGGCGGATTCGGCTTTCGTGTAGTCCTCGCCGTCATGTTTGATCCGAAGTGACGTGGTCACCTTCGCGGACTTCAGCCCGTCCGTATGGCAGTTGAGGTGATCCGACGCCCACGCGTCCGTAACCGAGCCCGCATCGTGCAGCACGAACAACCCAACAAGCACCAGCAGCAAGGCCAGCCTACGCATCTCCCGCCCCCGTTTCCCCGACAGCCATATACCCATGTCGGGGGAGTCGCACTACGGGCACTGCATCTGCGCGCAGCGGAAGTCCCGGCGCTTGGGAGCCGGGACGGAGCCGGCAGTCGCGTTGTCCTGCGTGCGCGGCGCGTACCGTGTCTCACCCTGTGGGTTCGATGCGGAGGACTGCTGTCTTGGAGGACGTCTTGACGACCTCCAGGCTCATGGTGTCGTTGATGGTCGCCACGGTTCCCTCGTCGCAGCGGAGGCCGACGCCTCCGCCGCCCGCGGAGGACACGCCGCCGCCTCCCGAGCAGCCCGAGATGCTGTAGCCCGACCCCGTCAGCGGTGCGGTCATCTCGACGGTGCCGTCCGCGATCGTCTTCACCTCGATGGGGCCCAGGCCGTAGGTGTCCGGCACGTTCACCACGTCCCCCGCCTCGACCGTGATCTCGCAGGTGCCGTCGGCGCAGGGGCCGGTGGGGGTGGGGCTGGGGCTGGGTGCGGTTGGCGTGGAGCGGGTGTTGGTGGGGCCGGCCTTGGCGGAGGACCCGTCCGAGGAGTCCGACGGGTCCGAGGAACAGGACGTGACCGCGGCCAGGACAAGGGCGGCGATCACGGCGGCCGTTGACGTTCTGCGCATCATGCCCGCCATGGAATCCCGCCTCGGCCGGGACCCCTCCCGACGGCTGCCGCCGGGGTGCGGGGCGGGTGCCGCGGCAATTCCGGAGTGTCGTAGGGTGCCTCGTTCATGGTCCGTGGGAACACTCGCATGGGTAGGGGGACGGTTGTGGGCGGCGCTTCGCGCATGGGGTATACGCCGTTGCCGGACGGCGGTGTGCGATACGACCTGGCCACGCGGGAGCGGCGGCGGCTGTCGGTGGTGGCCCATCTCGACGGGTCCCGGACGTTGAACGTGTACGGCACGGACGACGCGGACGCCGACGCGCTGTCCTTGCGGCTGGCCGCCGACGAGGCGACGGTGCTCATCGATGCGGTGATGCCCGCCCGGCACAGTCCGAGCCTGCTGGCGACGGCCGAGCTGGGGCTGGTCGCCGAGCGGATCGGGATTCCGGATGCCTCGCGCTGGCACGGGCTGTCGCTGGGCGACACCCGGATGCGCACGGAGACCGGGGTGTCGGTCGTGGCGGTACTGCGCCGGGACGAGGCGATCCCGTCCCCGGGGCCGGACTTCCGGCTGGCCGGCGGTGACACCCTCATCGTGATCGGCACGCGTGAGGGCGTCGGGACCGTCGGCGAGGTCCTCGGCCGGTAGCGGTACCGAGCCGCCCGGCGCGGTCAGGCTTGAGCGGGCTCCGCCTGTTCCATGGCCGGCGGCGACACGCACAGGCCTCATCGGCAGGTGCCGCGCCCGGTCAGACGTGAGCGGCTCCGGCTGTTCCATAGCCGGCGCCAACACACACAGGCCGCGGCGGCAGGTGCGGTACCCGGTCACACGTGTGCGGGCTCCGGCTGTTCCGTGGTGGCCGGGGGCACGGGCGAGCCGGGGCCGCGGGTGAAGGGGCCGGTCAGACGTGTCCAGGCTCCGGCCGTTCCGTGGCGGCCAGGGACACGCACAGGCCGGGGCCGCGGGTGAAGCGGCCGGTCAGGCGTGTGCGGGCTCCGGCTGTTCCGTGGTGGCCGGGGGCACGGGCGGGCCGGGGCGGCGGGTGAAGCGCCGGGCCAGGGGCTCGGTCCAGCGGGCGGTGAGCGGGCCGATCACGACCAGGATCAGGACGTACGCCGTGGCCAGGGGGCCGATGCGGGGCTCGACGCCGACGGCGAGGCCCGCGATGACGATGGAGAACTCGCCCCGCGCGACGAGGGTGCCGCCCGCGCGCCACCGGCCCCCGCCCCGGATGCCCACCCGGCGTGCGGCGTACCAGCCGGTGGCGATCTTGGTGAGCGCGGTGGCGACGGCCAGGAGCAGCGCCGGCAGCAGCACGGGCGGGATGTCGGCCGGGTCGGTGGAGAGGCCGAAGAAGACGAAGAAGACGGCGGCGAACAGGTCCCGCAGGGGGGTGAGCAGGATGCTCGCGCCCTCGGCGACCTCACCGGACAGGGCGATACCGACCAGGAAGGCGCCGACGGCGGC
This sequence comes from Streptomyces malachitofuscus, assembly GCF_055571035.1. NCBI lineage: Bacteria > Bacillati > Actinomycetota > Actinomycetes > Kitasatosporales > Streptomycetaceae > Streptomyces > Streptomyces malachitofuscus. The sequence continues at coordinate 93,104 of NZ_JBVIGA010000012.1, read as the reverse complement.
CGACACCTGCACTTCCTGGGCAAGGCCGGCGACCAGGAGGGTCAGCCCGAGGACGACCAGCAGCAGCATCTCCGCGTTGTCGGAGGAGACCGCGCGGCTGATCAGCCGGCCGTGGCGCAGGGCGACGTAGAGGACGGCGCCGACGGTGCCCAGGGAGATCAGCAGGGTGACGGAGCCGCCGGCCAGTCCGGCGCCGGCCAGCAGGGCGGTGAGGATCGGCAGGTACACGGCCATGGCGAGGTCCTCGATGACCAGCACGCCGAGCACCACGGGCGTTTCGCGGTTGCCGAGCCGGCGCAGGTCGCCGAGGACCTTGGCGATGACGCCGGAGGAGGAGATCCAGGTGACACCGGCCAGCGCGACGGCGGCCACCGGGCCCCAGCCCAGCAGCAGTGCCGCCACGGCGCCGGGTATCGCGTTGAGGACGAAGTCGACCGCGCCGGAGGGGTATTGGGTCTTGAGGTTGGTGACCAGCTCCGAGGCGCTGTACTCCAGGCCCAGCAGGAGCAGCAGCAGGATGACGCCGATCTCGGCGCCGGTGGCGGTGAACTCCTCGCTGGCCTGCAGGGGGAGGATGCCGCCGTGGCCGAAGGCGAGTCCGGCCAGCAGGTAGAGGGGGATGGGCGAGAAGCCCATCCGTCCGGCGAGGCGGCCCAGCAGGCCCAACGCGAGAATGATCGCGCCGAGTTCGATGAGCATGGCGGTGGTGTTGTGCACGGGCGTCGGTCCTCCGGTTCGGTGACGGCGGCGTCAGTGCCTTCGGTCGGCAGGGGGCGGCCGCGCGGCGGCGGCAGCGGGCAGGCGGGCGGTTCTCGGCAGGCCGCTCGTCGGCGAGCAGGCGTGACCGGTGCGGCTGGGTGAGGGAGGTGGTCGGCGCCCGGGCGGGACAGGCGCGTGGCGGCCGGGCGGCGGGCCCACGGTCGGGCAGGACGCTGCGCCGGGACCGGGCCGGGAGGTCAGACGCCGGAGAGGGCGGTACCCGGTTCGGGAACGCTGTCACGGGCGGCGTTGTCGATGCGTACAGGCCGGTTCATGTCACGTCGACGCATGTCATGTTCCCCCTGTCACCATCGAGAGCCAGTCCCACGGAATGAGCATTCGGTCGCTCAATGGAGCGCCAAGGCTCGGTAAATAAGTTTAGCGCACGACTAATTTCCTATTTTTCGCGTTCACCTGTTTATCCACCGGAAACGCTTGCGGCTATCCGTCGGACATGCGCGGAGATCCGTGTTCACCGAGCCAGCGGGCCAGCTTGCCGTGGCGGCCGATGGCACGCAGCCGGCGCTCCGCCGCTTCCCGGGTCGGCGGCGTCGTGATGAGCAGGAGTTCATCGCCGGCGCGCAGCACGGTGTCCCGGTCGGGGACGAGAGTGACGCCGCCGCGGACGATCAGGGTGATGACCGCGGGGGGAGGCAGCCGCAGCTCGAAGACGGCGACACCGTGCAGCCGGGAGCCCTCCGGAATGGTCACGGTGAGCAGGTCGGCGTCCAGGACGTCGAGGGGGGCCGTCTCCACCTGGATCTCGCGCAGCGCGCCGCTGCGGACCAGCCCCAGGCGCCGGGCGAGGGCGGGCAGGACGGGGCCCTGGATGAGGGTGAAGAGGATCACGAGGACGAACACGATGTTGAGCACGTCGCGTGCCCCGGCGATCCCCGCGACGATCGGGAAGGTGGTGAGCACGATCGGCACCGCGCCGCGCAGGCCCGCCCAGGAGATGAACGCCTGCTCACGCCAGGGGATCGGGAAGGGCAGCAGACACAGCACGACCGAGATCGGGCGGGCGACCAGCAGCAGCACCGATCCGACGACGAGCGCCGGGATGATCGCCGAGGGCAGTTCGCTGGGGTCGACCAGCAGTCCGAGCATGACGAACAGGCCGATCTGGGCGAGCCATCCGACGCCCTCGGCGAAGGAACGGGTGGCGGCCCGGTGCGGCAGCTGGGAGTTGCCCAGCACCAGGCCGGACAGATAGGCGGCGATGATGCCGCTGGCGTTGACCGCCCCCGCGGCGGCGAAGGCGATGACGCCGAAGCCGACCGTCGCCAGGGGGTACAGCCCCGTGGCCGGCAGGGCGATGTGCCGCAGTGCGGCGGCACCCAGCCGTCCGGCCAGCACGCCGAGTGCGCCGCCCACCGCGAGCTGGTACAGCAGATTGAGCACGAGGGACCCGGGACCGGGCAGGTCGGCGGTGGCGGTGGAGAACACCGTGACCAGGATGATGGTCGGGGCGTCGTTGAAGCCGGACTCCGCCTCCACCAGTCCGCGCAGCTTCTCGGGCATCGGCAGTGCGCGCAGGACGGCGAACACGGCGGCGGCGTCGGTGGAGGAGACGATCGCCCCGAGCAGCAGCGCCGGCTGCCAGTCCATGCCCAGCAGGAAGTGCGCTCCGGCGGCGGTCACCATGACCGACAGGGCCACGCCCACGGTGGCCAGCACACTGGCGGGGGCCAGCCGGCGCCGGACGTCGTCCCAGCGGGTGCTCAGACCTCCCTCGACGAGGATCAGCCCCAACGCCGCGGTCCCCAGCGCCTGGGCCAGCTGGGCGTCGTCGAACTCCAGGCCCAGCCCGTCCTCGCCGGCGACGACACCGACGGCCAGGAACAGCAGCAGGCTCGGCAGGCCCACGCGGTGGGCGGTGCGGGCGGCGGCGATGCTGGCCAGCAGGACGGCGCCGCCGATCAGCAGCGTCACATACAGCTCGGACAGGGTCATCGACCGGTTCCCGTTCCGTTCCCGATTCCACCTTCAGGATCCGGGCGGTGGCGGGTCACGGCGGTTCCGCATCCGACGGTGCGGGTCGAACATCTCTCCGGCGACACCGGCCAGGACCAGCCCGGCGGCGATGAGCAGCCCGTGGGCCAGGGCCATGCCGACGCCCAGGGCGGCCAGCGCGACGGTGAGCAGCAGCCAGGCCCTGCTGTACCGGTACTCGCGCGGGCGGCAGGGGCGGCCGTGCCCGAGGCCCCGTGCGAAGCGGGGGTCCTCGTGGTGCAGCCGGGCCGCGATCTCGTGGAGCCGTTTGTCATCCGGTGCGTCCATCGCCCTCTCCTCGGCCGCCCTTTCGGGGCGGGGGGCGGTGGGAAGACGTCGTAGCGGTCGCCGGTGTGCTCCATGTGCTCTCCTTGCGCATCCCGTGCCTCACGATCACACCAGGACGAAGTGGCGGCGCAGCTCTCCTCGGCGGGACACGGCACCGCAGGCACGCCGAGCCGCCGACGGGCCGAAATCCTCGCCGGCGCGCCGCGCAGCACGGTGGTGACGCCGCCCGGCCATGCCGAGGACACCGTCCGGCGCGGTGGCGACCCGGTGCACCCGCTCCGTCGCGATCAGCGCGTAAACGGCGGCGAACACCGCCACGGCCGGCCATGCGGTGACGCTCATCGCGGCCCGCTCGGCGCTGATCCCACCCCTCCGGCGGATTGGGGCCCGCGTTCCCAAGCGGCCGCGGAACGACACAGCAGCAGCAGCATCAGCCGGGCCAGGACGGTCACTTCGCCGGTGTGGCCTGTTCGCTGCTGTGCCGCGCGCATGAGGGGGCGGTGCTCCTCTCTGGAGCCGGCAGCCCCGCAGGGTCCGCTCCGCGAGCGGTACTCATGTGGCAGGACGGACACGGGGCAGGGCCGGGGAGTGTGTTGATCACACCCTCTCCCCCGCTCGACCGCGCGCACCATCGAGAACGACACCCAAATGGGGTGGGGTCGGACCTGTACGGATGTCGCGAGACGTGGGTGTCGTCCCTGATGGCCCGTGCGCTCTTCAGGGCACGGTGATCACGGTCTTGCCGCGGGCGTGCCCGCGCTCGACGTGCCGTACCGCCTCGGCCGCATCGGACAGAGCGTAGGTCCGGTCGACGACCGGGGCGAGCCGTCCGGACCCGATGAGCGCGGTGACGGCGAGCAGATCCTCGTGGACCGGGCCGGCCGGAGCTGCCGGGAGGATCACGCGCAGCCGCTGCCGGACGAAGGCGTTGAGGGCCGACACCCGCAGCATGGCACCCATCGCCCCGAAGACGTGACCGGGCGAGCCGCCGCCGTTGGCGACCAGGGTGCCCGTCGGGGTGAGCACCCTGCGCAGCCTGGCCGGCGGGTGGTTGCCCACGTTGTCCAGGATGACGTCGTAGCGAGGGCTGCCTTCGGTGAAGTCCTCCCGGGTGTGGTCGACGACGTGCGTCGCGCCCAGTGAGCGCACCAGATCGGCGTGGCCGGTGCTGCACACGCCGGTGACCTCCGCGTCCAGCGCCGCGGCCGTCTGTACGGCGAACGTCCCCACGCCGCCACCGGCACCGTTGACCAGCACGCGCTGCCCCGCCCGCACCCGCCCCACGGTCCGGATACCGCGCAGGGCGGTCACCGCGCCCATCGGGACGGCCGCCGCCTGCTCGAAGGTGAGACCCACGGGCTTGGGCACCAGCAGCTCCGGGGTGGTGAGCGCGTACTCGGCGAAGGAGCCCGGGCAGAAGCCCAGCACCTCGTCCCCGGGCCGGAGCCCGTGCACCTCGGCGCCGACCGCGTCCACCAGGCCGGCCGCGTCGATCCCGGCCACCCGGGACTTCGGGCGGGTCAGCCCCACGCCCGGGGTCAGCCGCGCCGCGTACGGGTCGCCGCGGAGCATGTGCCAGTCGTACGGGTTGACCGCGGCGGCCCTCACCCGCACCCGCACCTGGCCCGGGCCCGGTTCGGGGAGGTCGACGTCCGCCGCCCGCAGGCTCTCCGGCGGGCCGAAACGGTCCTGAACGATCGCCTTCATCCGGTCTCCCCCATCACTTCGCCGATGGACGCACACACCGAGGTGTACGGCGTACACTCGCCATCATGGGTGTACGCCGTACACCTCGCAAGAGGGAGGACGGGAGAATCAGTGCGCGGCGGCGTGGAGGCGTTCGAGGCCGTCCAGCGTCAGATCCAGCGCGAACTCGAACTCGAACTGGTCGTCGCACCCCGTGCCGACGACGGACCCCTCGTCATGGGCGACCGCCATGGCCAGTGCGGTGATGTGCGGAAAGCGCGCGGCCATCTCCTCGGGCGGCAGCGCGTCCGGGTCCGGCTCGCGGTCCGAGGTGTCGTCGAACAACTCCTGGGAGAAGCCCAGCAGACGGCTGCCCATGACGTGCATCGCGTGGTGGACCAGGTCGAGCGAGAACCCCCCGGCGCGGAAGAGGCCGATCATCGAGTCCAGGTACGCCATCACCGTGGGCGTCGGGGCGGTCCGCGCCTTCATCCGCGTCTCGATGACCCCGGACGCCCATGGATGGCGCAGCAGCATGCGACGGGCCGACAGCACCCGCAGGCGGACGGCGGTCTTCCAGCCGGCGTCCGCGACCGGTGGGTCGATCTCGCCGACGACGGCGTCGATCATGCCGTCGAGCAGCTCGTCCTTGTTGGCGACGTGCTTGTACAGCGCCATCGGTACGACCCCGAGCGCCTGCGCGATCCTGCGCATGCTGAGCGCGTCGACCCCGCCCTCGTCGGCGAGGGCGACGGCGGCGGACAGCACCCGCTGCCTGCTCAGCGGCGTGCGGGGCCGGTGGGGAGCGTCGGCCGCCTGCCCGGTCATCTGCACCATCCCTGTTCGTACGCACCGGACCGCCGGGGGTGTACGGCGTCCACCTACGGTGTGCGCCATGGTAGGCCCCGCCCGGTGCGGTACTAGCTCCCGGACGCGATGGCCGGAGTCGCCCACTCGACGAACTGGACGACGATCCCGTTGGGGTCGGTGACCTGGAACAGCCGCTCGCCGGACGGCTCCTGGCGCAGGGGCAAGGTGACGGCCACCCCCCGGTCCCGCAGCCGCCGCTCCTCGCCCTCGATGCCGGTGACGGTGAAGGCCAGGACGAACCCGGCGGCATGCCGGTCGCGCCGGTCGGCGGGCAGGACCTCGCTGCCCCGGCGCAGCAGGACGATGTCGACGGCTGCGTCGCCCCGGGTCAGCGAGGCGAAACCGTCGTCGGCGGCGATCTCCTTGTAACCGAGGTGGGCGGTGAAGAACTTCAGCGAGGCGGTCACGTCGTCGACGGTGAGCGAGACGGTGGAGACGGTGATCTGCATGCGTTCCTCTTCTCGTTGCGGGGTCGGTCCGCCGGGTGGGCGAACTCGCCCCGGCGTCACCGTCCCGCCTCCGGGACGGGTACGGCCGGGGTTCGCGAGAGGTGCAGTTCGCGCAGGATCCGGTTCAGGTCGGCGGGAGCGGCGGCGAGACGTACCGGGGTGCCGGCGTCATCCAGTTCGGCCACGTGCCAGCTGCCCGGGACCGTGTCGGCGTCGCCTTCGCGGATCCGGCGGACCCGGGTGAGGGTGAGGCGCGACGCCGGGATCGGGCGGGCCGCGAAGCGGCCGGGGCCGGGGTGCGGGGTCACCGCGGGCGGGCCGTCGCCGCCCACGACGACGTGGGTGCCGAAGTGGTGAGGGTTGTAGTCGGTGGCGTCGAGGAAGCGGGCCGGCAGGAAGACCGCATCCTCCGACGGCACGGCGGGGCGTGACCCGGGCACGCCGGGCTCTCCTGGCTCTCCTGGCTCTCCTGGCTCTCCTGGCTCTCCGGGCGGACGGATACGGGTGGCGCGCCAGGCCCACAGCAGCAGGGTGAGTGTGGTCAAGGTGCCCAGCGACGTCCAGGCGGCCGTCGCGGGCGAGGCGAACAGCGCTCCGGGGTGCAGGTAGCACAGGGGCAGGAGCCACAGCGCCGTGACGCCGAGGGACGCCCCGAAGGGGAGCACGGACGGCAGGACCTCGCCGTCGGGGCGGTGCCGCCCGCGCACCAGGAGCAGGACGCGGGCGGCCGGGTACCCCGCGGCGAGGATCAGCGCGGCCGCGAGCATGGCGAAGTCCCCGGCGCCGGGGGTGTGCTCGTGCCACACATGTCGGTCTCCCGCGACCTCCTTGACCACGCCGCGCCACACCGTCAGCCGGACGCGGTCGCCGGCGCGGAACGCCTCGGCCGCCTCCGACGACACCGCCAGCCGCTCGGTCGGGCGGTCGTCGGCGAAGTACAGCCAGCTGGTCTTCTTGGGGAGGTGCGGTTCCGTGCGCTCGATCACGGCGCGGACGGTGCCCAGACAGTCACCGCGCTCCGCCGCCGGCGTCCCGGGCTCGCAGGGGGCGGCCGACTCCCACTCCCGTTCGTACGCGCCGGCGTCCGGGACCGTCCGCACGGCGAGGGCCGCGCCCGCCAGCAGCAGGACGCACGCGACGACGGAGCCGAGCCGGCCGCTTCCCGTGGTGCGGCCCGAGACGACCGTGAGAGGGCCCGATTCCGAGCTCGCCGTTCCGGAACCGTGCCGGCGGTGCAGTGCGCGGAGCCGGTTCAGCGTCGCGTCGAACTCCTCGGTGTGCGGGGTCCAGGCCTGCGGCAGCACCAGCTCCCACCGGCGCCCGTCCCGGAGCAGCGCACTGACCCGGCGGCTCTCCTCGCCGCGGGCCAGGTGCGCGTACCTGACCCGGATACGCAGCTCCGCCACCTCGCTCCAGGGCACGCTCCGGCGGTGCAGCAGGGTGCGGGAGTGCAGGCCGCCGCCGTCGGCGCCGACACGGGCGGTGACCCGGTGCAGGGCGGCGAACCCCACGAGCGCGCACAGCAGGCCGGGGACCAGCCAGGGGAGCGTGCCGGTGTGCGCGGCCAGCACCGCCGCCGCCGTCGCTCCGGTCCCGCCGAGGCCGGCGAAGGCCCACAGGGTGCGCGTCCACCGGGGACGGCAGCTCACTTCCCAGGTGTCCGTCATACGAGAAGACTTGCAACAGCGGGCCGGTGTGCGCTTGTGCAGGGTGCGGCAGTCTTGCGCCCGGTCACGTTGCCGACTGCGGTCACCGTCTGGTGTGGTGGTTCCGGGGGCCGCGGCTCGGGAAGGATCGATGACATGATCATCTTCGGTACCAAGGGGTATCTGTACCAGCTCGCGATACTGACACTGGTGTGCGCCCAGTGCGGGAATCCCGCCGCGCACACACTCAGGAAGCGGGTCACGAAGTTCACCCTGTTCTTCGTACCGCTGTTCCCGGTCTCCACCAAGTACGCGACGCAGTGCACGTTCTGCGGTGCCGAGAACAAGGTGACCGCGGAGCAGGCCGAACAGCTCCAGGCGCAGGCCGTCGGTGGCGGACAGGGCGGGCAGGGGTACGGGCAGCCCCACCCCCGGCAGCCCTACCAGTCGTAGCCCCGCGAGCCGTGCCGGCCGGGGTCAGCCGTCCCACGCCGCGTCGTACGGGTCGCGCGGGGCGGGGACCGGCGCGGCGCGGGTGACCTCGAAGTACGGGACCGGGCCGTCGTTGACCGGGTCCGTGGTGCGGCGCGGGGTGTAGGTGCCGGTGACCTCCAGCCAGGTGTCCGGCCGCAGGACCGGGGGCAGTTCCCCGGCCAGGGCGATCTTGACGGGCTGCGCGTCGGCGGCACAGCAGTTGAGGCCCATGCGGACCAGGTACGGGTCACCCGAGCCGCTCATCGCCACGAAACCGGTGATACGGATGGGACGGCCCCGGAGGTGCCGTCCGTTGTCGTAGACCGCGCGGGCCGCGTACTCGCCGACGCCGAGACGCAGGGGGCCCCGGGCGGGGAGCTCGGGGAAGCCCAGTGGCTTCTGCAGGGCCGTACCGGTGTGGGTGGCGCTGTAGGAACCGAGGGCCGGCGGGGCGACCAAAATCAGGGCGAAGAGGGGGACGGCGAGGAACCAGGCGACCCGGGGTTCCCGGTGCGACTCCCCCGGGTGCGGAGGGCGCCGCCACTCGTACCAAACCGTGGCCGCCGCCGTCGCGATCAGGACCACGCCGGACAGCAGCAGCAGCGGACGCAGCCCTGCCTTGACGTACCGCAGATGGAGGTCGGTCAGGCCGGCGTGCAGCACGGTCGCGCCGAGCAGGAACAACAGGGCCGCCTGGGCCTGGCCGTCGAGCCGGGTTCTCACAGCAGCACCGCTCCCGTCAGCACCGACACGGCCACCGCCAGCACGAAGGTCGCGGGCGCGAAACGCAGCGCGAAGGAGCGGCCGAACGTGCCCGCCTGCAGGGCGAAGAGCTTCAGGTCGACCATCGGCCCCACGACCAGGAAGGCGAGCCGCGCCGTCAGCGAGAACTGGGTCAGCGACGCCGCCACGAACGCGTCCGCCTCCGAGCAGATCGACAGCAGCACGGCCAGGACCGCCAGCACCAGCACCGACAGCACCGGGTGGTCGGCCGCCGCCTGCAGCCACTCCGCCGGAACCACCGCCTTCAGGGTCGCCGCCGCCATCGCGCCGACCACCAGGAAGCCGCCCGCGTGCATCACGTCGTGCCGCACCGAGCCCCAGAACGCCGCACCCCTGCTCTGCCCCTCGTACGACGAACGGGAGGGCGGGCGCAGCCAGTCGGTGCGGCCGAGGCGCTGCCACAGCCAGCCCATCGCGCACGCCACCAGCAGGCTCGCGACGAAACGGGCCAGGACCATTTCCGGATTGCCCGGGAAGGCGACCGCCGTCGCCGTGAGCACGATCGGGTTGATCGCGGGGGCCGACAGCAGGAACGCCAGGGCCGCCGCCGGCGCCACTCCCCTGCGCACCAGCGCGCCCGCCACCGGCACGGACGCACACTCACAGCCGGGGAGCACCGCGCCCGCCGCGCCGGCGACCGGTACGGCCAGCGCCGGGCGCTTCGGCAGGGCGCGGGCGAAGAACGACGGCGGGACGAACACCGCGATCGCCGCCGACAGCAGGACACCGAGCACCAGGAAGGGCAGGGCCTGGACGACCACGGCCACGAACACCGTCATCCAGCTCTGCATCACCGGGGCGGCCAGGGCGCCGCGGACCGGACCCTGGAACATCACGGCCGTGAGCAGGACCAGGGTGAGGAGGAGCGGGGAGCTGAGGTGAGGGGACTTCTCGGGCGGTGCGTCGCGGCCGGGGGCGGGTGCGGACGGTCCGGAAGCGGGTGCGGACGGTCCGGAAGCGGGTGCGGACGGTTCGGGCTCGAGCCCGCCTGGTCCGCGCGGGGGCGATGTGGTGGTGGCCACGGGCCGGGTGCACCTCCGGAGATGGGCGCGCGAGGGAGCGGGGCCGCTCGGATCCCTGCCCCTTGGTACGCAGGACGGCGCGCGGGCGTTCAGGTCCCCCTGGAACCACCCGTCGCGATGAGGCAGTCTCTTCCCCCGTGGTGAGCCTCCTTCCCAACCCCGCCCTGCCCAGCGACCCTTCCGCGCACATGGTGGTGTGCGGCGACGACGGACTGGCGCACCGCCTCGCCGCCGAACTCCGGGGCGTGTACCGCGAGCAGGTGACCCTCGTCGTGCCGCCGGCCGGCCGCAGTGTGCGACAGCCGATGGTGGGGCGGGCCCGTGCGGTCTCCGCGGCCCTCCTCGACCGGGTCGTGACCGCCGTCAACAACCGGGGCGGCGGCGGCTCCGACGACACCCTGGCTCCCGGTGAGCGGCTGCTCGAGGCCGCCGAGCCGACCGAGGCCGTGCTGGCCGAGGCCGGCGTGGACCGCGCCGCCGCCCTGGCGCTGGTGTACGACGACGACGAGACCAACATCCGCGCCGCGCTGAACGCCCGCCGGCTCAACCCCCGGCTGCGGCTCGTGCTGCGGCTGTACAACCGGCGGCTGGGGCAGCACATCGAAGAACTGCTCGACCAGGCCGCCGAGTTGGCGGGCGGTGCGACTGCCGGACGGGCGGGCGGTGGCGCGGGCGGGAGCGGGGCCGCGGGGGCCGACATCGCCACGACCGTGCTGTCCGACGCCGACACGGCCGCGCCCGCGCTGGTCGCCACCGCGCTCGTCGGCACGAGCAAGGTCGTCGACGCCGACGGGCTGCTGCTGCGGGCGGTGGAGCGTCGGCCGCCGGGCCCGGGAGAGGTCGCCGACCCGGGGCTGTGCACGCTGGCGCTGCTGTCCGCCACGAGCAACGACCCGGCGGGTGACGAGGGCGCGGAGGACAGCGGCGAGCAGGGGCCGCAACTGCTGCCCGACGCGGCGGCGGTGGCGGCGGCGACCGGCCGCGGAACGGTCGTGCTGGAGCAGCTCTCCTACTCCGGGCCGCCGTTGGCCGTGAGAGGGGGCGGGCCGCCGTTCGCCTCGCTGTTCTCGCGGCGGCTGCGGTGGTCGCTGGCGGGGCTGGCCGCCGCGGTCCTCGCGCTCGCCGTCGCGCTGGCCGTGGTGACCCGGGACAACCCGCTGCACGCCACCTATGTGACGCTGCTGGACCTCTTCGCCATCAACGAACCCGCGCACAACAAGTCGCCCGGGCGGCAGGTGCTCCAACTGCTGTCCATGGTGGTCGGGTTGCTGCTGCTGCCGGTCCTGCTGGCGGCGGTGTTCGAGGCGCTGGGGATGTTCCGTACGGCGTCGGCGCTGCGCAAGCCGCCGCGCGGGCTGAGCGGGCACGTGGTGCTGCTCGGGCTGGGCAAGATCGGGACGCGGGTGCTGACCCGGCTCCGGGAGCTGCACATCCCGGTGGTGTGCGTGGAGGCGGACCCGGAGGCGCGCGGGGTGGCCGTGGCTCGGCGGTTGCGGGTGCCGGTGGTGGTCGGGGACGTGACGCAGGAAGGCGTACTGGAGTCGGCGAAGATCCATCGCGCGGACGCGCTGCTCGCGCTGACCAGTGTGGACACGACCAATCTGGAGGCGGTGCTGTACGCGCGGTCCGTGCGGCAGGATCTGCGGGCGGTACTGCGGCTGTACGACGACGACTTCGCGAAGGCGGTGTACCGGACGCTGCGGACGGCGCACCCCGGTGCGCCGACGCGGAGCCGGAGTGTGTCGCACCTGGCGGCACCGGCGTTCGCCGGGGCGATGATGGGGCGGCAGATCCTCGGGGCGATCCCGGTGGAGCGGCGGGTGCTGTTGTTCGCGGCGGTGGTGGTGGGCGGGCATCCGCAGTTGGAGGGGCGGACGGTGGGGGAGGCGTTTCGGGCCGGGGCGTGGCGGGTGCTGGCCCTGGATACGGCGGTACCAGGGGATGCGAGGGCCGGGGCCGGGGCGGGGGCCGGGGTGGCTGAGGCGCCGGGGGGCGGGCTGGTGTGGGATCTGCCGGACACGTATGTGCTGCGGGCGGGGGATCGGGTGGTGCTGGCGGCCACCCGGCGGGGACTGGCGGAGCTGTTGGGGCGGCGGGCCCGGAGCACGAGGTAGCGCTTGCCGCTGGGCGGGGGTGTGCTTCGGGTTCCGTGCGCTTGGGCTGGGCGGGGGTGGGTTTCGCTTCCCCGCGCTTGCGGGGTGCCGCTGCGCCCACCCGTGCCGCCCCAGCGGCACAACTGCCCGCAGCTACGCGGGCACGACTGCCCGCGTAGCTGCGCGGGGTACAACCGCACGCAGCTGCGGCGGCCGGGTGGGGCGGCGGGGTCAGACGGGGAGGTGTCTGGTGGCGAAGTCGAGTTCCAGTCGGACTTGTTTGATGCGTTCGTCGACGACCAGCGAGCCGTGCCCCGCGTCGTAGCGGTAGACCTCGTGGACCGCGTTGCGGGACTCCAGGCGCTTGACGTAGTTCTCGATCTGCTGGATGGGGCAGCGGGGGTCGTTGACGCCGGCCGAGATGTAGACCGGGGCCTTCACCCGGTCGACGTAGGTGATGGGGGACGAGGCCTCGAAGCGGTCGGGGACCTCTTCGGGGGTGCCGCCGAGCAGCGTGCGGTCCATCGCCTTCAGCGCTTCCATCTCGTCGTGGTACGCCGTGACGTAGTCGGCGACCGGAACCGCCGCGATGCCCATCGCCCACGCGTCCGGCTGCGTGCCGAGGCCCAGCAGGGTCAGGTAGCCGCCCCAGGAGCCGCCGGTGAGGATCAGCCGGGCGGGGTCCGCCAGGCCCGAGGTGATCGCCCACTCGCGGACCGCCGCGATGTCCTCCAGCTCGATCAGGCCCACCCGGTGCTTGAGGGCGTCGGTCCAGGCGCGCCCGTAGCCGGTGGAGCCACGGTAGTTGACGCGGACCACCGCGTAGCCGTGGTCGACCCAGGCCGCCGGGCCCGCCGCGAAGGAGTCGCTGTCGTGCCAGGTGGGGCCGCCGTGGATGTCGAAGACGGTCGGGAGCGGACCAGTCGTGCCGGCCGGCTTCTGGACCAGCGCGTGGATGCGGCCGCCGGGGCCCTCCACCCAGACGTCCTCCACGGGCACCGACCCGGGCGACTTCATCCCCGGCGGGTCGAGGACCACGCCGCCCGCCGTGGAACGCACCGCCGGCGGCTCGGCGGCCGACGACCACAGGTACTCCACGCTGCCGTCGGGGCGGACCGTCGCACCGGAGACCGCGCCGCGCGGGGTGGGGATCTTCACCAGCCGGCGCTCGGTCAGGTCGTAGCGGAACAGCTCGCCGCGGGCCTCGAAGCCGTGGGCGATGAGCAGACCGGTGCCGTCCGGATACCACTCGGCGCTCACGTCGCCGGGGAGCTCCAGCACGAGGTCCGTCTCCTCCCCCGTCGCCACGTCCCAGACCAGCGGCTCCCAGCGCCCACGCCGCTGGTGACCGATCAGCAGCCGGGTGTCCCCCTTGACCGGCGCGAAGCCCAGCACCTCCAGACCGAGCTCCTCGGTGCCGCCCCGGGTGTCGTCGAGCTCCGCCACCGTCGTGCCGTCGGGGCGCATCACCCTGAGCGCGGAGTGCATCGCGTCGCCGTGCTCGGTGTGCTCCACGGCGATCAGCGAACCGTCGTGGGAGAGGTCGCCGACGCCCGCCGACTCGCGGTGCCGGTACAGCTCCACCGGCGCGTCACCGGTGCGGACCAGGTGGATCGTCGTACCGTCCTCGTCCGTGGAGCGGCCCACGACCGCCGTACGGCCGTCCCTGCCCAGCGCGAGTCCGGCAGGGTAGGACGGGTCCAGGCCCGGGGCCGCGAGCTCGTCCTCGCCGCCGGAGAACCGCTGGCGCCGCCAGACGCCGAACTCGTCGCCGTCCTTGTCGTCGAACCACCAGATCCAGTCGCCGTCCGGCGAGAGCACCCCGTCCGTCGTGCCGTTGGGCCGGTCCGTCACCTGGCGCTGCTCACCGGTCGCCCGGTCCCAGGCGTACAGCTCGTACGTCCCCGTCGCGTTCGACACGAACAGGGAACGGTCTGGGGCGTCCTCGGCCCAGTCGGGCAGGGACACCCGGGGCGCGCGGAAGCGCTTCTCCCAGTCGGGCATGTCCGCGGCGCCCTGTTCCATTCGATCGGTCTGGTGGTCCGCCCGGTCCGGCGCCTCGGACCCGTTGCTCTCAGTCATGACCCCATACTGCCCGCCTCGGGGGACATCGTGCGGCAGAGGTCCCCAGCCTGTGGACAACTTCCCCCGGATCCTTCACCGGCCCCCCGGCTCCGCCCGGTCCGACCCGCCGGACGCGCCTCCTCCGCGAGCCGACCCCGCGACACGGGAACCGCCCGCGGGCCCGTACCGTTGAGGGCGTGTACCGGTTTCTGCTGACGCCCCGCTGGTGGGGGATCAACGTCTTCCTGCTGCTCTCCATCCCCTTCTGCATCTTCATGGGGTCCTGGCAGCTGGGCAGGTTCGAGGACCGGGTGGACAGCCACCGCGACGCCGAGGCCCGGATCGCCACCGACAAGCGGGAGGCGGCCCGGCCGTTGGACGACCTGCTGCCGGTGACCAAGGCCACCTCCGGCAAGCAGACCACCGCGAGCGGCCGGTACGACACCCAGCTGCTGGTGCCCGACCGGAAGCTGGACGACAGGGACGGCTACTACGTCCTGACCCTGCTGCGCACCGACACCGGCCGCGCGCTGCCCGTCGTACGGGGCTGGCTGCCCGGTACCCCCGACCCGGCCGACGTGCCCCCGGCACCGACCGGTGAGGTCACCGTCACCGGCGCGCTCCAGGCGTCCGAGACACCCGGCAGCAACGGCGTCAGCGCCCGCGGCGGCCTTCCGGAGGGACAGACGTCCGCGATCAGCGCGGCCTCACTGGTGAACCTGGTGCCGTACGACGTCTACGACGGCTGGGTCACGCTCAACCGCGGGGACGCGGGGATGAAGGCGGTACCGGCGTCCGCGCCGGACGGCACGGGGCTGGACCTGAAGGCGTTCCAGAACCTGGGCTACACCGCCGAGTGGTTCGCCTTCGTCGGCTTCGTGATCTTCATGTGGTTCCGTCTGCTGCGCCGCGAGGTGGAGCTCGCCCGCGACGCGGAACTGGGCCTGATCCCGGACGAGGACGCCCCGGACGAGGACGCCCCGGACGAGGACGGCTCGGACGAGGACGGCGGCAACGACACGCCCCGTCAGCCGACGGGCGTCAGCAGCCCCGTCCAGTAGACCGTGCCCGCGCAGGCGTTGCTCACCGTCGTGGTGGCCGAGCTCGAGCCCGTCGACGCCGTGTACGTCACCGCCACGCTGCCCTCGGCGCCGCCGTCCTCCGCGACCAGCTGAGTGCCCGTGCCGCTGTCGGAGGTCCCCGCGGAGGCGCCGGCCGTGGTCGTCGGGTCGCCGCTGGGCGTCGGTTCGGCCGAGGGGCCGCTGGTGCCGCCGCCCACGGTGTCGCCCGGGGTGGGGCAGGTCTCGGAGGGCACCCAGGCGAACTGCACCTCGTACGCCGCGCCCGGTTCGAGCACCTGCTGCGCGGACTCGAGGGAGGGGTCGGGCAGTCCGGCCGCCGCGTCGCCCGCCACATGCCGCGTCGAGCTCACCTTGCCGGCGGAGGCCGCGCCCTGGGGGGTGACGTTCAGGACGCCGGGGCCGTCGACGGTACAGCTCGCGGTGGAGACGTTGGTGACCCGGAAGGAGCCGTAGACGGCGCCCGTGGATTCGGGAGCGGCGCTGCTCGCGACCGCCGGTCCGAGCTGGGCGGCGGTGCAGACGGGCGCCTGGGCCGAGGTGCCCGCCGTGGGGTCGGCGCCCTCGGTCGTGCCCGCGCCGGAACCGGTGCTCCCGCCGCTCTTGTCCTCGTCCTTCTTGTCACCCTTGCCGGTGCCCTCGACCTCGTTCGAGGGCCCGCCCGCGGTGCTTTCGCCACCGCCCTGGTCCTCGCCCCGTCCTGTGCCGCCCTGCGTCTGCGAGGCGTGGCCGACCGCGGACGGGTTGGCGTCGGAGCCGGAGCTGGTCGAGACGTGGACGAGGGCGGGGACCGCGGTGCCCACGAAGAGGGCGGCGGCGGCCATGCCCACCAGGGCCTGGCGCTTGCGTGCCCGGCGGGCCGGGACCGCCCGGCGCAGATACTCCAGGGTGCCGTCGCCCGGCTCCACCTCGCGCACCGCCTGGTGCAGCAGGCTGCGCAGTTCCAGCTCGTCCGAGCCGAGCCCCTCGGGGCCCTGTTCGTCCCGGCCGTCGTTCACAGTTCCGTTCCCAGCGTGCGTCTGCTTCAGCTCTTGCTCGTGCGGCGTCCCGGCCCCGGACCGGCCCTCACCGGACCGCGCACCGCCCTCACCGGACCGCGCACCGCCCTCGTCGGACCGCGCGCCCTCCGCCCCGGACCGCACGCCGTCCCCGCCGGGCACCGCGCCGTCCTCGGACGTCGGTGCGGCGTCGGAGGCGGGCGAGCCCTCCGGCTCACGGTCCTCGTGCCGCGCGTCCCTGGCCTCGCTCATGCCGGGGTCTCCATGGCCAGCCGCAGGGCCGCGATACCGCGCGAGCCGTACGCCTTCACCGAGCCCAGCGAGATGCCGAGCGTCTCGGCGACCTGCGCCTCGGTCATGTCCGCGAAGTAGCGCAGCACCAGCACCTCGCGCTGACGGCGCTGGAGCCCTTTCATCGCCTTGATGAGGGAATCGCGCTCCAGCTGGTCGTAGGCGCCCTCCTCCGCGCTCGCCATGTCGGGCATGGGCTTGGAGAGCAGCTTGAGGCCGAGGATGCGGCGGCGCAGCGCGGAACGGGACAGGTTGACGACCGTCTGGCGCAGGTAGGCCAGGGTCTTCTCCGGGTCACGGACGCGCTTGCGGGCGGAGTGGACGCGGATGAACGCCTCCTGGACGACGTCCTCGCAGGAGGCGGTGTCGTCGAGGAGGAGCGCCGCGAGTCCCAGCAGCGAGCGGTAGTGCGCGCGGTAGGTCTCGGTGAGGTGGTCGACGGTGGTGCCGGCAGCGACGGCGTCGTCCGCGCCGTCACGCTGACCTGGTATGCGGGCGGGGCGCGCGGCGGGCATGGGTGCGATCACCGGCATGCCGCCGCCGGACGCGCCGGGCATGCGGGGTCGGAGAGCCTGGCGTGGCGGCCGGAGGGCCGTGCCACGCGGCGCTGTGAAGTCGAGTACCTCAGCCACGTCAGTTGGACACGCTTCCCCCCGTAAGGGTTGTACGTGCCGGGCGTCACTTTTGCGGCGGCCGGTACGGCCGCCCGCCCGCCCGCGTCAGGCAGCACCACCGTAAGCGCTTCCAAAGCCCTCATGCGTCCCGCTCTTCCCCTGTGTCCCATACGAACGGGCGTCCCCACGCCCGGTTCCAGACGTCCCCACGTCTGAAAGGCAGCGTCCCCACGCCCCGGAAAGGGTGACCGCAAAGACGCTCCCCGCCCTCTGCTTGGTTGCAGAAGGCGGGGAGGTGCATCCTCATGCAATCCTCGATGGCCGGACGGACACGTTTCAAGTGGTCCAGACCGAGAACCGCGGCTCACAAGACTTACACAGATCCTACAAATGATTCCTGTGTGATCCAGAACTTTTCACTGTTCGACGACCACGAGTTCGGCGATCTGCGCGGTGTTGAGCGCCGCTCCCTTGCGCAGGTTGTCCCCGCACACGAAGAGCTCCAGCGCCGTGGGATCGTCCAGGGCCCGCCGTACCCGTCCGACCCAGGTCGGGTCGGTGCCGACGACATCGGCGGGGGTGGGGAACTCCCCCGCGGCCGGGTTGTCGAACAGGACCACGCCGGGTGCCGTGGCGAGGATCTCGCGCGCCTTGTCGACGGTGACCTCGCCCTCGAAGCGGGCGTGCACGGTGAGGGAGTGCGTGGTGACCACGGGGACGCGGACACAGGTGACCGCCACGGGCAGGGAGGGCAGGCCCAGGATCTTGCGGGTCTCGTCCCGCACCTTCATCTCCTCCGACGACCAGCCGTCCTCGCGCAGCGACCCGGCCCACGGCACGACGTTCAGCGCGACCGGCTCAGGGAACGGCCCGGTGTTGTCCCCCACGGCCCGCCGCACGTCGCCGGGGCTCGTCCCCAGCTCCGTGCCGGCCACCAGGGACAGCTGCTCGCGCAGCGTGCGCACGCCCGCGTGTCCGGCGCCGCTGACCGCCTGGTACGACGAGACGACCAGCTCGCGCAGGCCGAACTCGGCGTGCAGCGCGCCCAGCGCGACGATCATCGACAGGGTGGTGCAGTTCGGGTTCGCGACGATCCCGCGCGGACGCCGCCGTACGGCGTGCGGGTTGACCTCGGGCACGACGAGCGGCACGTCCGGGTCCATGCGGAACGCCCCGGAGTTGTCCACCACCACCGCGCCCCGCGCGGCGGCGACCGGCGCCCAGCGCTCGGCGACCTCGTCGGGCACGTCGAACATCGCGACGTCGACGCCGTCGAAGGCGTCCTCGGTGAGCGCGACGACCTCGACCTCCTCACCGCGCACGGCCAGCTTGCGGCCGGCCGAGCGCGGGGAGGCGATGAGTCTGATCTCGCCCCAGACGTCCGCCCGCTGGGACAGGATCTGAAGCATGACCGTGCCGACGGCCCCGGTCGCTCCCACGACCGCGAGCGTCGGCCGCCCGGAACGTCCGGGTCCCGCTGTCGCGGCCATCAGCGGCCGGTGCCTCCGTAGACCACGGCCTCGTCGCTGTCGGAGTCCAGGCCGAAGGCGGAGTGCACGGCGCGGACGGCCTCGGGCACGTCGTCCTTGCGCGTGACGACCGAGATGCGGATCTCGGAGGTCGAGATCAGCTCGATGTTGACGCCGGCGTCGCTGAGCGCGGTGAAGAAGTCGGCGGTGACGCCCGGGTTGGTCTTCATGCCCGCGCCGACCAGGGAGATCTTGCCGATCTGGTCGTCGTAGCGCAGGGAGTCGAAGCCGATGGCGCCCTTGTTCTTCTCCAGCGCGTCGATGGCCTTGCGGCCCTCGGTCTTGGGCAGCGTGAAGGAGATGTCCGTCAGGCCCGTGGAGGCGGCGGACACGTTCTGCACGACCATGTCGATGTTGATCTCGGCATCGGCGATCGTGCGGAAGATCGAGGCCGCCTCGCCGGGCTTGTCCGGCACGCCGACGACCGTGACCTTGGCCTCGGAGGTGTCGTGCGCGACACCGGAGATGAGAGCCTGCTCCACCTGCTTGTCCCCTTGCTTCATCGGCTCGCTGCTGACCCACGTGCCCTGCAGTCCGCTGAAGGACGAGCGGACGTGGATCGGGATGTTGTACCGGCGGGCGTACTCCACACAGCGGTGGAGCAGCACCTTGGACCCGGAGGCCGCGAGCTCGAGCATGTCCTCGAACGCGATCCAGTCGATCTTCCGGGCCTTGCTCACCACGCGCGGGTCGGCGGTGAACACACCGTCGACGTCCGTGTAGATCTCGCACACCTCGGCCTCGAGGGCGGCGGCGAGGGCGACGGCGGTGGTGTCGGAGCCGCCGCGGCCGAGCGTGGTGATGTCCTTGGTGTCCTGGCTGACGCCCTGGAAACCGGCGACGATGGCGATGTTGCCCTCGTCCACCGAGGCCTTGATCCGGCCCGGCGTGACATCGATGATGCGGGCCTTGTTGTGGACCGAGTCGGTGATGACACCTGCCTGGCTGCCGGTGAAGCTCTGGGCGTTGTGGCCCAGGTTTTTGATCGCCATGGCCAGCAGGGCCATGGAGATCCGCTCTCCGGCGGTCAGTAGCATGTCGAGCTCGCGCCCGGCAGGGATGGGGGAAACCTGCTCGGCGAGATCGATCAGCTCGTCCGTCGTGTCGCCCATCGCGGAAACCACGGCGACCACCTGGTGGCCGTTCTTCTTGGCTTCCACGATCCTCTTGGCGACGCGCTTGATGCCCTCGGCATCGGCTACGGAGGAGCCTCCGTACTTCTGCACGACAAGGCCCACGTGCGCTCCTCGCTCAGTCCGTCGTTTTCCACAGTCCGCCCACATATGTGTGCGCTGCGGTCGGCTCAGTCTATCGAGCGTCCGAAAAACCCCTCCGCGATATCGCATGGTGAGACTCCCCGGCGCTCTTGCAGGGGGGCTCATGCCCATCCCGACGCGGACCACTCGGAAAAGTGCCCCGCGTCACAATCCGCCTCCACCCCGACGGCACCATCCGGCCACCGCTCCGATGCCGCATGAT
Organism: Streptomyces malachitofuscus; assembly: GCF_055571035.1. Lineage (NCBI taxonomy): Bacteria > Bacillati > Actinomycetota > Actinomycetes > Kitasatosporales > Streptomycetaceae > Streptomyces > Streptomyces malachitofuscus. The sequence goes on along the minus strand of NZ_JBVIGA010000012.1, from coordinate 72,988 downwards.
CATTCCATGACGCGACCCACGGAGAGATCGGACGAGCTGCCCCGGGCGGCGAAGGACAACGACACCGCGCTGGTGACGCGGCTGCTGGAGTCGGGCGTCGGCGTGGACGCGATCGACCGGGAGGGGCGGACGGCCCTGGACCTGGCGGTGCAGGAAGGGCACGCGGAGATGGTCCGGCTGCTGCTCGACGCGAACGCCGACACCGCGGGGCACGCGGGGCCGTACCACGACCTGACGCCGATGGCCGAGGCGGCCATGTTCGGCCGCAGGGCGGTCGTGGAGGTCCTGATCGACGCCGGAGTGTCCATGCGGGCCCCGGCGAACCGCATTCCCTACGTCCCTCTGATGCTCGCGGCGACCCACGGGCACACGGACGTCGTGGAACTGCTGCTGGACCGCGGCGCGGACATCGAGGACCGGGACTTCAAGGGCTGGTCACCGCTGGAGTGGACGGTCTCGTCCGGCCGGGTGGCGATGGTGCGCCTGCTGCTCGGCCGCGGCGCCGAACCCACGGCGAGGGCGACGGCTCACGCGCACGCCAACGCGACGAGGCACCCGGAACGCGCCAAGGAGTACGCACAGATCCTCGACGCCCTGCGCACCGCCCGCGGCGGGTGACCCGGTGTCAGGTGACCGGGCGGACGCCCAGGGGGGCGCCGATTTCCTCCGCCATGACCTTGCCCGCCTCGAACTCCAGGGTGTCGTCGCCCATGCCCTGGTCGGTGTCGAGGCCGTCGAGTTCGGCGAGGGGCTGGTTCAGGCGGACGTGGGCGACGACCGACTGCAGCGCGCGCAGGGTCGCGGAGGCGGTGGAGCCCCAGTTGGAGAAGTAGGAGAACTGCCACCACCACAGGGCCTCCGACGTGCGGCCGGCGCGGTAGTGGGCCATGCCGTGGCGCAGGTCGGTGATGACGTCGGTGAGGTCGTCGGAGATGCGGGCCGGGACGGGCGCCTTGCGGGGCTCGTACGGGTCGAAGACCTCGGAGTAGACGTCGATCGGGTCCAGCATGCGGGCGAGGTTCTCGCGAAGCTGGTCCACGTCGGGCTCGGGTCCCGGGTCGGGCTCGTAGCGCTCGTCGGGGACGATGTCCTCGTGGGCGCCCAGGCGGCCGCCGGCCAGGAGGAGCTGGGAGACCTCCAGGAGCAGGAAGGGGACCGCCGAGTCCGGCTCGTCGCCCTTCGCGACCTCCGTGACGGCGACCAGGAAGCTCTCGATCTGGTCGGCGATCTGGACCGCGAAGTCGTCCGGGTTCTGGTGCGTCGCGTGCAGCGTGGCGTCAGACATCTAGGAGTCGTCTCCCCTCGAAGGCGCGACCGAGGGTCACCTCGTCCGCGTATTCCAGGTCGCCGCCCACCGGGAGGCCGCTGGCCAGGCGGGTGACCTTCAGGCCCATGGGCTTGATCATGCGGGCGAGGTACGTCGCCGTGGCCTCGCCCTCGAGATTCGGGTCCGTGGCCAGGATCAGCTCCGTGACCGTGCCGTCGGCCAGGCGGGCCAGGAGCTCCCTGATGCGCAGGTCGTCGGGGCCCACCCCGTCGATCGGGCTGATCGCGCCGCCGAGGACGTGGTAGCGGCCGCGGAACTCACGGGTGCGCTCGATGGCCACGACGTCCTTCGGCTCCTCCACGACGCAGATGACGGCCGGGTCGCGGCGGGTGTCGCGGCAGATGTTGCACTGCTCCTCCTGCGCGACGTTCCCGCAGGTCGCGCAGAAGCGGACCTTCGCCTTGACCTCCATCAGCGCGTGCGCGAGGCGCCGCACGTCCGTCGGTTCCGCCTGCAGGATGTGGAAGGCGATCCGCTGCGCGCTCTTGGGACCGACGCCGGGCAACCGCCCCAACTCGTCGATGAGGTCCTGGACCACGCCTTCGTACAACGGACTGCCGTCCTTCCTGGTGTGTCTTCAGTACGTACCGTAGAGGCCCGCGGGCCGTCTGAGAAAGGTCAGAAGGGGAGACCGGGGATACCGCCGCCGCCGAGTCCCTGGGCCAGCGGGCCGAGCTTCTGCTGCTGCAGCGCCTGGGCGTTCTCGTTGGCCGCCTGGACCGCCGCGACGACCAGGTCCGCGAGGGTCTCGGTGTCCTCCGGGTCCACCGCCTTCGGGTCGATCTTCAGCGCCCGCAGTTCGCCGGAGCCGGTGACGGTGGCCTTCACCAGACCGCCGCCCGCCTGGCCGTCGACCTCCGTGCGCGCCAGTTCCTCCTGCGCCCTGGCCAGGTCCTGCTGCATCTTCTGGGCCTGCTGGAGCAACTGCTGCATGTTGGGCTGACCACCACCGGGGATCACGATTCAGCTCCTTGGTCGGTCCGTCGGTCCGTGTTTCGGAGTTCTCACGGTTTTGCCGTTCGGCACGAGCCTACGTGGTCCGGACGGGCGTCGCCCCAGCACTCTTTCGGGTGAGTTCGGCTGAGGGCCCTATACCTGATCACGGCCTTCTTCCGGGGGAAAGAAGGGACGAACCCCCGACGCGGCCACCCATTGGGCGGTAGGAAGGGTCGACGCGACGGACACGATGTGTCACAGCGCGCGTACGGAAGGTGTTGGGCAGGGTCGGCAGGGGTCAGCAGGGGTCAGCTCAGTAGGGAGATACCGGGTGGGTCAGCCGGAGATGCAGCCCGAGGGTCGGCCTCAGGACCGGCGGGGCGAGGGGGCGGCCGGACCGCGGCCGGGCGATCCGACCGGGCGGGAGTTCCCGCTCGGCGACTGGGGCGAACCGGCGGCCCGGCTGGACGAGCTGTACCGGTGGGTGGAGCGCGGCGCGCTGGACACCGCCGCCTGGTATCTCGAGGACCGGGCGTGGAAACGGCGGTGCGCGTGGGCGCTGCGGACCGGGACCGCGGCGGGCGCGCTGGCCGGGGCCGCGCTGCCGCTGCTCGATCTGACCCGGGTGGCCGACGGGTCCGCGCCCTGGGGATATGTGGCGCTGCTGCTTGCGGTGGCGTGTGTCGCCGGGGACCGGTTCTTCGGGATGACGTCCGGCTGGATGCGGGACGTGGCGACGGCGCAGGCCGTGCACCGGCGGCTGCAGACGTTCCAGTTCGACTGGGCGTCGGAGTGCATCCGCGAGGTGCTGGGCCCGACGGAGGGCACGGCGAGCGAGGCGGCCGAGCGGTGCCTGTCGGTGCTGCGGCGCTTCTCGGAGGACGTGACGGAGCTGGTGCGCGTCGAGACGGCGGACTGGATGGTGGAGTTCCGCAGCGGTGGCGCGCCGCTGGGCGTCCAGACGGCACTGGCGGGAGCGGGGCGCCCGGAGGGCCCCGTGCCGCACGGCCGTTTTCCGTCCCCGCCGGGACCGGCGCGCCCTAACATGCCGAGGCAGCGCCCGCCCGAGCCCCGCTGAGCCGCACCGGGCGCGGGTCCTGTCAGTCGCGGGTGTAGGTGAGCTGTTCGCCGTTGCCGGTGCTCACGCGCCTCAGGGAGCCGTCGGGAAGCAGGGTGATCTCGCTCGCGGAACCCGGGGTGCAGGCGCTGCGCGGCCGGCCGACCGTGACGGACGACGGGCCGATGTCCAGTGTGCCGCCGGAGCTGCCGGTGAGCCGGGCCTCGAAGACGCAGTGGTAGGTGCCGTTGCCGGTGGGCCCGTCGGCGACGAGGGACATCACCGTGTCGCCGACCTCGCCCTGCTGGACGGTCAGCCGGCGGCTGTGCTGCCCGCTCGCGTTGTCGATCGTGGTGGACCAGCTGCCGAGGAACTCCGTGGGGACGGTGCCGTCCGCCGGCGCCGAGGTGCTCGGCTGCCCGGTGTCGGCCGACGGCCCGCTGCCGGGTGTGCTCGGCTCCGTGCTCGGGGGCGCGCCGCTCGGCGAGGAGGGGGCCGACGGGTCGCCGCCGGCGCGCTGGTCGCCGTCGCCGCCGCTCATCAGCGCGTACACGGTGCCGCCCGCGGCGAGGGCGACGACCAGTGCGATCACGACGAGCAGCGCGGTGGAGCGGCCGTCCCTGCGCGGCTCGGACGCCGGTCCATACGGCAGGGACCCGAACGGCGGCGGGCCGTACGGCGGGGTCTGGCCCGCCCCGTAGCCGTGGTACGGGTAGCCGTACGCGGGCGGCTGGGGGTGCTGCTGGGCATGGCCGTACGCACCGCCGGGGGTGGGGCCGGGGGGCGGGGTGGGGGTGTTCTGGCCGGCGACCAGGGTGGGGAGGTGGTTCACGCCCGGCTGTCCCGGCGGCGGCGGGGCGGGGGCCGGCGGCGCGGCGGAGTCGTCGGCCGCCCGGGCGTGCTCCGGGGTACCGCCCGGAAGCTCGGCGCCGGGGTCCCCGGTGCGGTCCGGTGCGGCGGCGGGGCCCGCCCCGGACGGCCCGGTCGACCCGGCGGCGGGCACCGCAGAGTGCGCGGACCCCTGCGGAACCTGCCGTTCCGCGCCCGGCCCGGGCGCCCCCGGCTGCCCGTCGGCGGACGGCGCAGAACCGCCACCTGGCTGCCGCGCACCCGGCCCACCGGGAACAGCCGCCCCGGGCACAGCCGACTGCCCGGCGCCGGGAGGCGCAGGCACACCGCCCGGCCGGTCCGCACCCGGCGCACCGGAAACGGCCGACTGCCCCGCAACAGGCTGCCCCGGCCCCGGGTGCCCGGCGGCGGGCACCGCCGCATGCCCCGGCCCGGGCGGCACCTGCTGCCCGACGCCTTGCCCGGCAGGAACGCCTGACCCTTGCGCCCCCGGCTGCCCGTCCGCGGGCGGCGCAGCACCACCGACCGGCTGCCACCCCACCGGCACACCGGGAAGAGCCGCACCCGGCTGCCCGACGCCCGGCCCGGCCGCACCCGGCTGCCCGCCCGGTGCCGGCCCCGGCGCGGGCTCGGGCGCCTCCGGGTCCTCCGCGTCGAGCAGGCGTACGGCGTGACGGCCGAGCTGGGCGACCAGGGCACTCGGGAGCCAGGGGTCGCGGGAGCGGCCGTCGACGACGGTGTCCTCCGCGCCGGTGCGCTGCAGCACCTGGTCGAGGGTGGGCCGCGCGGCCGGGTCCTTCCGCAGACAGTCGCGTACGAGCTCGGCGAGGCCCTCGGGCACCCGCTCCAGGTCGGGTTCCTCCTGGGCGATGCGGAACATCAGGGCGTGCACCCCGCTGTTGGCGGTGCCGAAGGGAAGCGCGCCGGTCGCGGCGTACGCGAGCACCGAGCCGAGGCAGAACACGTCGCAGGCCGGGGTGATGCGGTCACCGCGCACCTGCTCCGGGGCCATGAAGCCGGGCGAACCGACGAGCGCGCCGGTGCGGGTGAGCCCGCCGTCGGTCACCGTCTCCAGCGCCCGCGCGATCCCGAAGTCGATGACGCGCGGACCGTCGATGGTGACGAGGACGTTGGACGGCTTGAGATCGCGGTGGACGATCCCGGCGGCGTGGATGTCCTTCAGTGCGTGCGCGAGACCGGCGCCGAGGATGCGCACCGAACGCTCGGGCAGCGCCCCGTGATCGTGCCCGACCACCTGCTGGAGGCTGGGCCCGGCGACATACCCGGTGGCCACCCAGGGCACGGACGCCTCGGTGTCCGCGTCCAGCACGGGCGCCGTCCAGTCGCCGCCGACCTGCCGGGCGGCCCGCACCTCCTGGCGGAAGCGCGCCCGGAACTCCTCCTGCCGGGCCAGCTCCGCCCGGACCAGTTTCACGGCGACCGTGCGCCCCCGGTCGGAACGCGCGAGGTAGACCTGCCCCATGCCGCCGGCGCCGAGCCGCGCCAGCAGCCGGTACGCCCCGATTCTCTGCGGATCCCCGGCCCCGAGCTTGTCCATCGCCGCGCCGCCTCCCCCTGCAGTGAGCAACAGATCGAGGATAGTGGCGGGCCGGTGCCCGGGTGGATGGGCGTTGTCTACGGTTCCGTAACAGGCGGGCCGAGCGCGTCGAGCACTTCGGACAGCCGTTCCAACGCCTCTACCGCCCGGGCGAGTTCCTCCTCCCCGTACGCCTTCTCGTACGCCTGGGCGAGCCGTTCCGCGAAGGCCGCGTGACCGGGGTCGATGCGGCGGACCGCGGCCCGGCCCTCGTCGGTCGGGGCGAGGAGTTTGGCGCGGCGGTGGGCCGGATTGGGCCGGTACTCGGCGAGTGCGCGCTGCACCAGCAGGTCGGCGATGCGCTGCACGCTCTGCCGGGTGATGCCCATGGCCCTGGCGATCCCGGAGACCGGCAGCGGCTCACCGAGGATCGCGCCGAGCACCTGCCACCAGGCGGCGGTGATCCCGGCGGGGCGGGCCAGGTTCTCGGCGACCGCGAGGAACTGGCCGTTCAGCCGGAAGGTGCCGAGCGCGCCCCGGCTGAGCAGGTCCTGCCGTTCACGGCTCACCGGCTCAGCGCCTCCTCGTACGCGGCGTACGCCTCCGGGTCCGAGTCGTGGAACAGCCGGTACCAGGCGTCGGTCACCTTGTCGTCGTAGGCGCCGAGCAGCCGGAAGACCTCGCGGGCGAAGGCGACGGGCTCGGTGGGTCCCGCGGTCACGAGTCCGCCGTCGGTGACGGCGTCGGCCTCGACGTACCGCCCGGCGCCCGCGTATCCGGTCATCGCGAGGTAGGGGGCCGCACCACTGGTGTGCGCGCGGTCGTCGAGCAGTCCTTCCCGGGCGAGCCCGGCGGTGGCCCCGCAGATCGCGGCGACGGGCACACCGGCGTCGAGGAAGGCACGGGCGGTGCGGGCGAAGGGGGCGAGGTCGTCGCTCTCGTCCCAGCGGGCGGCGCCGGTGAGGATCAGCAGCGAGCTGTCCTCGGGGCGCAGGTCGCCGAGCGCGAGGTCGGACAGCACCCGGAGTCCGCCGGCGCTGGTGACGGGCGCTCCGGACGGGGTGACGGTCCGCACCTCGTAGCCGGCGAGCGCGAGGTGGGCGGTGGTGTGACCGGTCTCCCAGTCGGCGTAGGTGTCGTAGAGGGCGAGGTGCACGGGCTTGCGGGTCATGACCGCTCCCTTGGTGGTGGCGAGTGTCGGGCCTCCCCGGACATGACAGCAGTCTGTCATGACGACATATGCTGTCAATCATCTTCCGGAGCCGTCGACAACATGTCGCGGAAACCCCCCGACCGCAGACAGGCCGCCGATGTCGCGGACCCGCCGCCCCCGCCTACCCTCGGCGGCATGACCCCTCAGCCGAACCCCGAGGCCGGCGCCGCCGTCAAGGCCGCCGACCGTGCGCATGTGTTCCACTCCTGGTCCGCGCAGGAGCTCATCGACCCGCTCGCCGTCGCCGGGGCGGAGGGGTCGTACTTCTGGGACTACGACGGCAGGCGCTATCTCGACTTCGCCAGCGGACTCGTCTACACGAACATCGGCTACCAGCACCCGAAGGTCGTCGCCGCCATCCAGGAGCAGGCGGCCCGGATGACGACGTTCGCGCCCGCGTTCGCCGTCGAGGCGCGCTCGGAGGCGGCCCGGCTGATAGCCGAGCGGACCCCGGGCGACCTGGACAAGATCTTCTTCACCAACGGCGGCGCCGACGCCGTCGAGCACGCCCTGCGCATGGCGCGCCTGCACACCGGGCGCCCCAAGGTGCTCTCCGCCTACCGCTCGTACCACGGCGGCACCCAGCAGGCCGTGAACGTCACCGGCGACCCCCGCCGCTGGGCCTCCGACAGCGGCACGGCCGGGGTCGTGCACTTCTGGGCGCCGTTCCTGTACCGCTCGCGCTTCTACGCCGAGACCGAGGAGCAGGAGTGCGCGCGGGCGCTCGAGCACCTGGAGACGACGATCGCCTTCGAGGGGCCGTCGACCGTCGCCGCGATCATCCTGGAGACCGTTCCGGGAACGGCCGGCATCATGCTGCCGCCCGCCGGCTACCTGGCCGGTGTCCGCGAGCTGTGCGACACGTACGGCATCGTCCTCGTCCTCGACGAGGTCATGGCCGGGTTCGGGCGGACCGGGAAGTGGTTCGCGGCGGACCTGTACGACGTCGTGCCGGACCTGATGACCTTCGCGAAGGGCGTGAACTCCGGCTATGTGCCGCTGGGCGGTGTCGCCATCAACGGAGCCATCGCCGAGACCTTCGCCAAGCGGCCCTACCCGGGCGGCCTGACGTACTCGGGACACCCGCTGGCCTGCGCCGCCGCCGTGGCGACCCTCAACGTCATGGCGGAGGAGGGCGTCGTCGAGAACGCGGCGGCCCTCGGCGCCTCCGTCGTCGGGCCGGGGCTGCGGGAGCTGGCCGAGCGGCACCCCTGCGTGGGCGAGGTCCGCGGCGTCGGCATGTTCTGGGCGCTGGAGCTGGTGCGCGACCGGAAGACCCGGGAGCCGCTGGTGCCGTACAACGCGGCCGGTGAGGCGAACGCCCCGATGGCCGCCTTCGCCGCCGCCGCGAAGGAGGGCGGCATCTGGCCCTTCGTGAACATGAACCGTACCCATGTGGTGCCGCCGTGCAACGCGAGCGAGGCGGAGCTGAAGGAAGGGCTGGCGGCGCTGGACGCGGCCCTCACCGTGGCGGACGGCTACGTGGAGTAACCGTGCGGGCGGGCCGGCGTCACCCGGCCGGGACGGGCACGAGGCGGCTTTGCCCTCGTGCCCGTTCGAACGTCCCGCCCCTCACCCGACCGCGTAAGGTGGCGTGCCCGCGGACATTCACCGTGCACGGCACTCGAACGCGATGAGGGAGACGCCCCGAACATGCCCGGCAGCAGCGGCACTGGCGCCGTGACCCGCAGCACCCTGCGGCAGCAGATCGCCGACGCGCTCCGTGACGAGGTGCTGGGAGGGCGGCTCCAGCCCGGGCAGGAGTTCACCGTCAAGGAGATCGCCGAGCAGTACGGCGTCTCCGCGACCCCCGTCCGGGAGGCCCTGGTCGACCTGTCGGCGCAGGGGCTGCTCGACGCCGACCAGCACCGCGGCTTTCGCGTGCACGAGTACTCCGCCGACGACTTCCGCGGCATGATCCAGGCCCGCAGCCTGGTGATCGACGGCATGTTCCACGCGCTGACCGAGGGCCATCTGGCGCAGCTCCGGCCGGACGAGCCCCGGGTCGCCGCCGCCCTCGCGGGGGTGCGCCGACGCGGCGAGGAGGCCCAGCGTGCCGCCCTCGCCGGCGAGGTCACCGTGCTCATCGGCTACGACCTGCGCTTCTGGCGCGAACTCGCGTCCGTCTTCGGCAACCCCTACCTCACCGACTTCCTGCACCGGCTCCGCGTCCAGGGATGGGTGTACGCGGTGCAGCATCTGCGGCGGATTCCCGATCTGCGGGGGCGGCTATGGTCCGAACACACCGATCTGGTCGATGCGCTGGTGCGCCGTGACACCGATTCCGCCCGCGCAATCGTGGAGGCGTACAACGCGCATGCGCTGTCCCTCGTCGAGGGCCTGACGGCCGGTGGGATGGGTAAGGGACCTGCACAACGGTCCGCACGGGGGGAGCCGCCCCGGCCGGGCGCGGATACCCTTCCCTGACCAGGACGACCACCCCGACGACCGCGCGATGCGAGGAGCCCTCTTTTGGCCTGTGACCTGTGGCTGGTACCGCTCGTCGACGTGTTGTGCCACACGCCCGACAATCCCTTCGCCGAGGAACTCGCGCAGTACAACGCGGTGCTGGCCGACGCGGGCCTGCCACCGGTACCGGTGTACCAGTACATGCCGGGACTGAACGGCGAGGTGGCTCCGGTCGCGGGGTTCGACTACGACGCGCTGCATTTCCTGCGCCGGGTGTACCTGCTCCAGGTGTGCGGACTGCCGGTCACACCGGTGGACGAACTGGGCGGCGACTACGAGCAGTTGCTGGAGATGTTCGAGACGACGGCCCAGCAGTCCCACCTGGTCTGGCACTACGACCACGCGGGCGCGTACGTCCCGCTCGACTTCCCGAATCCGCTCTCCAGTGACGAACTCCTCGCCGGCGGCGGCCCGTTGGGCTCCTCCCACGCGCTGCTGCGCGAACTGGAGCTCGTCGCCCCGGCCATCGGCATCGACCCGGCGAACCCCCCGGCGGCTCCCGAGCCTCCGCGCGGCCCGACGGAGCTGGAGGAGCCGGCGGTGCCGGCGGTGCCGGCCCCGTACGACCCCAGCCCCTTCGCCCGTGAGCGCCATGTGTGGCTGGGTCTGCACGCGGCGGCGACACGGAGCCTGGCGCAAGGCTCGATGATCGTCTTCAGCTGAGGCTCACCGCACCGCGGCGAGGCCCTTTCGGCTCACCCACCGGGGCACCTCGGAGCTGTCCCGCATGCGCAGGACCAGCACCATCGTCGTCCGCCGCCCGCCGAGTGGACCGAAGTAGGCGGCTTCCGGCTGCAGCCGGTCGAGGATCCCCGTGACCTGCTCGGCCATCTTCCCGCCCTCAGGCCATGCCTGTGCTCCGGTGCCCGCGCGGGCACCGGAGCACAGGCGGCAGCGCTCTAGAGGAACGAGTTGATCTCGATCGTCTCGGTGCGGCCCGGGCCCACGCCGATCGCGGAGATCGGGGCGCCGGACATCTCCTCCAGGGCCTTGACGTACGCCTGGGCGTTCTTCGGCAGGTCGGAGAAGGACTTCGCCTTGCTGATGTCCTCGCTCCAGCCCGGCAGCATCTCGTAGACCGGCTTCGCGTGGTGGAAGTCCGTCTGCGAGTACGGCAGCTCCTCGACGCGCTTGCCGTCGATCTCGTACGCCACGCAGACCGGGATCTGCTCCCAGCCGGTGAGGACGTCGAGCTTGGTGAGGAAGAAGTCCGTGAGGCCGTTGACCCGGGTCGCGTACCGCGCGATGACCGCGTCGAACCAGCCGCAGCGGCGGTCACGGCCGGTGGTGACACCGCGCTCGCCGCCGATGCGGCGCAGGGCCTCGCCGTCCTCGTCGAACAGCTCGGTCGGGAACGGGCCGGCGCCGACGCGGGTGGTGTACGCCTTGAGGATGCCGATGACCCGGCTGATCTTCGTCGGGCCCACGCCCGCGCCCGTGCAGGCACCGCCCGCGGTCGGGTTGGAGGAGGTGACGAAGGGGTACGTGCCGTGGTCGATGTCGAGCAGGGTGCCCTGGCCGCCCTCGAAGAGGACCACCTTGTCCTGCTCCAGCGCCTGGTTCAGCACCAGCACCGTGTCGGCGACGTACGGGGCGAGCTTGTCCGCGTAGCCCAGCAGCTCCTCGACCACCTGGTCCACGGCGATCGCGCGCCGGTTGTAGAGCTTGGTGAGCATCTGGTTCTTGACGTCGAGGGCCGCTTCGACCTTCTGGGTGAGGATCGACTCGTCGTACAGGTCCTGGACGCGGATACCGACGCGGTTGATCTTGTCCGCGTAGGTGGGGCCGATGCCCCGGCCCGTGGTGCCGATCTTGCGCTTGCCGAGGAAGCGCTCGGTCACCTTGTCCACCGTGACGTTGTACGGCGTGATGATGTGAGCGTTTCCGCTGATCAGGAGCTTCGACGTGTCGACGCCGCGCTCGTTCAGACCGCTCAGCTCGGAGAGCAGGACCGACGGGTCGACGACGACGCCGTTGCCGATGACCGGCGTGCAGCCGGGAGACAGGATTCCGGAAGGGAGCAGGTGAAGGGCGTACTTCTGGTCGCCCACGACTACCGTGTGGCCGGCGTTGTTGCCGCCCTGGTAGCGCACCACATAGTCGACGGAACCACCCAGCAGGTCCGTCGCCTTTCCCTTGCCTTCGTCACCCCACTGAGCACCGAGCAGCACAAGTGCGGGCACGCGCGTACACCCCTTCCGGGCGGGGCATGTCCAAGGTCAGGGGCGCACACGGAGGATCACCGCCGCGTGCACCGCGACCACCGTTGGCCGCCAACCGTCGGACCGGATGCCCCGGAATAGACGAAGCCCCTGGCGCAATAGCGCAAGGGGCTCTTGCACAAAGATGCTACCCGAGGAAGCGAGGCATGGCCGAGGTGGCGACTTCCAGGACCTTCTCCGCGACGTCCGATCAGCTCCTGGTGGTCATCGATCCGGTCGCCCGGCGGGCGGACGGCGAGTCCGTCCGGATCGCGAAGGACGTGCTGAGCGCGGGTGCGGCGGGCGCGAAGGTGTGTCTGCCGGACGATCCGGAGGAGTTCGCGCGGGCGCTGGCACGGCGCGGGTCGCGACGGCCGGTGGTGGTCGGCGACGACCGGGCCCTGGTACGGGCGGTGACGCTGCTGCACCGGCGGCGGGAGCTGGCCGGGTGTGCGCTGTCCCTGGTGCCGGTGGGCGGCGCGGTCTCCCTCGCCCGGTCGCTGGGGGTGCCCGCTGGCGCGGTGGCGGCGGCGCGGGCGGTGCTGGACGGGGCGGAGCGGCGGATGGACCTCCTCGTGGACGACAGCGACGGCGTGGTGCTCGGCGCGCTGCGGATCCCGCCGGTCGGGGGTGTGACGCCGGTGCGGGAGGGGGCCGGCGGGACGGGGCGCCCCTGGCTGCGGACGTACCGGTCGCTGGTGCGGACCCTGGTGCCCGCGCGGCCGTCCGGGGCCGTGTCCGCGCCGGAGGGCGGGCCCGCGCGACTGCGGGTGGAGGTGGACGGGGAGACGCTGGTCGATCTCGGGCAGCCGGTGGAGGGCGTCTCGGTCATGCCGGGCGCGCCCGGCCGGGCCCAGGTGGAGGTGCGTCCGGCGTCGGTGGGGGCGGAGGCGTCCCCGCTGTCGGCGGAGGGGCGCACGGTGACCGTGTCGGGCGCGCACTTCCGCTACCGGGCGGACGCGGTGGTGTCGGGTCCGGTGCGGACGCGGACGTGGGAGGTGCGGGAGGGTGCCTGGGGGCTCACGGTGCCGTCGCGATGACGGGCACGCCGTTCAGGGGGCCTTGAACTCGGTCGTGTCCAGGACGCAGTCGAACGGGGCGGGGATGGCGAGTTTCTCGCCGAAGGGCTTGGTGTCGCGGGACTCGTAGCCCTTGGCCGAGGGCATCGAGAAGACCGTGGCCCGCTCCTCCTGCATGTCGAGCAGCAGATAGACGGGGACGCCCGCTTTGCCGTAGACCTCGACCTTGTCCGTCATGTCGTCGTCGCGGGTGGACGAGGAGGTCAGTTCGGCGACGAAGGACAGGGCTTCGCCGTCCAGCTTGTTGCTGGTGCTCCGGCTGACGCTCCGGTGCGCCACGTGAACATCGGGCCCGTACGCGCGCTCCACACCCGGGAACACGTACAGGAACGGCCCGCAACTGATCCGGTGCTCCTCGGGGAGATGCTGCCGGAGCTGCTCGCACACCAGCTCCATGACATCGAGGTAATACCCCTTCGACCACGGCGACACGACGATGTTCCCCCTGATGATCTCGGCCTTGTAGCCGTCGGGCACGTCCAGCTCGTCGAGGGTCCTCAGCAGGTTCTCGAAGCTGTCGGACTCGGTGCCGCTTGTCGTCGGTCGCTCTGCCATGACTGTCATGATGCGCCCTCCCCGGTGATGCGGACCAGCCACCACTCAGAGTATCCGATCAGTCACTCCGCGCGGACCGCGCTTCCGATCACCCCTCAGCCCCGCCCGAACCGCTCCTCGCGATGCACCCGCCAGCGCCCCATCATCGCCTCGACCTCCTTCTCCACGAACTCGAAGAAGGCCAGTGTCTCCGCCAGCCGGCGGCCCGCCGGGGTGTCCTCGCCCAGGCTGGTGACGCCCTGGCGGAGGGCGTCCTCCCAGCGCCTGATGACGGCCTCGCGGTTGGTGAGGGCCTCGTACCACTGGTCGCCGTGGACCCGGTACCGCTCCCGCCGGGAGCCCGGCTCGCGCTCGCGGGAGACCATGTGCTGCTGCGCGAGATAGCGCACCGCCCCGGACACCGCGGCCGGTGAGATCCTGAGCCGTTCGCCCAGTTCGGCGGAGGTCAGCACCCCGGTGTCGGAGGCCAGCAGGGCCGCGAAGACACGGGCCGGCATCCGCGGCAGCCCGGCCTCCACCAGCTGCGCCGCGAAGTGCTCGACGAACCGCGAGACCGCCTCGGGATCCCGGGCCGCCCCGCTCGGCTCCGCCATGATCCGATCATCTCCCCTGCTCAGGCGCCATGGATCCGGTGGATCAAGTCTAACCAGCGATTCATACGCTTCCTTAACTTCACAATCTTCTGAAGAGAGCGTACGTTCCGAGGCATGACGAAGGCCATCACCGTGTCCGGACTGCACAAGTCGTTCGGCCGGACCCACGCACTGGACGGGCTCGACCTGAGCGTCGGGGCGGGTGAGGTCCACGGCTTCCTCGGCCCCAACGGCTCCGGCAAGTCCACGACCATCCGCGTCCTGCTCGGCCTGCTGCGCGCCGACGCCGGTGCCGTCCAGGTGCTCGGCCGGGACCCCTGGACGGACGCCGTGGAGATCCACCGCCGTATCGCCTACGTGCCCGGTGACGTGACGCTGTGGCGCAACCTCTCCGGCGGCGAGGTCATCGACCTGTACGGCAGGCTGCGCGGGGGCCTGGACCCGCACCGCCGCGCCGAGCTCACCGAGCGCTTCGAGCTGGACCCCACGAAGAAGGGCCGCACCTACTCCAAGGGCAACCGGCAGAAGGTCGCCCTGGTCGCCGCGTTCGCCTCCGACGTCGACCTGCTGATCCTCGACGAGCCGACCTCCGGTCTCGACCCGCTGATGGAGGGGGTCTTCCGGCGCTGTGTCGCCGAGGAACGGGACCGCGGGCGGACCGTGCTGCTGTCGTCGCACATCCTCAGCGAGGTGGAGGAGCTGTGCGACCGGGTCAGCATCATCCGCAAGGGGCGGACCGTGGAGAGCGGTTCACTCGCCGAGCTGCGCCATCTGACCCGCACCAGCGTGAGCGCCGAACTCGCCGGTCCGCCGAACGGCCTCGCCGGACTGCCGGGCGTGCACGACCTCGACGTCCAGGGGCACCGGGTGCGGCTCCAGGTCGACACCGACGGGCTCGACGCGGTGCTGCGCTCGCTGAGCGCGTCGGGCGTGCGGTCGCTGACGTCCACCCCGCCGACGCTGGAGGAGCTGTTCCTGCGGCACTACCAGGACGAGGTGACGGCCCGATGAGCCTGGCCGCCTTCGCCGTACGGCCCGCGAGCGCCCGCCAGTTCGCCGGCACCGGCGTCCTGCTGCGTTTCGCGCTGCGCCGGGACCGGGTGCTGATCCCGGTCTGGGTCGGGGTGAACGCCCTGATGGTGCTGTCCATGCCGAGCACGCTCGAGGGGCTGTACGGCACTCCCGCCGAACGCGCCGGCCTGGTCGCGCAGATGGGCGCCAACTCCTCCCTGCGGGCCATGGTGGGCCCGGTCCTCGGCGACTCCCTCGGCGCACTGACCGCCTGGCGGGCCGGGGTGTACGCGGGCGCGCTGGCCGCCGTGGTCGGTCTGCTCGTGGTCGTACGGCACACCCGGGACGAGGAGGAGAGCGGACGTCAGGAACTGGTGGCGTCCGGGATGGTGGGGCGCAGGGCCGCACTGACGGCGGCACTGCTCGCGGCGGCCGTCGCCAACGGGGTGCTGGCGCTGCTGGTGACGGCCGGACTGGCCGGACAGGGCTCCGCGGGCGCGCTCGCGTTCGGGCTGGGGCTCGCCGGTGTGGGGATGCTCTTCGCGACCACGGCGGCGATCCTGGCGCAGCTGACGGAGAGCGCGCGGCTCGCGCGGGGGCTGACGGCGGCGGCGCTCGGGGCCGCGTTCGTCCTGCGGGCGGCGGGCGACTCCGCGAGGGACGACGGGTCGTCGCCGCTGACCTGGGCGTCACCGCTCGGCTGGCTGACGAATCTGCGGGCCTTCGCCGGCGAACGGTGGTGGGTGCTGGGCCTGTTCGCAGGCGCGGTGCTGCTCCAGGCGGCGGTCGCGTACGCGCTCGCCGGGCGCCGGGACCTCGGCATGAGTTTCCTGCCGACCCGTCCGGGGCCGGCCGCCGGGCAGCTGGGCAGCGCGGGTGCGCTGGCCTGGCGGCTGCAGCGGGGCGGTGTGCTCGGGTGGAGCGTCGGCTTCCTGCTGGCGGGGCTGGTGTACGGCCAGATGGCCGAGGGAGCGGCCGATCTCGTCGCCGACAACGAGAGCGCGCGGGAGATCTTCCGGCGGATGGGCGGGCAGTCCGGGCTGACGGACGCGTTCCTCGCCGCGATGGCCGGCATGCTCGGGCTGGTGGCCGCCCTGTACATCGTGGCGTCGGTGCTGCGGCTGCACGGCGAGGAGACCTCGGGCCGCGCCGAACCGGTCCTCGCGGGAGCACTCGGACGGCTGCGCTGGGCCGCCGGACATCTGGCGGTGGCGTTCGGCGGATCGGTGCTGCTGATGCTGCTGGCGGGCGTGGGACTGGCCGTGGGCCACGGTGAGCAGGCGGGCCCGGTCCTGGGGGCGTGTCTGGTGCAGATCCCGGCGGTCTGGACGGTCGGCGGGGTCGCGGTGCTGCTGTACGGGCTGGTGCCCGGGGCGGCGATGGGCGCGTGGGGTGTGGCCGGCGCGGTGCTGCTGATCGGCTGGGTCGGCCCGGCCCTGGACGCCCCGCGGGCGGTGCTGGATCTGTCGCCCTTCGGTCATCTGCCGAAGCTGCCGGGCGGGGGCATGG
Organism: Streptomyces malachitofuscus; assembly: GCF_055571035.1. Classification (NCBI taxonomy): domain Bacteria; kingdom Bacillati; phylum Actinomycetota; class Actinomycetes; order Kitasatosporales; family Streptomycetaceae; genus Streptomyces; species Streptomyces malachitofuscus. The sequence goes on along the minus strand of NZ_JBVIGA010000012.1, from coordinate 56,652 downwards.
AGTGGCCCCCGGTGCTGGTCCTCACGGCGCTCGCGACGGCCCTGGTGGCGGCGGGGCTGGCCGGGTTGCGGCGCAGGGACATGACGACGTGACAGGGGGCGGCCGGGCGGTCAGTCCATGTACGGCTTGAGCTCGTCGGTGTCGAAGGCGATGTCGACGGGGGGCGGAAGCACGACCTTCTGGCCCAGCCGGCGCTTCTGGACATTGCGGTAGCCGACCACCGGGTCCGGGTCACTGTGCACGAGGACGGAGCGACGGTCGCGGTCGATCAGCAGGTAGACGGGGATCCCGGATTCGGCGTAGGCCTGGGGCTTCTCCCCCCGGTCGCGATCGTGCGTGTCCGAGTCGAAGGAGGTGACCTCCACCGTCATCAGCACGCCTTCGGGCTCCGCCCAGTCCCCCTGCCCGGCGAAGTGGGCGACGGGCGCGAGCACCGCGTCCGGCCGGGCCCGGCCCTTGCGGTAGGACTCCACCTTCAGCCCCTGCACCGGGCTGAGGTCGAGTTCGGGCCTGGCCTGCATGCACTGACGGACCAGCCACATGATGATCGCGCCGTGATTGCCGTTGGTCACTTTCCTGAGCCCGATCCGTCCGTTGATGAACTCGAACCTGACGGTCTCGTCCTCATGTTCGGCGAACTCGGCGATCCGCTCGAACATGTCCACCGACAACCGGGATGACCCACGTTCTGCCATAACCGTCATGGTGCCTCCCTCCGCAGGCGAACACCAGCTTGGCGAGCCACGCACGTCCCGCACCCGGAATCGACCAGTGATCAGCCGAACGGGTGATCACCCCAGGTCCACGGCCAGCCCCTCCAGTCCCCTGATCACGAAGTTCGGCTTGCGCCGGGGCTCGGAGGCGAGCCGCAGCGTCGGGGCCTTCTCCAGCAGCGCCGTCATCGACGCCGCCAGTTCGATGCGGGCCAGCGGGGCGCCGATGCAGTAGTGGATGCCGGCGCTGAAGGAGATGTGCGGGTTGTCGCGGCGGGTGAGGTCCAGGCGCTCCGGCTCGGTGAAGACGGCCGGGTCGTGGTTGGCGGAGCCGAAGAGCATCGCGATCTCCGCGCCCCGCGGGATCACCTGCCCGTCGATCTCGATCTCGTCGAGCACCCAGCGCTCGAAGAGCTGGAGCGGGGTGTCGTAGCGCATCAGCTCCTCCACCGCGGAGGGGACCAGGGAGTGGTCCGCGCGCAGGGCGGCGAGCTGGCCGGGGTGGCGGAACAGCGCCCACCAGCCGTTCACCGTGGAGTTCACGGTGGCCTCGTGACCCGCGTTCAGCAGCAGCACGCAGGTGGAGATCATCTCCTGCTCGGTGAGCCGGTCGTCGTCCTCGTCGTGGGCGGCGATCAGGCCCGAGATCAGGTCGTCGCCCGGGTTCTCGCGGCGCTCGGCGATCAGCTCGCGCAGATAGTCCGAGAACTCGACGGAGGCTCGTACCGCTTTCGCCGCCGTCTCCTGTGGGGGGTTCAGCTCGTACATCCCGCAGATGTCCGCCGACCAGGGGCGCAGTGGGGCCCGGTCCGCCTCGGGGATGCCCAGCATCTCGGCGATCACCGCGACCGGCAGCGGCTCGGCGACGTCCTTGAGCAGGTCGCCGCCGCCCGCCGCGACCAGAGCGTCGACCAGCTCACCGGCCAGCTGCTCGACGTACGGCCGCAGGCGCTCCACCGTGCGCGGGGTGAAGGCCTTCGACACCAGGCGGCGGATGCGGGTGTGGTCCGGCGGTTCGAGGTCGAGCATCCCGTGGTCGTTCAGGGTGTGGAACGGCTCGTGCTCCGGCGGCGGGGCGGTGCGGCCGAACTCCTCGTGGGTGAAGCGGTGCTGGTAGGTCCGTCCCAGGCGCCGGTCGCGCAGCAGGGCCGAGACGTCCGCGTGATGGGCGACGAGCCACTGGTTCGTCGGCTCGAAGTACCGCACCCGGCCCGCTTCGCGCAGCTCGGCGTAGGCGGGGTACGGGTCGGCGACGAACGCGGGGTCCCACGGGTCGAACGCGAGGTCGTCAAGGGCTGCCATGAACGGACGGTAGCCCGGCACCCCGCCCCCTGGCCAGGGTCAGCCCGGCGTGACCAGCCGTGCCTCGTACGCGAACACCGCCGCCTGCGTGCGGTCCCGCAGACCGAGTTTCACCAGGATGCGGCTGACGTGCGTCTTGATCGTCGACTCGGCGACGACCAGCCGACCGGCGATCTCCGCGTTCGACAGGCCCTGCGCGATCAGCACCAGCACCTCCGTCTCCCGCTCGGTCAGATCGCCGTACGCCGCGTGCGCGGACGGCATCAGCCGCGGCGCCTCGGACAGCTTGGAGAACTCGGTGATCAGGCGCCGGGTGACCGTCGGGGCGAGCAGCGCCTCGCCGGACGCGACGACCCGTACCCCGTCGGCGAGCTGGCGGGCGGAGGCGTCCTTGAGCAGGAAGCCGGAGGCGCCCGCGCGCAGCGCCTGGTAGACGTACTCGTCGAGGTCGAACGTGGTCAGGACGAGGACCTTGGCGGCGCCGTCGGCGGCGACGATCTCCCGGGTCGCCTCGATGCCGTTCAGCTCGGGCATGCGGATGTCCATCAGGACGACGTCGGGGGCGAGCTCGCGGACCCGTTGGACCGCCTCCCGGCCGTTGACTGCCTCGCCGACGACCTCGATGTCGGGCATCGCGCCCAGCAGCACCGAGAAGCCCTCGCGCACCATCATCTGGTCGTCCGCGATCAGAACACGGATGGTCATGCGTCACCCTCGCTCGCCGTGGCGACCGGCAGGAACACCGCGACCTCGTAGCCGCCGTCGTCGGTGGCGCCGGCCGTCATCTCGCCGTTCAGCATGGTGACCCGTTCGCGCATGCCGGTGATGCCGTGACCGGCGCCCGGCGAGGGCTTCACGAGGCTCGGCTCGGGCGCGGGGCCGTTGACGACGCGCACGCCGAGCCCGCCGAGGACGTACCCGATCTCCACGCGGGCGCTCGCGCCGGGGGCGTGCCGCAGGCTGTTGCTCAGCGCCTCCTGCACGATCCGGTACGCCGACAGCTCCACGCCCTGCGGCAGCTCCCGCACCGCGCCGGTCACCACCTTCTCCACCTCCAGACCGGCGCCGCGCACATTGACCAGCAGGGCGTCCAGGTCGGCCAGAGTGGGCTGCGGGGCGTCGGGGGCCTCGTAGTCCTCGGCGCGGACCACGCCGAGGATGCGGCGCAGCTCGGTGAGGGCGGCCACCGCGTTCTCCCGGATCGTGGCGAAGGCGCGCTCCAGCTCGGGCGGCGGGTTCTCCACCCGGTAGGGCGCGGCCTCCGCCTGGATGGCGACGACCGACATGTGGTGGGCCACCACGTCGTGCAGCTCGCGGGCGATGGTGGTGCGCTCCTCCAGCGCCGTGCGCCGGGACCGCTCCTGCGCGGTCACCGTCTGCTGGGCGGTCACCTCCTGCTGGGCGGTGTGCCGGACGTGCCACAGGGAGACAAGGAGCAGGGCGAAGGCCGACGTCACCATCATGGGGCCGCTGTTGGTGTAGTAGTACGACCCGCCGAAGAAGACGTCCGAGAGGAAGGCGTACGCGGCGGTCAGCACCCACATCCAGGCCGCGGTGCGGGGCCGGGTGCGCAGGGCCACGACGACCAGCACCGTCAGGTGGGAGACGAACGCGCCGGGCATCCACGGCCAGTCCCACCCGCTGCCGTTGATCACCGCGATCACCGGGGTCACGGCGAGCGACAGCCAGAACGCGCCGATCGGCCGCACCAGCGTGGCGAGCACCGGCAGCGCGCACAGGAGGCCCGAGAGCAGGGCCGGCACGTCCCCGCCGGGCAGGCCACCGCTCACCGCGCCCACGCACAGCGCGAGCAGCGCGACCGCACCCACCACCGCGTGCGGGAGGTGCTGCGCGGCCGTCCGCAGCCGGCCGGGCAGCCGGCGGACGAACGGGCCGTCCGTGTGCCGGGGCGGCAGCGGGCGGTAGGCGAAGGGGTCGTGGAACAGGTCCTGGCGCAGTCCCCGCAGGGCGTTCTGGGCCAGCCGGTACTCCGGGCTGCGCGTCCCGGCCCCGTCGCCCTGCGGGGCGGCCGCGGTCTGCTGGTGAGTCGTCTCGGTCACGCTCACACGGTAGGCCGACCGGGTGGTCGCGGTCGTCCCCGCTGAGACGGGTTCCCGGGCGTCCCTCTCAGGTACTACGCAGGCCGCACCCGGGTTACCGATCGGTACGGGGGTGTCGGTACCCGGAGGGCCGTACCAGTCCCGACTCGTACGCGAACACCGCGGCCTGGGTGCGGTCCCGCAGGCCCAGTTTCACCAGGATGCGGCCGACGTGTGTCTTCACGGTCTGCTCGGCCACCACCAGACGCACCGCTATCTCGGCGTTCGACAGCCCCTGGGCGATCAGCGCGAGCACCTCCGTCTCGCGTTCGGTCAGCTCGCCGACGCGCTGTCTCGGCGGGGTGCGGGGCCGGGGGTCGAGCCGGGAGAACTCGGCGATCAGCCGCCGGGTGACACCCGGCGCGAGCAGGGCGTCCCCGGCCGCCACCACCCGTACCGCCTCGGCGAGCTGGTCGGCGGAGGCGTCCTTCAGCAGGAAGCCGGACGCCCCGGCGCGCAGCGCCTCGTACACGTACTCGTCGAGGTCGAACGTGGTCAGCACGAGGACCCTGATGTCCGGGGTGGCGGTGGTGATCCGTGCGGTGGCCTCGATGCCGCCGAGTTCGGGCATGCGGATGTCCATCAGGACGACGTCCGGCGCGAGTTCGGCGACCTGTGCGACGGCGTCGAGTCCGTCCACCGCCTGGCCGACCACCTCGATGTCGGGCTGCGTGTTGAGCAGCACGGTGAAGCCCTGACGGACCATCTGCTGGTCGTCGGCGATGAGTACGCGGATCATGCGGTGCCGTCCTGGGGAGGGGGTGCACAAGCGGGCGGGGCGGAGGCCGGGAGGTAGGCGTCGACCTTGTAGCCGCGTCCCGACCAGGGGCCGGCCGTCAGCCTGCCGCCCAGCATCACGGCCCGCTCCCGCATGCCGAGCAGCCCGTGCCCGGCGCCGGAGGACGGCGGTGCCTCGCGGGCGGCGCCGGTGTTGACGACCTCCACCCGCAGCCCCCGCGGATCGTAGGCCAGGGTGACGTGGGCGGTCGCGCCAGGGGCGTGCCGCAGGACGTTGCTCAGCGCCTCCTGCACGATCCGGTACGCCGACAGCTCCACCCCGGGCGGCAGCGGGCGCCGCTCGCCGTTGATCTCGGTGGTGACGGTGAGTCCGGCGGCCCGGGTGTTCTCCACCAGCGCATCCAGCCGGTCCAGGGTGGGCTGGGGCGCGTGCCGGGTGGCGTCCGGGGCGTCCGCGCGCTCGCCGGGGGCCGGGTGCTCGGAGCGCAGTACGTCCAGGACGCGGCGCAGTTCGGTGAGCGCCTCGACGGCGTTCTGCCGTATGCCGGCGAGGTTCTCCTTCAGCTCGTCGGACGGGTTCTGCACCAGGTGCGGGGCGACCTGGGCCTGGATGGAGATCACCGACATGTGGTGGGCCACCACGTCGTGCAACTCCCGCGCGATCCGGCCGCGTTCCTCCAGCAGGGTGCGCCGGGCGCGTTCCTCGGCGGTGAGCGTGGTCTGCTCCAGAAGTTCCGCGCGGGCCTCGCGGCGGCCGCGCAGGGCACCGCCGAGGACGACGGCGACGGCGAACAGGACGACGGCGGTCTGGCCGGTGGCCGCATGGTTCCACGCGCCCCACAGACCCTGGAGGACATAGGTGAGCAGGGCCGTCACGGCCCACGCCTCGACGGAGACTCGGGTGGGCACGCGCAGGGCGAGCAGCAGCAGCACCAGCGTGTGGGTCGCGATCCCCCAGGCGTGCCAGGGCCACGGGAACCCGTCGATCTGGCCGGCCATCAGCATGCGGCGCGCCAGGACCGCGCCCGCCAGCGAGGCGATGAGCGACAGCCACAGCGCCGGCACCGGACGCCGCAGCGCGAGGACGGCCGCCCCGCACTGTCCGAGCGCGACCAGCAGGGCGTTGCCGTTGCCGATCTTCCCGTACCCCTGGAGCTGGTTGAGATCGCCGAAGAAGAGGCCGAACGCGGCCAGGAACACCAACCCGTGCGGCACCCAGCGCAGCCACTCCGACGGCGGCAACGGGTCCGCGCGCACCGTCAGCAGGTCCGCCCGCGCCCCCCGGAGCCACCGCAGAACGGGCTCCGCCCCCTTGTCCGCCACACGGTCGAGCCTAGACACGACCTGCCTCCTTCGTCGTGGGCCGGTGCGCACGGACCACCCGGGACCGCCCGCGCCGCCCGCCGCCGCCTTGCTCCCAGTGCCGGAACGCCGCCCAGCAGAGCGTGAGGGCGAGGACGAACACGGGCAGCCAGACCAGCCGGGCGGCGACCCAGCCGAGACCGTCGGGCACGGTGTGCAGACCGGGGAGGCGGCCGGCCGGCAGACCGGTGGCGGTGGCCGCCATCAGGGCGGTCTGGTGCCAGAGGAAGACCGTCATCGCGGAGAGGTTGACCAGCGCCACCGCCGCCCACGCCGCGGGACGCCGCATCGCGCGCCGCAACGGGTCCCGCAGCAGCAGCGCGAGCCCGCACTGGGCGAGGCCGAAGGTGACGACGGCCAGCGTCGGCGGGTCGAGGTTGGAGATCCCGGCACCCGGGACGCCGACCATCGACGCCGGATAGCCGGCCCGAGCGACGAGCACGGCCGTGGCCGCCGACCCCGCGACGAGGAGGATCCAGCCGGACCTGCGGCGCTCCAGCTCGCCCCGGGTCCACGCGGCACCCAGGGTGTACGGCACCAGCCAGCCGGCCACCACGTTCAGCAGGCCGATCCCGTCCGGGGCACCGAGCCCGAACCGGAGCAGGTCGACGTGGAGGACCACGGCGAGCGGCCACAGCGGATGCAGGCGGGTGAGGAGCGGGGTGGCGGCGGTGAGCACGGCGAAGACCAGCAGGAACCACAGGGGCGACAGGGCGAGCTTCACCAGCGTGCGGGTGGTGGCGTACTCGGCCCCGGAGAGCACCAGGGCGAGGGCGACGGCCGTCCACAGCACGAGGACTGCGGCGACCGGGATGAACAGCCGGGCCAGCCGCGCCCGCAGCCACCGGTGGTACGGAAGGCCGCGGGCGCGGGCCAATCCGTACGAACGGGTCGCGACATGGCCGCCGACCAGGAAGAACACGGCGAGCGTCTGGAACGCCCAGGACACCGGGGCCAGCCACGGCAGGTGCTGGAGCGGGCTGGCCGTGCGCAGCGTACGGCCGTCGGCGACGAGGGCGGTGACCAGCCAGTGGCCCAGGACGACACCGAGGACGGCGCCGGCCCGCAGGGCGTCCACGGCACGGTCGCGGTGGGCGGGGGTGGCCGCGTCGACGCGCCGGGCGGCGTCGCGTATCGCGGCTGTCAGGTGCGTCATGGGGTCACCGCCGGGGTCTCGCCGAGGACGATCCGGGTCAGGTTGGCCAGGGAGATGGAGCCGGGGGTGAAGTAGTCGCTGTGACCGCCGTCGCCGGCCGCGAAGACACGGGCACCGAACTCCGGGGACAGGGGGTCGGTGCCGAAGCCGACGGTGGTGCCGAAGAGACCCGCGCTGAGGTGCGGGACGTTCTCCACCCAGTCGTCGGCGCCCCGGGCGGCCCAGATCCTGGCCCGGGTGTGCAGACCGGCGGCGGTGTCGGCGCCGGTGCCGGGGCTGCCGAGAAGGGCGATGTCGTCGACGTCGAGACCGTGGGCGGCGCGGGCGCAGACGACGGATCCGTAGGAGTGGCACAGGAGGGAGACACGGGCCCGTTGTCCGGCGACGGCACGCACGTCGCCCACCAGCGCCCGGAGTCCCGGTGCGGCCTCCTCCGCGCGGCCGGTGGTGGCGACGGCGGTGCTGAACGTGCCCGGCGTCTCGTAGCCGAGCCAGGCCACGACCGCGGCACGCCCACCGAGCCGCTCGTGCAGGGCGAGGGCGGCGGCACGGAACCGGCCGTAGGTGTCGATCGACGTGTCGGAGCCGGGCACGAGGACGGCGACACGGCCGGCCCCCGCGAGATCACCGAGCACCTCGGTGACCAGCCCGGCCCCGCGCCCGTCGAAGTGCAGCAACTGCCGCCGGGCCAGGGCGCGATCGGCGTCCGCGCGCCGCCGGTCCCCGTACGCGGCGGCCATCCGGGCGGCTTCCTCGGCACCCGCCCGGCGGGCGGCGTAGGTCGCCTCCAGGGTGGCCGCGGAGGGCGCCGCGAGCACGGCGGGAGGCGGCGCGGGCACCTGCGGCCGGGCCGCCCCGGCCAACGGCACGGCAACCGCCCCGGCGACGATCAACGCGAGCGCCGTCCGGCGCCACCGCCCACGCCCAGCCACCCCACGGTCCCCACCACTCCCGCGGGCAGTCGTGCCGCTGGGGCGATGGAAGTCCCCCGCTCGAGCGAAGTCGAGAGTGGGGGAGGGTGGGCGATGGGGGTACCTCCCGCTCGAGCGCAGCCGAGAGTGGGGGAGGCACCCCGCCCGCGCCGGGCTGCGCAACCACCCCCCGGCCCACCCCCACGCCGGTGCCCCCGTGCTCCCCGCTCCACCCCGGCGCGCCATCCCCACCCTCCCCGTCGGCCCGCCCATCGGGCCCTTCAGGAAAGGAAGTTACGGATCACCGCAGGTAACCCGCGTCCCGCCGAGGGACTCACTCACGGAGTAGCTCTCAGGTACTAGGGGTATGACACGCGCCCGGTTCACCAGGCCAGCTGGGCGATCTCCTCCGCCACCACGGCACACGCGTCCGCCGCCGGATCGATCAGCGGAAAGTGCCCCACGTCCTCCAGCAACGTCACCCCCACCACCTCCCCCGCCTTGGCCGCCGCGTCCGCGTACGCCTCGGCGACCGCCTGCGGTACGTCGACGTCGGTGCGCCCCTGCACCAGGGTGGTGGCGATACCGGTCGGAAGCAGCAGCGCGGGATCGGCACTCGGCCTGCGCTCGGCGAAGTGATCGTCCCCGCCGAGAAGTTGCCGCACCGCGTCACCGCACACACCGAGCTTGTCGGCGACCGCGAGGTCGGCGATCGGAGCGAGGGCGACGACACCGCGCAGGGGCGCCGGCGCGGCGGTGCGCCACGGGGCGGCGGCGGGCAGCAGGTGCCGGGCGGCGGCCCACAGCGCCAGATGGCCGCCGGCCGAGTGACCGGTGAGGACGACGCGCCGCGGATCGGCCCCCGGCAGGTGCTCCCGGATCAGCGCGGGCAACGCGTCCATCGCGGCGGCGACGTCGTCGAACGTGTCGGGCCACCGCCCGGCGACCGCGGCACCGCCCGACTCCCCGGCACCGCGCCGGTACTCGACACTCGCCACGGCGAAACCCCGCCCCGCCAGGAAGGCCGCGAACGGGCTGATGTGACGCCGGTCGTACGGCGCCCGCCAGGCGCCGCCGTGCAGCACCACGACGACGGGCGCGGGCCCGGCCGCGCCACGCGGCACGTAGAGGTCGATCAACTGGTCCGGATCGTCGCCGTACGTCACCGTGGCGTCGGGTTCGACGGGCGGGTGGGAGAGCGCCGACTGCTCCTCGGCGGCGGCCCGGGCGGCTGCGACGTCGTCCGTCATGCTCCAACCTCTCAGCGATGCGACGTGGGTTGACGGACCGGGCGGGAACGCGGCCGTTCGGCGGGACGGTATCAGGGCGGCCACGCGCCCCGACATGGGGATGTCACGCTCGGTCAGCGAGTTCGGGGCGGCACCCTGCGGCGCCGCCCCGAGGCCGGACTACGCCAGTACCTCCGCCAGCACCCGCGCCGCCCGCTCCACGTCCGCGAAGCCGACGTACAGCGGGGTGAACCCGAAGCGGAGGACGTCCGGGTGACGGAAGTCGCCGACCACGTCCCGCTCGATCAACCGCTTCATCACCTCACCCGCGTCCGGGCAGCGCAGCGCGACCTGGCTGCCCCGCTCCCCGTGCGGACGCGGCGTCACGCACTCGACCCGGCCCTCGGGCACGTACTCCCCGACGCACTCCAGGAAGAAGTCCGTCAGCGCGAGCGACTTGGCCCGCACGGCGTCGACCGTCACCCCGTCCCAGACCTCCAGGGCCGCCTCCAGGGCGAGCATGGAGAGGATGTCGGGGGTGCCGACACGCCCGCGCAGCGCACCCGCCGCCGGCCGGTAGTCCGCACGCATCCCGAAGGGTTCCGCGTGGGAGTTCCAGCCGGGCAGCGGGGAGTCGAAGCGGTCCTGCAGACCGGCGCGCACGTACAGGAACGCCGGTGAACCGGGCCCGCCGTTCAGGTACTTGTAGGTGCAGCCGACCGCCAGGTCCACGCCGTGCTCGTCCAGCCCGACCGGCAGCGCGCCCGCGCTGTGGCACAGGTCCCAGACGACGTACGCGCCCGCCGCGTGCACGGCGGCCGTCAGCGACGGCAGGTCGTGCAGCCGTCCGGTGCGGTAGTCGACGTGGTTGAGCAGCACGGCCGCCGTGCGGTCGCCCAGCGCGTCCGGGACCTCGGACGGCGCGACCGGACGCAGCGTACAGCCGGTCATCCGGGCCGCCGATTCGGCGATGTAGCCGTCCGTGGGGAACGTGGTCGCGTCGACCAGGATCTCGTCCCGTCCGGGACCGGCCGACCGCGCCAGCCGCACCGCGCCCACCAGAGCCTTGAAGACGTTGACACTGGTGGAGTCGCCGACCACGATCTGCCCGGCCGCCGCGCCGACCAGCGGCGCGATCCGGTCGCCGATCCGCTCCGGCGCCGTCCACCAGCCGCCTTCCGTCCAGGACCGGATCCGCAGCTCGCCCCACTGCCGGCGCACCACGTCCTCGACCCGTCCGGGGACGGCCACGGGCAGCGCGCCCAGTGAGTTGCCGTCGAGATAGACCACGCCGTCGAGGGTGAACTCCTGCCGCTTGCCGGCCAGTTCGTCCGCGGCGTCCAGCTTCTCCGCCGTCAGTGCGAGCTCAGACATAGGACCGCGCCGTCCACAGCTCGGGGAACACGCTCTTCTGCGCCCGCTTCTCCAGCCAGGCCACCCCGGCGGAGCCGCCCGTGCCGGTCTTGGCGCCCATCGCGCGGCGGGTGGCGACCAGGTGGTCGTTGCGCCAGCGCCACACCAGCTCGGCGACATCGGTCAGGGCCTCGCCCAGGCGGGCGACGTCGTCCCGCTCGTCACCCGCGTAGACGGCCGTCCAGACCGCCTCCACCTGGGCCGACGGCTCGTACTTCTGCGACACGTCGCGCCGCAGCACCTCGTCCGGGATCGCGTGCCCGCGCCGTGCCAGGAACCGCAGCACCTCGTCGTAGAGACTCGGTTCGTGCAGCGCCTTCTCCAGCTCGGCGTGCACGCGCGGCGCGCCCCGGTGCGGGACCAGCATGGACGCGGACTTGTCGCCGAGCAGGAACTCCATGCGCCGGTACATCGCCGACTGAAAACCGGATCCCTCGCCGAGGGCGCCACGGTAGGAGTTGAACTGCGCGGGGGTGAGGCCGCTCAGCGGCCGCCAGGAGGCGTTCAGCGCCTCCAGCTCCCGCCGCGACCGCCGCAGCGCGTCGACCGCGGTCGGTACGTCGTCCTCCCGCAGCGCCTTCGCCGCGGTCTCCCACTCGTGGACGATGACGGTGAACCACAGCTCCATCACCTGGGTGGTGACCAGGAAGACCATCTCTCCGGGATCGTCGGAGAGGGTGTGCTGAAGGTGGGTGAGGACATCCGCCTTGACGTAGTCCTCATACGGGGTAGTCCCCTGGAAGTCGAGATGCGGGGTCTCGGGCTCGTGAGCCTCGTGGGACATCGCTGTCTCCTGAAATGTACTCCGGGTAGCGGTCCGCCCCTGCCGTTACCGGCACGGGGGCCCCGGTCCCCACGGTGCATCCTGCGTAATCGTCCCCCGAAACCGCAAGGCCCGCCTGCTCACAGGCGGGCCCCGGGTGCGGGACGGCTCAGCCGAGGACCTGGGCCGCCGTCGGGGAGGAGTCCTTCAGGAACTGCGAGCAGCGCTCGTACTCCTCCTGCTCGCCGATCGCCTGCGCGGCGCGGGCCAGGGCGTGCAGGGCGCGCAGGAAGCCCCGGTTGGGCTCATGCTCGGAGGAAAATGGCGGAAGATGTACCCGAGAGTATGAGAGGGCACGGTATGACCGAGCAGGAGTGGCTGGACAGCCTCGCGGCCCAGCTGCCGGAACGGGACCTGGAATGGGTGGTGGAGCTTGCCAGGATCTGCTCCACGGAGTGGGCGGGGGACAAGCCGCCGACGGGGGAGGCCTGCGAACCCGCCGAGACCGCTGCTCTCCATGATGGCGATGGTTCGAGGCCGACCAACGCGTCGCACGGGTTTCCGGTCCCCTCTCAAGCCGACGAGATCTGACCCGGGGACCTCTTCGCCCCGAGCGAGGTTCGGTCCAGATCGATACCTGCCGGTGGGTCCGCTCCCAGAACGCCCCTCATCACCTACTTCAGGACCCGGCACCGGGCACCCGCGCGATCGTTCCGTTCGGGTGCGCGTGGATACAGTCGTTCGACGGAGCCGAGACCTGCGCATTGCGAGGGCTTGCGGGGTCGTGATGGCGGGTGCCACATGATCACATCGGATCCTGTTTTCCCTGATCAGCGACTTGCGGGCTCGTCGGTGCCTGCCACTTGATCCACTCTGTGCCACACCGTCCGCTCACGCATCGCCCGCAGGATGAACAGCAGTTTCCCCAAGGAGCTGCAGTGGCCACAGCACCAGGCTCCCGCCGCGGTGGGAGCCAGTCATCTCGACGACGAATGCCCCATTCCCAAGCCCCTGGAGGCGCCCCTGTTCCCGCGCCATGCCAGCCATCCCTCACATAGAAAGCTTGCTGCGCCTCCGCGTGCGCCTACTTTGCCGACGGACTGACGCAACCGGAGCACGTGCTTTGACTAGGAAGCCAGACCGCTCACAAATGACCAAGTCGAAACGGCGGCCGAACAGGTCGTAGCCGTAAGTCCACTTGGCGCCGTCGGGGCCGGTTACCTGGGACTGCTGGTCGTCCAGCGTGTACTGGAACTTGGCGGAGGTGTACGAGGCGGTGCCCGAACCGCCGCCGAACTGCGGGTCGGCCGGGCTGGCGCCCGCGTACTCGCCGGTCTCGACGGTCCGTTCACGGACGTCGACGATGGTGCGGGTCGCCGAGCCGCCCTGGACGGCGGTGGTGGCGGTGGAGTCACCGGTGTAGCTGGTGGTGGTCGACCACTTCTTCACCCCGTATGTGTAGAGGGTGCTGGTCGTGGTCCGTTCCGCGCCGTCATAGGCCGTCTCGATCTGCCTGGGTGCCTCGCCGTACTCCGCGCGCGTGTAGGTGCCGTTAGGGGTTGTGGTGCTGTCGAAGATGTCCTCGTACGTCTCGTAGGCCAGACCCGGGTGTCGTAGCGGGTGTCGGTGAGCACCTGGCCGCCGAGCGGGGTGGGGGTCTGGGTCTGCAGCGGGCGCATCATCGAGTCGCACAGCTCGTAGCCCGTGTTGTACGTCTCGCCGTCCTTCTTCAGCCGGTACTTGAACGTGGTGTTCGCGCTGCAGCCAGCGGCCTTGTTGCGGTTGGGTTCCCAGACCGCCGTAAGTCGGCCGAGGGCGTCGTACGTGGTGGCCTTGACCCTCTGCCAGCCCGAGGCCGGGCGCAACCCTTCCACGCCCGCCGTCGTGCCGTATCCCGTGGCGCGGCCGGTCCAGGTCGCCGCTCCCTTGGTGGGGGTCTGGGTCGCGGACCATGCGGTGGCCGAGGGGTTGTTCGTAGACGGTGGCGGTGTCGGACAGCACGTCGCCGCGCGTCCTGGAGTTCGCCGGCAGGTTCAGGCTGGTGTCCGCCACTGAGCAGGACTGGCCGACGGTACGGCTGCGGGAGACCAGGTCGCTGATGCCGGCTTCGGAGTTTCGGCATGGACCGGTCGTGAATCAACGAAGCCGGGTCCCCAACAAGCAAGGGGGACCCGGCTTCCAGCTGTCACCTGAGCACCGGCTCGATGTCCGCCGGATCGAAGATCGGACCGTTGGACGCGGGCTTGATGATGACCGCGCGGAAGACCTTGAGGACCGCGGCGCGCTGCTGCTCGATCGCCAAGTTCTCCCAGCGCCCCCGTATGTCGATGGGGCCCGCTGCGAAAGTCGCGGCCTCTGCCCGATGCAGGGCTCGCTCCCGATGCAGCTCCGCGATCTGCTTCTCCATGTCCTCGGTGAGGGCGATGTAGCGAGCGGCAGACATGCGCTTCTCCTGCCACGCCTGCTTGAACTCGGCCATGTCCCGTTCCAGGGAGGCCAGTTGCTCCTCCTTGGTCCATTCCGGCGCGCGCTCACGTACGCTCGCCAGCGCCTTGTCCGAGCTGAGGAACACCGCGTTCCTGATGAGACGGTCGACCGGTTCGCCGGCCCTGGCCACTCCCCCGCATCCGCCGTCGTTCTTACCGGGGCACGCGTACTTGAACTGCGACGACGTCTTCGTCTTCCGGTACGACGGGAAGGCCCGCATCTTCGTACCGCACCGCCCGCACCGGGCGATGCCGGAGAGCAGGTACTTGGTGGCGTTGTCCCGTGGGACACGCCCCTCCGACTCCCGCTTGACCTTCTCCGTCAGCAGGTACCAGTCATCGGGAGTGATGATCGGCTCCCAATCGCCGACGACGGGAGCACCGCTCTCGTCCAGGAACAGCTCACCCTGGTGCATCCGATAACCACAGATCCGCGGGTTCATCAGCATCCGCTTGATCTTGGAGTCGTCGAAGACGCCGCCGCTGTGCGACCTGACCCCCTTGTCCCGCCACTCACGCGCGATCGAGGCCCAGCGGACGCCACCGAGAAAATCCCTCACCGCCTTGCGAAGGTTCTCGGCCTCTTCCGGCACCAGCGTCCTGCGATCCTCGCGGTTCCATCCGTACGGCGCCCGACCACCAGGGAGCTTGCCCTTCGCCGCCAGTTCCAGGTGCTTGCGCCTCGTCCGCTTCGACGTGTCCGCCGAGGACTTGTTGGCGATGGTGACCTTGATCCGCGCGATGAACCGACCGTTCTCCGTGGACAGATCGATGTCCGACGCCGATACGGAGTCGAAGACGAGGTGGCGCTTCCGGCGCTCGGCATCCTCGTACTCGTCGATCCATGCCTCCAGTTCACGCGGCTGACGCGTGAAGCGGTCGATGTCCCAGGCGACGACCCCATCGATCCGCCCGGCCTTCAAGTCCTCCAGCATCTGCCGGAACTCAGGCCGTACCGTCTTGCGCTTGTACGCGGAGAGGTCGTTGTCCTCGTAGACCTTGGCGACCTCCCACCCCCGGGCAGCACAGTGCAGTCGGCAGTCCTCCTCCTGCCGCGCGACGCCCAGCCCCTCGGCCTCGTCGTCCTTGCTGATCCGGGTGTAGATGCCCACCTGAATGGCCCCGGAGGACGCCCGTCGTGCCGCCATGCGCCGGATCGTCGCATATCGCGATCAGGCACATCAAGCGCCATTCTCATATCCACCCGGTCCACGGCCGATAATACGCAGAGGCGTCCCGGAGGCTCATCCACAAGTGGCAGACTGCTTGCATGACGACGCACAAGAACCTGCTCGGTGGCCCGGACCCGACGTACCTGCCGGAGAACGAAGAGGCATACCGCCTACTGGGCGAGGAGTCCCAGCCCCCGGCCGAGGTCGCGGCGAAGCACCCTACGTTCTCGCTCGCCTGGGCCATGCTCGCTGACGACGCCTTCGAGGCGGGGCGGGTCGTGGAGTCGTACGCCTACGCGCGCACCGGCTATCACCGGGGTCTCGACTCGCTGCGCCGTGCCGGGTGGAAGGGGCACGGCCCCATCCCTTGGGACCACCGCGCCAATCGCGGGTTCCTGCGCTGCCTCGCGGCCCTCGCCCGTGCCGCCGACGCGATCGAGGAGAAGGAAGAGACGGAGCGTTGCTGGCAGTTCCTCAAGGACAGCAGCGCCGAGGCGTACGCCGAACTGAAGCGGTAGTCACCGCAGTTGAGACGTCTGTGCCGCCGTCACTCAGGCAGCGACGGCGGCACGGAATGCAGTAATTGAACGATTACATATAGTGCCATTCTGCCACGGCACCGGGCCGTGGCCCTTCCAGCCGTTGCGGCGCAGCGCGTCCAGTCCGCGGTGGTAGCCCGTACGGGCGTACGCGTACGACTCCACGACGCTGCCCCGCTCGAACGCCTCGTCGGCCAGCCGCGCCCAGGCCAGCGAGGAGGTGGGGTGCCGGCCGGCGACGTCGGCGGGCGAGGTGCCGGACGCGAGCAGCTCGCGCGGGCCGGGGTCGTCGGGGAGGTGGGTCGGGGGCGGGCCCCCGAGGAGGTTCTCGTGAATGGACATGGGTCCAGTCTCGTACATCAGCGTGCCTCGCCGCCGCGCTCCCTCCCCGGCTCCAGCGGGGGCACCGCCACGCTGCCGTGGGTGCGGCACTCGGGCCTGCGGCAGTCCGGGGCCGGGCGGCGTACCGTCGCGCAGGCGATGGCGGACCCGACGACCAGGACGCCCGCGCACAGGACCATCGCCCGGCCGAACGCGTCGTCGAAGGCGTCCGGCATCCGGTACGCCTCCGGTCCCATCCCGGCGAGCAGCGGCAGCGCGGCGACGGCCACGAGACCGGCCGCGCGGGCGGCGGCGTTGTTGATGCCGCTGGCCAGGCCCGCCCGGGCGGTGTCCACGGAGGCGAGGACGGTCGCGGTGAGCGGCGCCACCAGGGTGACCATGCCGAGGCCGAGCACCAGCAGCGCGGGCAGCACCTCGGTGGCGTAGGAGGCTCCGGGCCCCACCCGCAGCATCAGCAGCATCCCGGCCGCGCACAGCAGCGGCCCGACGGTGAGCGGGATGCGCGGGCCGATCCGGTCGCCCAGTTCGCCGGAGCGGGCGGAGAGCAGCAGCATCAGCGCGGTCGTGGGCAGCAGGGCCGTACCGGCGGCCAGCGCGGACCAGCCGACGACGACCTGGAGCTGGAGCGCGGCGAGGAAGAAGAAGCCGCCGAAGGCCGCGTACACGCACAGGGTGACCACGTTGACCGCCGAGAACTGGCGGGAGGCGAAGATGTCGAGCGGCATCATCGGGGCCGGGCGGCGCTTCTCGACGAGGACGAAGGCGACCGCGGCGGCCAGGCCCGCGACCGCGGAGAGGGCGACGAGGAGCGACCCCTCCTCGGCCTCGATCAGCGCGTACGTCACCAGCGCGAGGGCGACCGCGCCGAGCGCCGCGCCGAGGACGTCGAACCGGCCCTCGGCCTTCCCGCCCGCCGACTCCGGCACATGGCGCACGGCGACGGGGGCGCACAGCAGCGCGAGCGGCACGTTGAGGAGGAACACCCAGCGCCAGCCGGGTCCGTCCACCAGCCAGCCGCCGACGAACGGGCCGACGGCCGCGCCGATCCCGCCGAAGCCGGACCACAGGCCCACCGCGCGGCCCCGGTCGTCGGGGTGGAAGGACGCCTGGATGAGCGCGAGCGAGCCCGGGGTGAGCAGCGCGCCCCCGGCCCCCTGGAGCGCCCGGGCGGCGATGAGCATGCCGGCGTCGGGGGCGAGGCCGCACAGCAGGGAGGCCGCGGCGAACCACAGCACCCCGATGACGAACACCCTGCGCCGCCCGAACCGGTCGCCCAGCGCCCCGCCCAGCAGGATCAGTCCGGCCAGCGTGACCATGTAGGCGTTGACGGTCCACTGCAGTGCGGCGAGGTCGGCGTCGAGGTCGCGGCCGATGCGCGGGAGGGCGACGTTGACCACGGTCGAGTCGAGCAGCGCCATGCTGGAGCCGAGGACCGTGGTGAACAGGATCCACTTGCCCTGCGGGGAGGACAGCCGGACGTCGGGCATGCGGCGAGCATACGGAAGAGCCCGGCACCGCGCCGGGTGCCGGGCTCACACTCCAAGAGGTGCTACTTGAGGCGGGTGCCCGTGGAGCGCAGGTTGTTGCAGGCCTCCACGACACGGGCGGCCATGGACGCCTCGGCGAGCTTGCCCCAGGTGCGCGGGTCGTAGGTCTTCTTGTTGCCGACCTCGCCGTCGACCTTCAGGACGCCGTCGTAGTTGCGGAACATGTGGTCGACGACCGGACGCGTGAACGCGTACTGGGTGTCGGTGTCGATGTTCATCTTCACGACGCCGTTCTCCAGCGCGGTGAGGATCTCCTCCGGGGTGGAGCCGGAGCCGCCGTGGAAGACGAAGTCGAACGGCTGGGAGCCGGCCGGCTTGCCGTACTTGGCGGCGACGCCCTCGTTGAGCTCCTTCAGCAGCTCGGGACGGAGGACGACGTTGCCCGGCTTGTACACGCCGTGCACGTTGCCGAAGGACGCGGCGAGCAGGTAGCGGCCCTTGTCGCCGAGGCCGAGGGCCTCCGCGGTGCGGACGGCGTCGTCGACCGTGGTGTACAGCGAGTCGTTGATCTCGTGCGAGACACCGTCCTCCTCGCCGCCGGTCGGGGTGATCTCGACCTCGAGGACGATCTTCGCGGCGCGGGCGCGCTCGAGGAGCTCCTGGGCGATGCTCAGGTTGTCGGCGAGGGTCTCCGCGGAGCCGTCCCACATGTGGGACTGGAACAGCGGGTTGCGGCCGGCCTTGACGCGCTCCTCGGACACCGCCAGCAGCGGACGCACGTACCCGTCGAGCTTGTCCTTCGGGCAGTGGTCGGTGTGCAGGGCGATGTTGACGTCGTACTTCTCGGCGACGATGTGCGCGAACTCGGCCAGCGCGACGGCGCCGGTCACCATGTCCTTGCTGTGCTGGCCGCCCAGGAACTCGGCACCGCCCGTGGAGATCTGGACGATGCCGTCGCTCTCCGCCTCGGCGAAGCCGCGCAGTGCCGCGTGCAGGGTCTGGGACGAGGTGACGTTGATGGCCGGGTAGGCGAACTTCTCCGCCTTCGCCCGGTCGAGCATCTCGTTGTAGACCTCGGGGGTTGCGATGGGCATCTGTCCGCTCCTTATGCGTGCGGTGTGGCGTACTGCGTACGGTCGGCCCTGACCTGGAACCTTGGATGCGACGTCATTGTCGGGCCCATCTTCCCAGACTTGTCCGGCTGGTCGACGGTGCAGGTCAAGTCGTTATGTCGGGCGATGTCCGGCACCTGGTGCCCTGTCGCGTCCCGTGGTGCTCAGTCGAGGCCGAGTTCGTCCTTGGAGTAGGCGAACAGATACGGCACCCCGGCGCCCTCCTGGATCTTCTCGGCGGCTCCGGTCGCCCGGTCGACGATGGTGGCCACGGCCACGACCTCCGCGCCGGCCTCGCGCACGGCCTCGACGGCGGTCAGCGGGGAGCCGCCGGTGGTGGAGGTGTCCTCGACGACGAGCACGCGGCGGCCCTTGATGTCCGGGCCCTCGACGCGCCGCTGGAGGCCGTGCGCCTTGGCGGCCTTGCGCACGACGAAGGCGTCCAGCTTCCGGCCGCGTGCGGCGGCGGCGTGCAGCATGGCGGCCGCCACCGGGTCGGCGCCCATGGTCAGCCCGCCCACCGCGTCGAACTCCAGCTCCGCGGTCAGGTCCAGCAGCACCTGCCCGACCAGCGGGGCGGCCTCGCCGTCGAGGGTGATGCGGCGCAGGTCGACGTAGTAGTCGGCCTCCAGACCGGAGGAGAGGGTCACCTTGCCGTGCACCACGGCCTTGTCCTTGATCTGCTGCAGCAGCGCGCCGCGTGTGTCCGTCATGGCAGCCAGCTTAAAGGCGGGTCCAGCTCCAGGTGGTCGAGGCCTCGAGCGGCTCCAGGGGGGTGACCAGGCGCGGATGGGTGTTCAGCCCGTCGGGCGGCCCGGTCTGCGGCTCGACGCAGACGGCCTCGCGCTGCTCGTCGTAGACCACGACCCACTCCTCGCGGCTGGTCACCTTCAGCTCCAGCTGGCCCGGCCAGGTGAGCGTGACGTCCACACCGCGGGGCATGCCGAAGCAGTCGTCCCAGGGGCCGGGTTCCGGGTCGGTCCGGCGGCCGGTCGGCAGGTGGTCCTCTCCGCGTTCCTCCTGCCAGGCGGGCGTGAAGTCGATCGCCACGTCCTCGCCGCCGAGGTTGCGGTTGAACCACGGGTGCCAGCCGATCTGCGCCGGGAAGGACGACCCGTACGTCTCCACGCTCATCGTCAGCGTCAGGGCTCCCTCGGTGAGCGCGACCTGCTGGGTGATCCGCCCCGGGTACGGCCACGGCTCGGCGAGGTCGTACGTGAGCACGGCCTCGTCGGTGCTCTTGCGGGCGGTGCGCCAGACGGCGTCGCGGGCGGTGCCGTGGATGGCGTGCGGCGGGGCGTTGAGCGGCATCTGGTGCACGGCGGCGCCGTCGCGGAACCGGCCCTCGCGGATCCGTCCGCACCAGGGCACCATCGGGAAGCACCCGAACCGCTCCCCCTGCCGCAGCAGCTCGACGCCCGCGATCCGCAGCCCACCGATCCGCCCGCCGTTGCCCGGCAGTACGTCCACTTCCGCGTCCGCCGCGGTCAGCGTGATGTGTTCGTTACTCACGTGACGACCCTACTGGGACGATCAAGAGGGCGTGGCGGGGCGGGATCCCGCAGGGCGCCGACGAACGGCCCGGCGGGTACCGCCGCCTACGCCCAGCGGGCGGCTCACGGGACACGGCGGGGGCTGCCGGGCCACGGGACCCGCGCCTCACGCGGCACGCGCGGGCGCCGCGCAGGACTCCGCGGGCCCGGCGATGCCCAGCGGCGTCCACCAGAACCCCCGACCACCCCGACCACCCCAGGCGCCGACACCCGGCAGACGCCACGCGGGGCGCCGGGGGCAGCCTGCAGGGCACCACCGAGGGCCCAGCCGTACCCAGCGGCGCCCACCAAGAATCTCGACCACCCCAGGCGCCGGCACACGGTAGACGCCTCGCAGAGCGTCCGAGGGCTGTTCGCGGGGCGCCGGGGGTGGTCGGGTGTGCTCAGCGGCGTCTGCGGAGGGCCCGGATCGCCACGACCGCCGAGGCCACCGCGAGGGCCGCCGCGGGGGCGGCCCAGCGCAGCGAGGGGGAGGACGAGACCGTCTGCGGGGCGGGGACGGGCGCGTAGCGGCCGCGGGGCGGGGCGTGGTCCACCTCTTCGGCGCTGCGGCCGATCATCGTCCGCCGGGCGTGGGCCGCCTCGGCGACGGAGTCCTCGTCGGCGAGCGCGTCCTCGTCCTCCTCGTCGTCCTCGTCCTCATCGTCCTCATCGTCCTCGTAGTCCGCGAGGGAGGGCGGCGGGATCTCCGTGTCGAAGACGGAGGGGTTCTCGCCGTCCGCGTCCGGTGCGGCCGAGGGCGGCGGAGAGTCGTCCGCGTCCGGGGTGGTCTCGAAGTCGGTGGTGGCCTGGGGTTCGAAGTTCCCCGCGGAGAGGAGCTCCGGGGACTCCGGGGACTCGTCGGATGCGGCGGGCTCCCGGTCCTCGGCCGGTTCGGGGGCGCCCGGTCCGGGCTCCTCCGCCGCGACGCTCCCCAGGTTCTCCGCGAAGCGGTTCAGCAGGCGCGTCACCGCCGCCGCCACCGCCTCGGGCGGCAGCTCCGTGACGCGTCCGTCGGCCGTCGCCGTGCCGGTGACCCGCACGGTGGTACCGGCGTCCGTGGGCCGCAGACGCAGCCGGAGCGCCAGCTTCACCGCGCCGCTGCCCCGGGCCTCGGTCGCGTCGCCGTCGACGGCGTAGGAGCCGTCGTCCCGCGCGGACACCCGTACCGCGCCGCGGTAGGTGACCGAATGGCTGCCGACGCGGACCTTCAGACGGCCGGCGACGGGATCCGCGCCGGCGTCGTGCTGGAGCCCGGGCACCGCCCGGGCGACCCGCGCGGGGTCGTCCAGCACCTCCCTGAGCCGCTCCTCCACGACCGGAACGAACACCTCGTGCTCCATGAGTGCGGAGCCTACCCAGACGACGCCGGGCTGCACCCCCGTCCGCGAGAAGTCGCGGCGCGTCGGTGCGGAACGCGGCAGGGGCTCAGCCGGTGTAGCGCGGGTGCACCAGCGTGGACGGCGGCAGACCGCGCACCCGGGTGTCCTCGGCGGCCCGGACGTCCGCCGTCAGGGAGGCGCCGGTGAGCGTGCGCGGGCGGGGCCCGGACGGGTCCAGGCGCGGCTCGGGGACGTGCCGGGCCGCCAGTACGAACCCCCAGTCGCGAGGGACGTCGGCGCCGGCCACGGAACTCCGGTCGGGTCCGGCCGCGAATCCCGCCAGCCGCCCGCGCACGCGGTAGGCGGCGGTGTCGAACCCCGCCGCGCGGAGCGTCGAGTCGACGGTCCAGAAGTCACGCGTGCGGGACGCCACCGCACCCCCGTGCACCACGAGCCGCCCGCCGGGCGCCAGCACCCGCCGGGCCAGCCCGTAGAACTCCTGCGAGTACAGCTTCGTACTCGCGGCGATCCCGGGATGCGGCAGATCGGAGACCACCACGTCGTACGCGGCCCGGGGCGCCCGCCGCAGCCAGTCGAAGGCGTCGTCGGTGCTCACGCGCACGCGCGGATCGTCGAGGGAGTGCGCGTTCAGCGCGGACAGCGCCGGGTCGCGGCGGGCCAGCCGCACCACGCCCGCGTCGAGCTCGACGACGTCGACCCGGCGCACACCGCCGTGCCGCAGCACTTCCCGCACGGCGAGCCCGTCACCGCCGCCGAGGACGAGCACGCGCGCGTGCGGCCCGTTCATCGCGGGGTGCACCAGCGCCTCGTGGTACCGCAGTTCGTCCCGGCCGCTGACCCGCAGCCGCCCGTCCAGGAACAGGTTGAGCGGCCGCCCGTCCCGCCCGCCGGTGAGCAGCACCTCCTGCACGTCCGTGTGCAGGGCCACCCGTACGTCCGAGCCGTACATGGCGTGCCGGGCCGCCCGTTCGAAGTCGTCGACCAGGACGGCGGCGGTGCCCAGGACCGCGAGCACGCACACGTTGGCGGTCACCAGCATCCGGCGGGTGCGGCGGGTGAGGTCCCGCCGGAACAGCCCGAGCACCAGCGCGCCGCCGACGACCGCGTTGACGGCCCCCGTGATCAGCGCACCGGTCAACTGGCCGAGCAGCGGCAGGAGAAGGAAGGGGAAGGCGAGCCCGCCGACGAGGGCGCCGACATAGTCCGCGGCGGACAGGTCGGCCACCGCGCCGCCCGCGTCCTGCCGGCGGATCCGCTGGATCAGCTCCATCAGCAGCGGCACCTCGGCCCCGATCAGCAGCCCGGTGGCGAGGGAGAACGCCACCAGCAGCGCGCGGGGGCCGCTCGCCCACATCCCGCCCCAGTCGCCCGTCCAGGCGAACACGGCGTACAGCGCCATCGCGCTGCACCCGCCGACCAGGGCGAGGGCCGCCTCCACGGCGCCGAATCCGGCCGCCGCGTGCCGCCGCAGCCGCTTGGCGGCCAGGGAGCCGATGCCCATCGCGAAGACCATGACGGACAGCACGACGGACGCCTGGGTGACCGAGTCCCCCATCAAGTACGTGGCCAGCGCGACCAGTTCCAGCTCGTACACCAGACCGCAGGCGGCACAGACGAACACCCCCGCGAGGACCAGGAACCGCCCGGTGCCCTGCCGGACGGGCAGCCGCACCGCGCTCCCCGCGTCGCCGCCCGGCCCGTCCCCGGACTTCGCGGAGCCGGGCGGTGCGGGGGCCTGCGATTCGATCACCTCAGCGACGTTACGTCACGCCCTTATTGCGCAGCGTCACCCACACGCGTGATTTTTGTTTACGGCTGGCCGCTGTTGGTAGGCGCCATCTCCCGCACTCCGACCTTCGTCCGCGTCGCCACCAACTGCCCGTCCTGCGGATAGGCGTGCCACGTCCGCCAGTGCACCTGGCCCTCGTGGCGCTGGGCGAGCATCGCGGTGAACGCGTGCGGGCTGCCGGGAAAGACACCGGCCAGACCCTGCGGATGGTCGGAGACGAGGGCGAGAAGTTCTTGGGCCCGCCCGGCGAAGGACCCCGGCGGAAGCACCTCGACCCGGGCGGCGAACTCGTACTCCCAGTCCCCCACCCGCTTGGCCACGCCCAGCGGAAGCGGCGTGCTGCTGCCCGGAATGCATGCCACCGTCTCGGAACACCGGCCCCGCTCCTCCTCCACCAGCACCTGGTGGGACGCGCCCAGCAACCGCAACTGGAGTTTGGCGCCGCTCAGTTCGAGATCGAGCGTGGCCAGCGCGGGAAGCGGCTCACGCCCCAGCGCCCAGGCGAGGTCGGCCGCGCGGGTGTCGGAATAGGCGGTGTTCAGGGTCGTGAGCATGGATCGGCTCCGCAAGCACACAAGGAGAGGGAGATGAGGGTCCGCGCACCCCGGCCGCACCGGAGAACTCGGCCCGTCAGCCCGGTCGCCCGGCCGGAAGAAGGGTCCGCGGGGAGTCCGAGGGCTGCACTGGTGATTTATAGGGAATCATGAAGTGTGGCGCCACCACAGCGTTTTTACCCAACTTCGTGGGCTTTCCATCCCCTCGGGGGCTCCCCAGCTCAACTGTTCAACCCCTGAGTACGCCCCCGAGTGACGGCGTACGCCGCCACCCCGCACCACCCCCGAAGACAACCGGAACCGGACTCCGCGCCACCGCTCCATGCCGGAGCGGGGCCCGCCCCAGGTGCGGACCCCGCCGTCGCGGATGCGTCATCTCCCGAAGTGGAGCCGCGCTGCCCCGTGTCAGCCGCCTCCACCGCCGCATCCGCCCCCGCCTCCGCAGGACGACCCGCCTCCGCAGGACGAGCCTCCACCGGAGGACGATCCACAGCCGGCACCCCCGCCGCCCCCGCCGCCCCCGTGCCCGCCGGCCCACCAGCCCTCGCCGCTGCCGCGGCGCCGTCCGGGCCTACCGGCCGGACCCCGCTCCGCCCTGCGGGCCGAGTTGCGGACACCGAACCAGCCGGCACCGAAGAACAGCACAGCGAGCCCTATCGAGATGACGCCGATGTCCATGGCCCCACCCCTCCTTCCATCCCCCGTGATCCCCCGAAACACCCCCCGTGGGCGCCTCGCTCACGTGCGTGACCGGGAGATGCCCCCCGCCCGCCCGGCCCAAAGCAGAGTTGAGGAACTCCAGAGGTTCGGCGGAGGATGGCCGCCATGACCTCCAGCGCGCGCCCCCTCCTCAACCGCCGGCTCGCCGAGTTCGGGACGACGGTCTTCGCCGAGATGTCGGCCCTGGCCCTGCGGACCGGAGCCATCAACCTGGGCCAGGGCTTCCCCGACACCGACGGCCCCGAGGAGGTCAGGGAGGCCGCCGTACGGGCCCTGCGCGACGGCCGCGGCAACCAGTACCCGCCGGGCCCCGGCATCCCCGAGCTGCGCACCGCCGTCGCCGCGCACCAGCGGCGCCGCTACGGCCTGTCCGTCGACCCCGACACCGAGGTGCTGGTCACCGCGGGCGCCACCGAGGCCATCGCTGCCGCGCTGCTCGCCCTGGTGGAGCCCGGCGACGAGGTGATCGCCCTCGAGCCGTACTACGACTCCTACGCCGCCTGCATCGCCATGGCGGGCGGCACCCGCGTCCCGGTCACGCTCCGCCCCCGCGAGGGCCGCTTCCGCCTCGACCTCGACGAGCTGCGCGACGCGGTCACCGACCGCACCCGCCTGCTGCTGATCAACACCCCGCACAACCCGACCGGCACGGTCCTCACCCGTGAGGAACTGACCGTGATCGCCGAGCTGGCCGTCGAACGCGACCTGCTCGTGGTCACCGACGAGGTCTACGAGCATCTCGTCTTCGACGACGCCGCGCACATCCCCCTGGCCACCCTCCCCGGCATGCGGGAGCGCACGGTGACCATCTCCAGCGCGGGCAAGACTTTCTCCTTCACCGGCTGGAAGGTCGGCTGGGTCACCGCCGCCCCGGAACTCGTCACGGCGGTCCGCTCGGCCAAGCAGTACCTGACCTACGTCTCCGCCGGCCCCTTCCAGTACGCGGTCGCCGAGGCCCTCGCCCTGCCCGAGTCGTACTTCGACGACTTCCGCGCGGACATGCGCACCAAGCGCGACGTCCTGGCGGCGGGTCTGGAGGAGGCGGGGCTCACCGTGTACCGCCCCTCCGGCACCTACTTCATCACCGCCGACATCCGCCCCCTGGGCGAGTCCGACGGCATCGCCTTCTGCCGGGCTCTCCCGGAACGCACGGGCGTCGTCGCCATCCCCACGGCCGTCTTCTACGACCACCGCGACATGGGCGCACCGTTCGTCCGCTTCGCGTTCTGCAAGCAGCGGCCGGTGTTGGAGGAGGCGGCACGGCGGCTCAAGGGCGCGGGGGGCCGTTGAACGCGGGGTTCTTCAGGCAACCGAGCGCGGGGCGCTCCCGCCGGCCCGCGCGCGTTCAAGTCGACAGGGGCGCGTCGCTCGACCAGAACGTCGACCGCACGTTCGACTCCGGCAGCTCCTGGTCCGAGTAGTCGGGGCCGTTCGGCTCGCTGGCCGGCGGAGCGACCTCGGACTTCTCCACGCACGGGGTGGTGACGCCCAGGTGGGCCTGGCCGTTGGGCCCGACCAGGACTTCGAGCTGGAAGCCGATGGTGGCGGGTACAGAGGGGGCACGTGATGCGGAGGCGTTACGGTCGCCTCAGTCACCGCGACATGGCGGTCGTATGTTCATATGTGCTTGTTGCGCACGGAGGGCTCGTCGCGCACGCGTCTGAGTATCCGTACCCAGACGGAACCCGGCTCTCTCGCCGGGAGGGGCGCCGTCACGGCGGGCTCGTCATCCCGCGCCGTGCCGCCGGGCGGCCGGGCCGGAGGCAGGGCGGTCCATCGGGCGCGGAAGAGCCCGGTCCGGGCAGCGGCCGTGGTGGCCGGTGCCCGGACCGGGCTCTCCTTGTGAGCGGCGCGCACCCGCCGGTACCCGCCGCCCGCCGTGTTCGGCGGTGGCCGCCCGAGGGCGGCTACTCCTCGCCGTCGTCGGGCTTGTCCGCCTCGTTGATCTCCTGCTCCAGGCCGAGCTGCTCGACGAGCCACTTGTCGAACTCGATCGCGGCGCGCACCCAGCTCACCGTCGACGAGACGAAGTGCTCCAGGCTCACGCCCATGCCGATCAGCATCTGCGCCTCACCGATGAGACGGACCGTGCCGTCGTCATGGGTGTGGGTGTAGACCTTCGGCCACAGGGTGCGCCGGTTCCAGTCGTCGATCGACTCGAGCAGCTGCGGCTTCTCGTCGATCTTGTGCGGCCGGTCGTAGAACGTCCGGACGGAGAAGATCTGCTGGTCGCCCTCCCCGCGGAACATGAAGTAGGTGCGGAACTGCTCCCACGGCGCCGCGAGGTCACCCTCTTCGTCAACGACGTACTTGAGCTCCATCTGGTCGAGGAGCTGCTTCACGAGGTCCTGATCCGGGACGACGGGGCCCGCCGGTCCTTGGGGCTGCGGCTCGGGCTGCTGGCCCCCGAAATTCGGAATCGAGGACGGGTCGATGGTCACCGTGATTTTCCCTTCGTACGGATCCCGCCATCCTCCCTTATGCGGGGAGGGGGGTGGCAAGCCCCGACGGGCCTGTCAGCCGAGGGCTGACTCGATCCGGTCAATCCCGAAGTACCCGGTGCGGCCCGGGCCCAACGCCCCGGAGGGACATCGGGCCCGGAAAACGGAATCGCCGCTCGCCGGCTGCCTCTCGTCGCTCGTCGCTCGTCGCTCAGAGTGACGTGCCGGTCGCAGGCCCCACCAGGAGACCGTCCTCGAAGCGGTCCACCCGGACCGTGTCGCCGTCCTTGACCTCTCCGGCCAGGATCTCCTTGGCGAGGCGGTCGCCGATCGCCGTCTGGACGAGGCGGCGCAGCGGGCGGGCGCCGTAGGCCGGGTCCAGGCCCTCCTCGGCCAGCCAGGCCAGCGCCTCGGGGGTGATGTCCAGGGTGAGGCGGCGTTCGGCGAGGCGGCGGGCCAGGGACTCGAGCTGGAGCTGCGCGATGCGTTCCAGCTCGGGCTTGGTGAGCGCGGAGAAGACGACCAGGTCGTCGAGGCGGTTGAGGAACTCGGGCTTGAAGGAGGCCCGGACCACCTCCAGGACCTGCTCCCGCTTCTCCGCCTCGGTGCTGACCGGGTCGACCAGGTACTGGCTGCCCAGGTTGGAGGTCAGGACGAGGATCGTGTTGCGGAAGTCCACCGT
Source organism: Streptomyces malachitofuscus (assembly GCF_055571035.1). Classification (NCBI taxonomy): domain Bacteria; kingdom Bacillati; phylum Actinomycetota; class Actinomycetes; order Kitasatosporales; family Streptomycetaceae; genus Streptomyces; species Streptomyces malachitofuscus. The sequence continues at coordinate 28,767 of NZ_JBVIGA010000012.1, read as the reverse complement.
GCGGCCCTGGCCGTCGGTGAGCCGGCCGTCGTCGAGCACCTGGAGCAGGATGTCGAAGACCTCCGGGTGCGCCTTCTCCACCTCGTCGAGCAGGACGACGCTGTAGGGGCGGCGGCGGACCGCCTCGGTGAGCTGACCGCCCTCCTCGTAGCCGACGTAGCCGGGGGGCGCGCCGACGAGACGGGCGACGGAGTGCTTCTCGCTGTACTCCGACATGTCGATACGGACCATGGCGCGTTCGTCGTCGAAGAGGAAGTCGGCGAGCGCCTTGGCGAGCTCGGTCTTGCCGACACCGGTGGGGCCGAGGAAGAGGAAGGAACCGGTGGGGCGGTCGGGGTCGGCGATCCCGGCGCGGCTGCGGCGCACCGCGTCGGAGACGGCACGTACGGCCTCGGTCTGGCCGATGAGGCGCTTGCCGAGCTCGTCCTCCATGCGCAGCAGCTTCTGCGTCTCGCCCTCCATCAGGCGGCCGGCCGGGATGCCGGTCCAGGAGGCGACGACGTCGGCGATGTCGTCGGCACCGACCTCCTCCTTGACCATGGTGTCCTTCGCCACCTCCTCCTCGGCCTCGGAGGCGGCCTCCAGGTCGCGTTCGAGGGTGGGGATCTCGCCGTAGAGCAGCTTGGAGGCGGTGTCGAAGTCGCCGTCGCGCTGGGCGCGTTCGGCCTGGCCGCGCAGCTCGTCGAGCTTCTCCTTGAGCTCACCGACCCGGTTGAGGGACTGCTTCTCCTTCTCCCAGCGGGCGGTGAGCCCGCGCAGCTCCTCCTCCTTGTCGGCGAGGTCCCGGCGGAGCTTGTCGAGGCGTTCGCGGGAGGCGGCGTCGGTCTCCTTGCCGATCGCCAGCTCCTCCATCCGCAACCGGTCGACGGCGCGCTGCAGTTCGTCGATCTCCACGGGCGAGGAGTCGATCTCCATGCGCAGCCGCGAGGCGGCCTCGTCGACGAGGTCGATGGCCTTGTCGGGCAGGAAGCGGGAGGTGATGTAGCGGTCGGAGAGGGTCGCGGCGGCCACCAGGGCGCTGTCGGCGATCTGGACCTTGTGGTGGGCCTCGTAGCGGCCCTTGAGCCCGCGCAGGATGGCGATGGAGTCCTCGACGGACGGTTCGGCCACGAGGACCTGCTGGAACCGGCGCTCCAGCGCCGGGTCCTTCTCGATCCGCTCGCGGTACTCGTCGAGGGTGGTGGCGCCGACCATGCGCAGTTCGCCGCGCGCGAGCATGGGCTTCAGCATGTTGCCCGCGTCCATGGCGGAGTCGCCGCCGGCACCGGCGCCGACGACGGTGTGCAGCTCGTCGATGAAGGTGATGATCTGCCCGTCCGAGTCCTTGATCTCGGCCAGGACCGTCTTCAGCCGCTCCTCGAACTCGCCCCGGTACTTGGCGCCGGCGACCATGGCGCCCAGGTCGAGCGCGACCAGCCGCTTGTTCTTCAGCGACTCGGGGACGTCGCCCTTGACGATGCGCTGGGCGAGGCCTTCGACGACGGCGGTCTTGCCGACACCAGGCTCACCGATCAGCACGGGGTTGTTCTTGGTACGGCGGGACAGCACCTGCACCACGCGCCTGATCTCCTGGTCCCGTCCGATGACGGGGTCGAGCCTGCCCTCGCGGGCGGACGCGGTGAGGTCGGTGCCGAACTTCTCCAGCGCCTTGTACTGCCCCTCGGGGTCGGGGGTGGTCACCCTGCGGGCTCCCCTCGTCTTCTGGAAGGCGTCCTGCAGCTTCTTCGCGGTGGCGCCCTGCCCGGAGAGCACCTCGCCGGCGGCTCCGCCCTTGGCGGCGATGCCGATCAGGAGGTGCTCGGTGGAGAGGTACTCGTCGCCGAGGTCCCGGGCGCGTGCCTGGGCGTCCGCGATGACGGCGAGCAGTTCGCGGTTGGGCTGGGGCGGTGCGACCGTGGACCCGGTGACGCTCGGGAGGCCGGCGAGGACGCGCTCGGCCCCGGAGCGTACGGCCGCCTGGTCGGCGTCGACCGCGGCGAGCAGGTCCGTGATGTTCTCGTTCTCCTGCCCGGCGAGCAGGGCGAGCAGCAGATGGGCGGGGGTGAGGTCGGGGTGGCCCTCGGTCACGGCCCGATTGCCGGCGGCGCCCAGCGCGTCCCGGCTCCGGTTGGTCAGCTCGGCGTCCACGTGTCCGTCCTCCTTCTCGGTGACCCTTCAGTGACCCTCAGCGGTCTTCGTGGCTGACTCGGTCAGGCTGCCACGAACAGCGTACACAAACTTGAGTCCATTCCGCTCAAGGTAATGTCCGGGAGCGTGGCGGGGCTAAGTTCCGGTCCATGGCCACCACGTATTCGGTAGATCCGGGCGATCCGGACGAGGCGTACCTCGACTTCTGGCGCGAAAAGCACCTGTGCACGCTGACCACCCTCCGCCCGGACGGCACCCCGCACCTGGTACCCGTCGGAGTGACATACGACCCCGGGGCACGGCTTGCTCGGGTGATCACCAACAAGGCGAGCGCGAAGGTGCGCCATGTGCTGGCGGCGGGGCCGGACGGCGCACCCGTCGCGGCCTGCCAGGTCGACGGACGGCGGTGGGCCACGCTGGAGGGGCGCGCGGTGGTCCGCACGGAGCGGGAGCACGTCGAGGAGGCGGAGCGGCGCTATGCGGAACGCTACGGACGGACACCGTCGCCGAACCCGTCCCGGGTGGTCATCGAGATCGCCCTCACACGGGCGATGGGGCGCGGGTGAGGCGGACGGCGCCGCCGGCACCTCCGAGCGACGACTTCCGGCCATCGCCCGATCGGGCCGATACCCGGAAATGTCCCACAAAACTGCAGCGGGGGGGGGGGGGGGGGGGGGGGGGGGGGGGGGGGGGGGGGGGGGGGGGGGGGGGGGGGGGGGTGGGGTGGGGGGGGGGGGGGGGGGGGGGGAGGGA